>NZ_JAWRXV010000034.1:0-110921 GCF_046534875.1 Paraburkholderia sp. SIMBA_054 | reverse complement strand
GTCTGGGCGAGCGCAATACCGCCGCACTCCTTGATACGGCCAATCCCCACCGTCCCGTCGCTGCCCGTGCCTGACAGTATGATGCTCATGGCGCGCGCGCCATGCACGTCGGCGAGGCTACGGAAAAACCGGTCGATCGCCACTGGCGCACGACCTTGGCGTTCGGCCCTTGTCACCCGCAGGTGTCCGTCTGCCATCGAGAGATCGTTAGACGGCGAAATCAGGTAGACGTGGTTCTTTTCGATCCGTGTTTGCTCGAGTACCTGCGTGACCGGCATCGTGGTGACGCGCTGGATCACCTCATCGACGCGGCTCTCGTATTTCGGAGACAGGTGAAGCACGATCACGAACGCCATGTCTACGTCGCCCGGCGTCTGTTCAAAAAACCGCAGTAACGCCTGGATGCCGCCTGCGGATGCGCCGATTCCGACCACCGGGAAGTTGAGCGTTGATGGCCCGGGGGCAGGCTGGCCAGCAGTTGAATCCGTTGATGTGTTGGCGGTCATGATTGGACAAAATACGTTCGATTTGACTGCTCAGCAGTATTTGCCCGAACGGACAATCCGGAGCCGGACAGCAGCGCAAGTCGACACTACAACCAGCTAAGCGGAATGCTACGGGGCCGCGCTTCGATACCAAGGCGCAGGCCGCTCGGCAGTTCGGCATCCGCTGCAGGTTCGTCGCAAAACCCTTGGCATGCCAGTCCGCAAGCGGTGTTCCTATTGATGCTCGATACGTACCACTCAAATCTCGGGCACGCGCACAACTGCCCGGTACGGGGGCACGGCGCTGCGAGGCCGTCGAGTTCTTTTTAGAGGTGAAGGAATAATATTCTAATCTAGCCGACCCGGACAGCTGTTCTGTCCGGATGCGAGGTGAGAGACTCGTGATTCTCCATTTCGACGGTGCGGCCATTTGGCCATCCGTGTTTTCTCTGACGCCAGCATTCCTTCGCGATTCGCTGCGCAAGCACGCTCGTGGATCGTGAGCCATTGCCGCGCGTCCTCGAGTTTGCCTTTGTGTTCAGCTTTGAGGCAAACGCAGAAAATTGGCAAACTCGCTGACCAGGCTGGCTGTCTCCGAAGGGGCCGATGCCAAGGCCTATGGTAATGGCATGACGCCCGCATTTTTAATGGGTTGAGAAGCGTAACGTGACGAAGACAAATCCGGCGACGCAGCAGAGATCCTGGTGCCACTCGTAGGCGGCTACACGGTTCAGGTGTTTGTTGGTGATGAGGACCACAAAGAAACCTGTGCGGTCAGCCTCACCGAGATCCCCCGATCGGCTTAAGCTGATCTCATCAGTAGAACCCGTATTGTCCCTTTCCATCAGAAAACCTCGGATTGCATGGCATGGGTTCTGCGAACGCGCTGCTAGCTTTCAGCGTGTCACAGAGATCGGATCGGTACTTTCGCGGAATTTATCGCGTTCAAGGAAGCGGCGGTGGCGCTCAAGCCCAAGACGCTCAGTATGGAAGAAGCGGCTTCAATTCCGGTGGTTGCCTTAACAGCGTGGCAGGCGCTGTTCGAAAAAGGTCAACTGAAGAAACGACACAAGGTATTGATACACGCCGGCTCGGGTGGTGTTGGCACCTTTGCCATTCAACTGGCCAAGCATCTTGGCGCGATCGTCGCGACGACAGCGAGCGCCGCGAATGCCGGATTGATGAAGCAACTCGGTGCTGATATCGTCATCGATTACACGAAGGACGACTTTACCGCCCTCCTGAAAGACTGCGACGTGGTGCTGGATACACAAGCCGGAAATACGCTCGAAGGATCGCTGCGAGTTCTCAAAACGGGGGGCAAGCTCATCGGGATCGCCGGTCCACCCGATCCTGATTTTGCTAACCGATGGGCGCCTCATTGTTCCTAAACACGGTGATGCGCTTTCTAGGTTATCGCATTCGAAGGGCGGCGAAACGTCGTAACATCACATATTCATTCCTGTTTATGCGTGCCGATGGTGGCCAACTAGGCCAGATCGCTACGCTCATCGACTCAGGTGCGATCAGGCCCGTGATGGGGAGAAGATCATGCTCAGACTTTTCGGCATCCTGGCGCTGGCGGCTGCCGTCTCGGGATTTGCTGCTGCCCCACCATACGGTTACAGCGATCCTGCGTATGATCCCGGCTACTACGCGCCGGGGCCCAGCCTCGGCGTGGGTGTGGGAGGCGGCAGCCTCGGCGGCGGTGTGGGCGTCGGTGTAGGTGTCGGGTTCTAGGCTGCGCGCCACCCGACCCCGCCTGGTCGAGCCGCCGTCTGCGCCAACCATCGGGCCCTTGCCTGTCGCCGCAACTCGCCATTCGCGCAGTCACGTCTCGCCGCGCCACGTCGTGTGTCAGGCGTTCCCACAGTCAGCGCCAGGTGAACACGCTTTTCGCCGTCCCTGGCGATATCCATACGGTTAGATCGCCCATCCGGGGCTCGCGGGCAACGAGCGCTCACGATATCGCTGCATAGAGCCCCCGCTTTGGCGCGGTCTCCATTCGCGCAGTCGCGTGACGCTCTCGCGCGTAGCGCAGCGCAAATGCCACGCACACTCCGCATCCCGGGTCGGACCATCACAACTGCGGCGCAAAGCATTGGCCCGTCTTCTCCGCGATGCTGCGCTTGAGCGTTCTTGCAATCGAATACACCGTGCCGACGCGTTCGACGCCGAGCCGTTGCCTGATTGCCCCGCCAAAGCCGTTCAGGAAACTGAAGGTCGACACGCCTGCAAAGCCATCGAAGTCGAAGACAAGCTTGCGCCCTATCGCGTCCTGAATCGCCGCCCAGAGTAACAGGCTGATCGTTCCGTAGTGAGCATCAGGCGTGCGCGTCGACAGGAGGTAGTACATGGTGCGCCTGTCCCAGACGACACCGATCGCGCCGACCAGTCTGCCGCGATCAAATGCACCTAGTACGCGGCCCGCACGACGATCAAGGAACGCACGCACAAGTTCGCTCATCACGGCATTCCCGTAGGCATTCGCGCGCGATCGCGATGCGAGATTCGTTTCGTAGAAACGGACGAACTCGCTCGCTCCGTCGATCAGCCGGACCTCGATGCGCCTTTGCGCACTGCGGATTGCGTTTCGGGTCTTGGACTGCATACGTCCCCAGACGTCGGCCGCCTGGATAACGGGTGGTATCTGAAACGTGTACCGCGCAGACACCGTGAAGCCGTGCAGTGCGAAAGCCAGCGCATCGTTCACGTGGTAGTCGAACACCTGAGAAAAACAGTCGAATTGAGGCAACTGCTCGATGAGCTGCGAGGTGACGTGCAGCCGATGCCGCAGTTCTTGAGCAGGGTCGAGACCCATTGACCTGATGGACGGGCCCAGCGAGCGTGTCAGTGGCGGTAAGGGCGAAACGCGCCAGATGCCCTTGCGGGCGATGTAATAGGGCATCTGGCCGAGGACCTGATTGCCGTGCGTGACGCATGCGGCCGCCCAATGCCCTTCCGTCGCGATATCAAGCCACCACCGCTCGTGAAAGATCGAGACAGGCATCGAGCGGGGATGTGGCGGTGACATAGCCATTGCCTCCCGCCTGCCCGGCCGGATCTGCATCGGGTGCTCCGCGAGATAACTGTCAACGGTTGCCATTGATGCCCTCGATGTCGTCCGATTTACTTCTATCGACGCAACGTACATACCCGCCTGCCATGGCTCGAGATATGCGTGACCGTCCATGCACGATCACGCCCACGCCCGTTCCCCCGCAAGCGCCAGCCGGAATACGTGACGGCACTACTGGCAGGCAAATGGGGCATGCAATATGAAAGTAAATTTTATCAATGGCCCCGAAGTTGCAGTTGATCAGCGGACCAGGCTGAATGAACGACGGCGTCAGTGTTGATCAAACCGGGCTTTTTATGTTGATCACGAAGACGGTGCACTCGACTGATCTGCGGCCGACGGTTCTTAAGCGTGAAGTCCGCGCGGTCGCTTCGACTGCGGCATTGGCGTCGCTACGTGAGGCGTGGTGCACGCTCGCAGACGGAGCCGAAGATTGCCCAGGGTATTTGACCTTCGAGTATTGCGCACTGGCCGCCTCTCGAGTGCTCGGGCAAGGGGGGAGTGTCCGCGTCGCAATGGTGTTCGGCGACAGGGACCTGCTGGTGCTGTGGCCCGTTTCAATCGGCCAAAGCGGGCTGCTTCGTATTGCCAGGCCGCTCACATGCGGAACGGGTGAAGAGTATGGCGGACCACTCGTCAAGGCGGGGGCAGACAGCGCCGTTCTGAAGGCTGCGGTCGATGTGATCAGGCAGGTTGATGCGGACGTCCTCGAAATTCCATTGGTTGAGGAGGACTGCGCGTTGCAGCGCGCGCTGTGTGGCACGCCGCAGTCCTGGGTGCTCGCGCTGACACCGGCGCAGTGGCATGGACTGCCAGGCTTTTCGATCCGGTTGCGCGACGTTTCGCGATGGGAGGACCTTGTATCGACGTTGCCCAGGTCGTTGCGCAGCAGCCTGCGATATCGGCACAATAAACTTGAATCGCAGGGCCATCCGGAGTTCGGTTGGTGTCGAACCGTTAGCGATGCCGCTTCGGTACTCACCTGGCTGTTCGACAACAAGCGACGCTGGGCACAGCGCCATCACGTGACAGCGCCCTACCTGAACGACACTCGAACTCGGGACTTCTTTATCGAGCTGGCGCGTCGAACGGAACTATCGAGCATTCCGCTCGTCGCCTTCGTGAAGGTCAACGGCATCCCTGTTGCCGCATCTGTCAATCTGGTAGGTACACAAACGGTCGAAGGCTTCATCACAACCTATGACGAAGCATTTGCCACCTGCTCGGTTGGTGTCCTGTTGACCGAATTTCTCGTCAAATGGTCGCACGCCAATCGTCGCGACTTCGACTTTCGTCCCCTTCACGCCGACTATAAGGCAAGCTGGGCGAATTGCCGGACGTGGCACGAAACACGGATCGTATTTCTCACTCCATGTGGCCGTCTGGCAGAACTCTCACTACTGTGTGCGTTACTCAGCCGGGCGAGGCGAAAGCTCTCTGAAATCGCCTTTGGCCTGTTCGAAGAATCAGATCGCGTAGTCCGGAAACCAGCAGGCCAGAGACAGACAACTCCTTCAGGCTGAAGGCAGTGTAGGTCGCGTCATCGGCCGGGTGCGAGGCTTTCCATAAGACCGGGAATCCGCCAGCCCCTTTGTAGTCCTTCTCTTACGGTGACCGTATCCTGGAGATGAGTAAGCTAAAAATCCATCGCGTAATCGACGGAGTGGCGTGGCTGCCAACCAGGTAGGGAAAGGGACGAGTCGAGTGAAAATCGCGCCGTCAAAGATGCGACAATCGATATCCTCAGTGCGAAAAGATCTGGAGGAGTGTTGATGTCAAAGAACATCTGTGCCCGGTGCGAAACAGTCATGTCGCCGCACGCCGTTGTGAAAGTCGCTTCAGGCGATGGTGCGTTCCGATCGCTCTGCAGCCGCTGTTTCAATACCGAGATGGCCCATCTTGCGAAGCTTAACGCCTTCGAACATCCGAAGTTTGCGCCCGTGCGTCTGGCCGATGCGGGTGGTGTCGTACACGAGTTTCATTTCCGGAGCTTGTTGTTCGGCGACCAGCTTTCACTGGAGGCGTTCGAACTGGCTTCCGGCGACGAAGACTGCGTGGGTTACCGCTTTCAGCTTCTTGGTGATCCACGGTCGGATCCGTTCGAGCTACTGGGACACCTGGTGCAGAAGGTCAAGCGTGCTCTGGCGACCAGGTACTTGGTCGAGCATGCTGGTAATCTCGAGGTAGCCGGAACGACGGTCCGGGGGCGAATCGAGTGGGACAGCAGCGAGATCGGCCACATGCCGTGTGTGATCATAGATGGCAAGCGCGTCGACTGGACCGATTTTGGGGCAATGTTGATGCAGTTTGAAGGGTGGCAGTTCCGGATTGCATTGGTGGATCCGAGTGATGAGGCATGATGCGTACGTGCCGCTAGCTGGCTTAAACGGCGCTATCAGCGTCAGACGCACCAACCGCCGTGTGCGATTCGGTCACAAAGAAACCTAGTGAATCACACGGTATCCCACGGAGCGGTCAAACGACTATCCTCGCGCATGATCCTAGGGGGCAATACGATGGCAGCGCCGAATTTTGTCTACACGATCTCCTGTGTCGCAAAAATGCTCGGAGAGCCGGAGGGTTGGCTGGACGAACTGGCGAGCATGAACCTGGAGCCAGAGGACGGGTGTCTCAGGATTATCGACGATCACGACGTCCCCGCTGAACAACTGATTTCCGTAACCGCGTTCACGGATGCTGGCATCGAGGCGCTCAGGGAACTGGTTGCTGAAGCGAAGCGGCAGTTTGGCGGTGCGAGCGTCCCAGATAGATAGGTGCCGACCAGGACAACGCGTTCCCGCTCTGTCGGACAGAGCATCATCTGTAAGCCTCACCCGGTCGATAAAATTCGGGACGGCGTTGCCGGCGCGCGCTCGCGCGGTCGTCTTAATCTGCATGGTCAGCACGCTGCGCGACGAGGGTAATTGTGCAACGGCTGCTGCACAAATCCGTTTGCGCGAACACTTGTGCCCGCGCGCGCATTTACTTGAGGATGCGCGGCGAGAATCCATCGTACCGCAATGATTATATGAAATGTTGTTGTTATTATGTCAAATAGTATTCCGATCAAGGCACGCATTTGGACATCGAACGATGCTATAATCGTGCCTTGATGACGGAGACTATATGCGAACGACAATTGCTTTGGACGATGACCTAGTCTCCCGGGCCCAAGACTACACGGGATTGAACGAGAAATCCGCTCTTGTGCGGGAGGCATTGAAGGCGTTAATCGAACGTGAAGCTGCGCGGAGACTCGCCGCCTTGGGGGGCAGTCAACCGGGTATCACTGCCGCGCCGCGCCGGCGGCAGGAGGTTGAATGATCCTCGTCGACACATCTGTGTGGATTGATCACATTGACCGGTCAGAGCCGATAATGGTCGACCTTCTGATTCATGACCGCGTCCGAATCCATCCATATGTGATCGGCGAAATTTCGCTTGGCAGTTTGCGCGACCGTTCTATTGTGCTTCGTGCTTTGACTGACCTGCCTCGCGTGCCCGTTGCGACGCCTGACGAAGTCTTCTATCTGATCGAGCAACAACAATTGTTCAGCCGGGGAATTGGCTACGTGGACGCGTGCTTGCTCGCATCTGCCAGGCTAGAGCCTGGCGTGATGATCTGGACGCGCGACAAGAGATTGAAAAAAATCGCCGACGAGCTTGCGCTAAGCCCGGCTCTGGAGCACTAAAGAAGTCCCGGATCAATCGATATTGAAAACGGGAAATGATGAATGCCGCTGCGAGGAATGACACAATCGCACCAGCCTCAATGCGGAGTTATTAATTAGTCGCCAGTCCATGTCGATCAAGAGTGCAGGAAATCGATCCGATGTGGAACGAGGGAATAAACGGCACATCCCGCGACCGCCCTCCTGCCTGTCGGCGCAGTAAATGCGGAACGGGATGGCAAGCAGTTCCTGAATGCGGCGACGCCTGGTGTCCGCGTTTGCCTGTAAATCCGCTTTCTCTGTCGCGTACATATCGTCGGTTGGCCGCTTTGCATGCACGGCGAATAATTCCTGCAACGACTACCGGTCTCGGTAAGCCACAGCCTTCCTGCATTTCCCGTGGCACGTGGCGTTTTACGCCAAGGTTTTCCACAGGCTGTGGCGAATTGAGACAACATTTTGCGCCAAACCGGTTTTCCTTTTCTGGCACGTTCAGAGATGGCTGTCAGGCCATATCGCTAACTGCAGTTTAAAAGGAAACCGCAATGCAAACAAGACATCAGCTCTGGCAGACGTGCTCGCTTGGGACCCAGTCATGCTGCGTCCGTTATAATTCGGATATCTAATAAGTATGAATATTTCCCGTTCAACTGTGCACAGCTCCGCTAAGGCGGAGCGCATGAACAGGGAAATGGTGAGGCGCGGCAGGCCTGCGGCCAGCAGACTACGATTAAGCGTAACAGCCTGCGCAACATACCTGACCTGTCCCGCGTAGTGGACACGAAACCACTCCGATCTCGGTAGAAGCTGTTACCGCCGTCGATCATCACATCATCGGCCGTAAGATGAGCTGCAAATCTGTGAACCTCCTGTGTGATCTTGCCCGCGGGTTGCTTGCGGATTATGGTTGGGTCACTCCTTGACGTTCGACTTGCACCGCGCAATCTGCTTTTTCGCCTCGTCGACGACGCGCTCCGGCGTAAAGCCGAACTTCGTTTTCAGCGCCTTGAGCGGTGCCGACGCGCCGAACGTGTGCATCACGATCTGTGAGCCCAGACGGCCGACATAGCGGTCCCAGCCGAGAGTCGCCGCCTGTTCGACGGCCACGCGCGCATGCACGTCGGGCGGCAGCACCGAGTCCTTGTATGCGTGGTCCTGCTGCTCGAAGACGTCCCATGAAGGCATCGACACCACGCGCGCCTTGATGCCCTCGGATTTCAGCGTCTCGTACGCGGCGATGCACAGCGACACTTCGCTGCCCGTCGCGAGCAAGAGAACATCGGGTTTCTTGCCGTCGGCCGCGTCGGCCAGCACGTACGCGCCGCGGCGCGCGCCTTCGGCGGATGCGTACTTCTTGCGGTCGAAGGTTGGCACCGCCTGGCGCGTCACGACGATGCAGGCCGGCACATGGGGACGCGCCAGCACGAGACGCCAGGCCTCGCCGACTTCGTTGGCGTCAGCGGGACGCAGCGTAGTCAGTCCGGGGACGCCGCGCAGCGACGCGAGCTGCTCGACTGGCTGGTGCGTCGGGCCGTCTTCGCCGAGCCCGATCGAATCGTGCGTGAATACGTAGATCACGGACACTTCCATGATCGCGGAAAGGCGGATCGGCGGCTTCATGTAGTCACTGAAGATCAGGAAGGTCGACGCGAACGGTCTGAGGCCCGACACCGCAAGCCCGTTCGCGACCGCGCCCATGCCATGCTCGCGGATGCCGAAGTGCAGGTTGCGCCCGCCGTAGTTGTCGTGCTCGAAGCTGCCCGCGCCTTCAAACTTCAGGTTGGTCTTTGTCGACGGCGCGAGGTCCGCCGCGCCGCCGATCATCCACGGCACGCGCTGCGCGATTGCGTTGAGCACCTTGCCCGACGACTCGCGCGTCGCAATGCCCTTCGCGTCGGCGTCAAAGACGGGAATATCCGCGTCCCAGCCTTCCGGCAACCCGCACGCCTGCATCAGGTTGAATTCCTTCGCAAGCTGCGGATACTTTTTGCCGTACTCGTCGAAGCGCTTGTCCCACGCGTCGTGCGCCGCCTTGCCGCGCGCGCCCATGCCTTGCGCGAAGTGCTCGCGCACGCTATCGGGCATGAGGAATTGCGCATCCTCCGGCCAGCCGTACGCGCGCTTGGCCAGCTTGACCTCTTCTACGCCGAGCGGCTCGCCGTGCGCAGCCGACGTGTCCTGCTTGTTCGGCGCACCCCAGCCGATGATGCTCTTCACGACGATCAACGTCGGCCTGTCGGGCACAGCCTTCGCTTCGTTGAGGGCGGCTTCGAGCGCGTTCGAGTCGTTGGCGTCGTCCACGTGCAGCGTGTGCCAGTTGTAGCCTCGAAACCGCGATTCGACGTCGTCACTGTACGCGAGGTCCGTATGACCTTCGATCGTCACGCGATTGCTGTCATAAATCCAGATCAGGTTCGAAAGCTTCAGGTGCCCCGCCAGCGACGCGGCCTCGTGCGATACGCCTTCCATCATGTCACCGTCGCCGCACAGGGCGTAGACGCGATAATCGAACAATGGTGCGTCCGGCTGATTGAAGTGCGCCTCGTACCAGCGCGCGGCCATTGCCATGCCGACGCTATTGCCAAGCCCCTGGCCGAGCGGCCCTGTGGTCGTCTCGACGCCCGTCGTCATCCGGTATTCGGGGTGACCGGGCGTCACGCTGTCGAGCTGGCGAAACTGCTTGATGTCGTCGAGAGAGACGGCGAGCTTGCCCGTCAGTTGGCCGTCTTCGTCGACGGCCTTTACGCCTGCAAGACACAGCAATGAATACAGCAGCATCGACGCATGGCCCACGGAGAGCACGAAGCGATCGCGATTGGGCCACAAAGGCGCTGCGGGATCGTAACGAAGATGGTTTTGCCAGAGATGAAAGGCGACGGGCGCAAGCGCCATTGGTGTTCCCGGGTGACCGGAATTGGCCTTTTGCACGGCGTCAATCGACAGCGTCCGGATCGTGTCAATTGCGAGGCGGTCCAGATCGGACGAAGACTTCGGTGTTGGTTGTGACATGAGCGACGACTCCTTTACAGAGTGCGCTGCGGCAGCACGGGTGCCGCAGCGGGCAACCTGGTCAATTGAGCATGTGTAGTGCCTCCCAGCCGGCGCTGTCCGCCACAAAGACAAAGGACAATGAATCCGCGTTCCGCGCGATTAAAAGAGGACCAGCTTGTCCTGTTCCGCCACCGGCTCACAGCTACTGCAATCGGTCGAGGTTTACCGGGCACATGCCCCCCTTTCCTGTGCCCCTACTGTGCAGCGCTGCTGCCGGGTAGCGCTGTGATCGTGAGCGCTTTGGGCAACGCTTCGAGGTGAGCGCAACGCAAACGACGACTTGGGGTCTTCGTTCAAATCGTACAAATCCTGGCGGTCGGGAAGGTAAATATCCAGCAGACCAGCTTGCACGACCCTCGATTGTGCGCCATTTACCAAACTACAACCTTGCTGCTGGCGCCTCGGCACCCCACTATGCGTGTGAAGTACGATCACTCCCGTAGGCAAGTCGGCCCACTTCCCACGTTCTGATTGCCGCGACGCTATGGCATCGTTCATGCTCATTTATGACGGCGGCAGCTTTATATCTCCTACGTCTGCGAACGACCGCCGGCATGCCACGAGACGTGGAAGCGTTAGCGCAGGTAAATCTGCTCGCGGCGCAGGGACGGACGATGACGATGACACGCGAATCCTTTGAACAGGAACTAATCACCCTGCTCCGCGACCAGCCGCTCGGCACCACGGCGGACCTATCCGATTTCATGGTCGCCTACTGGAGCGGCACCTCCCTTATCTATGCCTACCTTGGCGCGGGCACGGTCGAGGAAGAACTGGAAGTGGACGACAATGTCTGGGAGGAGTGGCGGCCAAACCTGGAAGAATGGCATGCAAGCCCGGTCTTCAGCGTTCGGTCGGAACTGGCCGGTGAGCGCCCCTCCAATCTGCCCTCGTATCAATAGATCCCGTGGCGGACCACTCAATGTCCTCGCGATGCGACGCTGGTGACGAAATGACGAAGCGGTACGTCGCGTGTAGATATCTGGATGGCGTGCGGGTTCGTGCGGCCCGTCATTCGTGACGGCTGCACGTGCAGGATGACGGCATTACGATCGAACTTTTGCAGCGTCGACAGCCAGTGCGCAAGCGCGACCACCGTGCGCCTCTGCATGAGTTTCTCCAGCGCGCGCTGGAATCGCTGCTTCCGAGTCAATGCCGAGCGTGGATGTGGCCGCGTCGAGCAGCAGGAATGACACCTTCAGCTCGGCGGGTATGAAAGGCCGCATCGTCGCGACAGTTCAATCGGCCATGCCCCAGGATGCCCCCACTTTTGAGCGATACTCACGCTTTTGACTGTTCCTGTCCTGACGTTTCCGCTTCCGTCGACGGAGCGCCGGCATCCGGTCCTAACCGCTGCCGTGCTTTCTCCCAGTATTCCTCCGACCGACCTTCCGGGCCCCATCCTTTTCCCAAAGGTAAAAGGCAAAGGTCCGAATTTGCTCCGCCGTAACAGGGATGTCCATTTACACCTCACGAGAAACAATTAGCGATCCTCCCGGTTTCAGGGTACCTGACCGGCCGGGGTGATTTCGAAACCAAGTGCACTGGCGCGACGGCGAAGTGCTGCGATATTGCGCTGCCGCTGCTGCTCTTCATAACACTGCTGCCCCTCGTCGACGAAAGCTTCGCCGCGCGTGAGCATGAAGTACACCATGCGGGCGAGCTTGTGGGCCACTGCGGTATTGGCGCGCGGCTTGTCCATGCGCGCGCACAGGCGCCTGTAGAACGCGCCCAACGCCGAATCGTTACGCGACAGACTCATGGCGGCGAGCTTGAGCGCCTGCCGAACCCGATTTGTTGAGCGGCGGGTACGCGCGCTCAGGACCTTGCCGCCGCTGATCTTTGTGCCGGGGCACAGCCCCAGCCAGGAACAGAAATGCTTGACGTTGGCAAAGCGACTAAGGTCCGGGCCGATTTCCGAGAGGATCGTCATGACGGTGGTGATCGACAGGCCGTTGATGCGCGTCAGGTCGACCCCCGCCCAGCGTGCGAGGGCCGTGCGCGCGTCAAAGTGCGGCGTGTTTTTGCCGCCGCGCTTGCCGGGACCCGAGAGCTCGACTTCGTGAACCCCAAGTGGCTTGAGTAGCGCCTCGATCTTCGCGTCGCATTCGAGGATGCGCTCACCCAGGCTGTCGAACATCGCCAGCGCCTGGCCGAGCACGAACACGTGCTCGTCACGCCAGTTGCCCGTCAGCGCCCGCTCGATCTCGGCCGCACTGGCCCTGACGCGGCCGTGACGGTGACTGGCGAGTACCTTCGGGTTGCGCTCGCCGGCGACGATTGCGCGCACGATCGCCTGTCCGGTCACGCCCATCACATCGGTGAGCACCTCGGTGAGCTGCAGGTTCATCTGCACCAGCGCCTTCTGCATGCGCTGGACCCAGCCAGCCTGTTCGGTGAGCAACACCTCGCGCTGACGGGCCACTGCACGGACCACGCAAACCTCATCACCCGGGCGCCAGGCCGCCCGCAGCAGCCCCAGGCTCATCAGCTTTATATGGACGCCTCCCACCGCGCGTCGACCAGCCAGACCGTCAACCCGCGCTGCTCCAGCACTTCATACACGGGTATCCAGAATACGCCGGTCGATTCGAGGGCGACCGTGTCAACTCCGCATGCCAGCAGCCAGTCCGCCATCTCGTGCAGATCGTCGGTCATCGTGCCGAACTCGCGTACCGGCTCTTCAGCCGCCCCTTTGGGCACCGCGACCCAGTGACTCGAGCCGCCAATATCGATTCCCGCTGCGTTCGGAAACACCTCAGAACTGTCTTCGCGCTTGCGCATCGCCATCGTTCGCCTCACTATCGTGGATGAGCGGCAGCGCCATGGGATGCGTCGCAATTGACTCGATCTCACGAACGGGATGCAGCTCGCGCTGCTCACCACTGTCGCCGACGAATCCCGGGCCATGCTCCTGTGCGGGCTCACTGCGCGGCGTGCAGGCCGCACAGTGCGCACCATTGGTGGGTCGGTCATCGCGGCGCTGCCGTTCATCGGTATACCTCATTCCCGTTTCTCCGCAAACGCCGACCCGATCGCCGGGTTGAATTGCTCCTGAGTTGTTCTTGAAGGTGGTGACAACGAGGGGCGGACGTTTGATGCCACATGCGTTGAGGGCGACCGCTTTCCGCCAACGCGCGTTGGCGTCGGCGCGCATTACGAGCTGAAGTATGGAGCGCCCTACTCACACCGGCACCCTGAGTTGAATCCGGGCAGGTAACAGGCAATGGCAAGCCGTGGCCGCGAAAGGCCCAAATGGGACACAGCAGACACGAAGCGAGGTCGCCATTTACGGGGAACCCGCATGTATAGCGTCGTGTCGAAGGTGCCGTTGGCATCGAGGAAGTAGCTCGGCTGCGCGCGCGTCTGACGCCGTGGCTGCTCCGCCATTCAGACCGCAGGGCTTGAGCGCGGTTGGGAAGCGAATTCTGAATATGCCGCGACGTTCCACCCAATCGACAAAGGCATCGGCCTGCTGGAATGCGACGTCGACGGCACCCTCGTCAATTGCGGTCAGCATCGACGGCATGTCGCTGTTGGACGATCCATCGTCATCTGGAAGGACCCTGGTCCCGAGGCATCCGTCCCGCCCGGTAAGGACCTTCATTCCGGCATTTTCCTTGAACGCCGGGTCGCCGCGACCTAGTCTAAAAGGCGCATCCCAATAAGGAGATAACCATGGAAGGTGCTGCCGTGGACGTGCACTTCGACAGCGCACACCTGTTTCTCGACCTGTCCGACGGCCAGGCCGTTTCATTCCCGCTTGGGTGGTTTCCTGTCCTCCAGGCAGCGACAGCAGCGGAGCGCGAACACTTCGCCATCTCGATGGACCGTCAGCAACTGTTCTGGCCGGAAATCGATGAGGACGTCAACGTTCCCGCCCTGCTTTCATTCCAGTCCGAAAGTGCGGGGCGCCGAGTAGATTCGCCAGGGGACGCCTTGCCAGCCTGGCCGCCCGCTGATTTTCGCTAACGGGTGAGCGTGGGTCCAACGGCGTACTCACCATCGCCCAGGAAATCGCGGAGCTTTTGTCCAGCCAGGGCCATTAAGCTTCCGTCGGCTGGCGTGCGCCGAAATCTACCGCAATGCGGATGACCGTTCGGGCTGCAGCCAGCCCTCCGCCATAACGCGCATGCGGAACGCGAGACACAACCCGCATGTTTGTTTTTCGGGACTTCATGGATAGCGAGTGTCGGGCGAACAGGCGCACTTCTGTTGCCAGGCGCCGGGCGTACCTACAATGTCCCTGCGATGTCCGCGGAGAGACGAATGCGGGAGGTGTGCGCATGGACGCACCGAATAACGGATTCATGCTCGTGGGAAGCCTTGAAGAGCTGAGGGCGAAGGGGCGGCTCGTCGTGCAAGGTGGCCATGGTGCAATCCTCGTCATCTACGACCGCGGGCGCGTCTTCGCCCTCGACAATCGTTGCCCACACATGGGCTTTCCGCTCGAGCGAGGCACTGTCGAGGATGGCATCCTGACCTGTCATTGGCACCATGCCCGCTTCGATCTGCAGAGCGGCTGCACATTCGACCTCTGGGCGGACGATGTGCCGAGCTGCGCGGTCGAGGTGCGCAATGGCGACGTCTGGGTGGCGACCACGTCTGGACATTCCGATCCTGCGGCGCATTGGCGTCAGCGGCTCACGGACGGTCTCGCACACGACCTCGGACTCGTCATCGCCAAGGGCGTGCATGGTGAGCTCGCGGCCGGCGTGCCGGTGACCGATATCGTGCGGCAGGTGGCGCTATTCGGAGCGCAGAACCGTGATGGCTGGGGCGTCGGCCTCACGATACTCACGGCGCTCGCCAATCTGTTGCCCGTCCTGCCAGAGGACGACACCTATCTCGCCCTCTTCCAGGGCGCGCGCCGTGTGGCGGCGGACTGCGAAGGCGAGGCGCCGCGGCGGGAACGGGCGCCGCTTGACAGCCGGCCGGAGCCAGCTGCGCTCAAGCGTTGGCTGCGCCTCTGGACGAACGTGCGTCACCGCGAGGCGGCTGAGCGCACCCTGTTGACGGCGATTGCCACGGGTGTCCCACCCGCTGTGCTCGCCGACGCCCTGCTTTCTGCCGGCACTGAACGGGCGTTTGCCGACACCGGTCATTCGCTCGACTTCATCAACAAGGCGTTTGAGTGCCTCGACCTGGTCGGCTGGGAGCACGCATCAGTTTTACTACCTACTATCGTCGTCCAGATGGTGACCGCTCGTGGCGCCGAGGAATCGACCGCCTGGCGCCAGCCTGTTGATCTTGTCGCACTGTGTGACGAATCAGCCAGCCAGATGGGGCAACTCTTCGCTGGCGGGCGCGGCTCGCAAGGCTGGTCGGAGCACGCGGCGCTCGCGCGGCAACTGCTCGGAGGCGATCCAGCGAAGATCATTGATGCGCTGAAGGCGGCGATCCGTGCTGGCGCCGCTCCTGCTGACCTGGGACGATCACTCGCTTATGGCGCGGCGCTGCGCGTCGCGCGCTTCGGCAATGCCAACGAGCACGCCGACTGGGAGACGGCGCATCACGTTTTCACCCATGCCAACGCGGTCCAGCAGTTGCTCAGGCGGATCGGGAACGAGGGCATCGACGGCTACGTCGCGGCCGTGCGCGCCATCATGCACGGGGCCATGGCGCTCTACCTTGCCCGTTATCTGAACGTGCCACCGGCCGGCATCCCGGGCGAAGGTAACGATCAGCTCGACGACCTCCCCGCCGATCAGGAGACGATCCGCACCGCGTTGCTCGATGCCTTCGACCGGCAGCGACAGGTCGATCTTGCGGCAAGGCTGGTGGCGCGCCATCTTACGCTTGGCCATCCGCCACAGGCGCTGATCGCGACGCTCGCATTTGCGGTGCTGCGCGAAGATGCAGCTTTCCATGCGTATCAGATGCTGGAGGCTGGCGTCCGTCAGTTTGCCGTGTGGGGGAATACTGGCGAGGGCCGGCATATTCTCATTGCGGTCGTCCGCTATCTCGCGGCTCACTCACCGACTGAACGCGGCACGCTGCAGACGGCCGATATCGCGCAGCGCCTGATGCGGGGCGGCGAAATGCATCAGGGAGCTGGAGCGTCCTGACGCAAGTCCTCCGTGGTCGTGAAGTGGAATGAACAACGGGCAGTAGATAACGGCTACCTGCGACGCTAACGGGTAGTACAGCGTCCTTGCAGCAGTTCATCGCTAGCGAGCACTTCATTCATTGAGTGCACGCCGATGGCGCTTGTCCATGTAGGGCCCACAAGAACTGATGCAGGCGGCTCGGCGTCCTGCCATCGTCGTTTCCCGCGCGAATGGCACGACTGCCTCAGATATAACACGATGTGCGCCGCCGCGTTGTGGCGATCACGGTCTGGTCAGCATCTGGAGGATTTTCTGTAGGGTGCGCTCATGCTGCTCCAGCGCCTCATCGAGCGTGCGGGCTCCGTAGCTCTCGTTGTCTCGCTCCTGCTGCATGCCGGCAACACGGGTCACAAACGGCAGGGGCTCTCCGCGACCCGTTTCAGATACACCGCGAAAGCGGGTAGTGATTGTCACGCCGGATTCCTCCATCAATGTGCGCCGAAAAATCAGGTCATTCTCAGACCGCCAGCGCGACCACTCGCTGAAGTCGAACACCTCGACAGGCTTATTCTTCCCATCGAGGATATACAGGCGTTTGCGCGCGATGCTATTGGGTTTCATATCTCAGTGGGTGGCGTGAGAATGAACCAGATCGCCTCTCGACATCAGATCGCGTAGACGTGACCAGTGGAGTCGTTATGCCCCGCCGCCTGATAAGTCCTGGCGTGATCGACGATGCGATTCGGCGACGATTTCACACACTTCCAGATGGGTACGCCACGCGCCAGCGAAAAATTTGCGTACGCGTGCAAGGAAAACCGCCTTTAGTATCCGTCGACGTAGCGTAGCTCATCGCTGGACACAATGGCCTAACTCATTACCGCGGTGCTATTCTTCGGCGTGGTGTTCATCGCGGCCCTGTATCTCTTCTAGCCGCTTGCGGGGGGAGGCACGCCACATGGATGCCGACGAACTGGCAACACTGCAGACACAGCCTGCCCGCCGCCCGGTGCTGGTCTGGGACGCACCGGTGCGCCTGTTTCACTGGCTGGTGGTCGCGCTGGTTACGGCGGCGTATGTCACCTTGAAGCTGAACTGGATCGACTGGCACGTCCGGGTCGGCGAGTCGCTGCTCGCCGTGGTTATTTTCCGGCTGCTGTGGGGCTTCTTTGGCAGCGAAACCGCGCGCTTTCGCAGTTTCGTGGCGTCGCCCGTGGCTGCACTTCGTCATCTGCGTCACCTGTTTCACCGCGAGCCGGATATGCAGGTGGGCCACAATGCGGCCGGCGGCTGGATGGTCCTGCTGCTCCTCGCGTTGTTACTGGTCGAGACGCTGAGCGGGCTCTACGTCAACAACGACATCGCCGACGAAGGGCCGTTGAGCCAAGTGATCCCGTCGTGGCTCGCCAACGCCATCTCGACGCTGCACGGGCTTGTCTGGGACGTGCTGCTCGCCGCGGTAACACTGCACGTGCTCGTGATCGCTCTCTACGCAATAGCGAAGGGACACAACCTGCTGTGGCCGATGCTAACCGGCTACAAGCTGTTGCCCTCGTTCATCGACGCGCCGCGGCAGACGCCAGCGCTGCTGGCGCTGCTGCCGCTCGGCGTCGCGGCTACCGTGGTGATGCTGCTCGCGGCTTTTCTCTGAGCTTGCCGCGAACCTGATCTCGGAGTGCCGTTTCAGTGGTGCGTCAGTAGCTCCTCGGCGGCACCACCTGGCCGCGGATCTCTCCGTTCGGATGGTTCCTGGTGTGAACGTTGATGTACATGTCACCGGCTTCGAACATCTTGGCGTCGTCCGGGGATAGCGTGGCCTGACCGCTAAGCGGGCTCGTCATTTCCATGCTGCCCTTCTGGGAGAGCCAGACTTTCACGTCGGCGTTTTTGCCGGCCGGGGCGGGGCCGTGGAAATGCGCCATTGTGGCCTGACTCGACAATCCACTGAAGCTGATGTTCCAGGTTACGACCCGCGTACCAGGGTCGTACGTGAGCCTGGCACTGCCGCTGCCAGGAGTCTGCACCGGCGGGACCTGTTGGGCGCCCGCCAACGGCACCTCAAATGAGACCGGCGCCGCTTGTGCCAAGGACAGCATGCCCGCCATAGCCAGACCACCGAATGCCATGAAAGCGCGCCGCGAGATCGATTGTGACATCTGGCTTTCTCCTTTTCGGGTTTGCTTTTGCTGAGCGGTAACCACTATCGATGAGCGCGGAGCACCTCGTCGACGCCCGTGGCAGCCAAAGGAGTGAGAGAAGGATAGACCCAAGCCGCCGGTAACTCCAGTTGGGGATCCCGGAAGCCTTTGACGACCTCAATGATGAGCCCAGGCAATCACTCCAGGTTTCAGCTTCAGCGATGTCGGCCAGACATTTTTTGCAACCTCATCATGGCGCTGCGTGCGGTCTCGAAGTCCAGGACAGTTAATCGTCTACGAGGCGGTTGTTCCAGGCAGCATGAGGGCCCGTTGGCCGTTGCACGTCAAATGCCGGCTTGCCTGGATGTCGGGAGACTGACTTTCGCATGATGTGGCGATTTCGTGACGCTGCGGTACATCGTCCGGCGTGCGTAGTGGGCAATGGAACGGCGACTTCGTAGCAGGAGCGACCGCCTGACGTCCGAGCAAGGAAACTTTCGAACGACGCTTGACGGCCGGTCACACTGATAACTTGAATGGCGGGACTGAACCCCGCTTGTCGTGACGGAACGCCCTCGACCTATTGTGTTGAAGAACTCGACGACGGTTGTTCTCGCCAGGTTTGCAGGGGTCGTTTTACCCTTAACCAATGCTCGCGAGCGGGTTGTAGATCGATCTGAGAGGTCGATTTTTTTGCATGCTATTCGAAAACAGCACGCTTCGAGTTTTTCAACACAACAGACCTTGAGCCGCCCTTCGAGCAGGCGCAGACTGAGCGGCAGCTTTCAAGGATAGAACGGCCGCCACTCCACTGGCGCAGGTGGCAACGTTGCGGTCGTTGCACTCATTTGCTATCGCCGTTGGTCCCGGGCCGATGTGGGCCGCACCGGGACGCTTCGGTTGAGACGGATGTCGATCACCGAGCGGCCATCGCGGATAGCGTCGACCTGTGAGGTTAGTGCCTCTGTTGTCGCCTTGTCTCGAAGAGACTCGTCCGGAACCGCGGCGAACCGGTACAGCGAATCAAACCCGAAACGTTTAATGAAGCTATTCGCGAGAAATCCGGCTCGCAGCTTCGCTTTACGGCACCGACACTAGCGACTACGCTGCTACGAAAGCCGCGCGGGTCGGCCCTGAAGTCATTCGCAACACCTCGCGCAGTGCCCTGGAGGAGAGCACGCGGCGGACGTCGAACAACTCTATTCAAGTCTGGAGCTTCGTCGATGAATCCCGAAATCTATCAGCCGTCTATTGAAGCCTGCGATGCTTGTGCCGCTGCATGCGATCGCTGCGCATCCGCCTGCCTCGATGAACCGGGCAGGGTGAACATGGCCAAATGTATTCGCCTCAACGCCGATTGCGCTTCGCTATGCCGTCTGACATCTGCGGCGTTGGCTCGACAAAGCCATTTCGCACCCGAGTTTTGCGAACTCTGCGCACGGATCTGTGACGAGTATGCCGATGAATGCGCGCGGCACGCACCCGAGCACTGCGGCACATGCAGCGATGCGTGCCGGAGGTGCGCGGAAGCCTGCCGGGCAATCTAATGTCTTGCCCAGCATCAGCGCGCCCGCGAAAATAACGGCGGACGCGTCGCATATTGGGTCGGAAAAATGTCATGCCCGGCTTGAGGATGTCATGGAACCTCGGCTCCAAACGCAGGAAGTCACCATTCCGGTGGAAGACGCCTCCCTGATGGGCACGCTCGCGCTGCCACAGGACGCTCAATCACTGGTTCTGTTCGCGCACGGCAGCGGCAGTTCGCGATTCAGCCCTCGTAACCAGTATGTGGCCACGGAACTCAACCGGGCCAGCATCGGAACGCTGCTGATGGACTTGCTCTCCGAGCAGGAAGACACCGGTCCCGCTGCCCGCTTCAACATCGAGCTGCTGGCGGTGCGTCTCGCGCAAGCAACGGCCTGGATCGCGGCGAAGCAGACGGCACGCCTCTCGTTTGGTTACTTCGGCGCGAGCACGGGTGCGGCTGCGGCGATCCGCGCGGCGCACGTGTCGTCGGTCCCGATTGAGGCGATCGTTTCGCGAGGCGGCAGGCCCGATCTCGCCGGACGCGACGTCCTCGCCGCGGTGCAGGCGCCTACGTTGCTCGTGGTAGGCGGGCTCGACGCCACTGTCATCGAAGTCAACCTGGAAGTTTTCGCTCTTCTCGAATGTCCGAAGGATCTTGTGACCGTCCCCGGCGCGACCCATCTGTTCGAAGAGCCCGGCACACTGGAAGCCGTTGCGCGGTACGCGTTGCAGTGGTTCGTGCGTTATCTCGGCGCCTAAGCGCCCGCACGCAGCACGAGCATGTCGTTCGCGCGGCGCTCCACCGTGGCGCCCATTGGCTAACTCTCCCGATTCAGCGTTTCGTGTAACCATCGAATGCCTTCTTCAGGCGCCCGGTTGACCTGGAAGGGGCGTGTCTGCGTCGGCGTCATCGACAGTTCGGCCAGTGTGCCTGTTTCAAGGTCGAGCGTGGGGAAATACATCAGCGTAAGGTCGCTGCGAAACGCTTCCTGACCGCCGATACCTTCATAGTCGTTGATGAAGTCCCCGGCACCGTACAGGACGAGTTTGCCTCGATACAGCTCGATGCCTTCACGTGGTGCGACGAATGGCCGTGTACGAGATCCACGCCCGCCGAATCGATGAGTTCGTGCGCGAAGTATCGCTGCGAAGTAGGTATGTCGAAATCGAAGTTCTCGCCCCAATGGATCGAGACGATGACGATGTCGGCTGCCTGCCTGACCGCTCGCACCTGCGCGGCGATCGTGCATACGGTGTCAGCTGAAAGATCAGGGAGCCGGTTCACGCCGCGGCGGCCTCGATCGGCGGCCCAGTCCGCGCCCACGCCGCTGCACTCCGTGGCAAAGGCGAAGATCATCACCCTGCCGCCGCCCGCCAGTTCGATCACGGCAGGCGCGGCCGCCTCGACGTCGTCCTGCCCCGCGCCAGCCGTATGAATGCCGGCTGAACGCAAGGCATTCAGAGTTTCCTTCAACCCGCGATAGCCCCAGTCGAGCACATGATTATTCGCGAGCGCGCAGCAGTCGATTTTCGCGGCGCTCAAGACGGGCGCGTTGGCGGGATGCATGCGGTAGTGGATGCCCTTTCTGGGCCATGCGTCCTCGCTGGATGTGACGGCCGTCTCGAGGCGCACATCTGCTCGCTGCGATTAAGAGCCGTCCAAGACATGTCGGCAACCGATTCAACCGCTTCGACCAGGAGCATGCCGTCAGTGCAACCTGACTTTCGCGATCGCGGTGGTCCGAACGGTAGAAAAGCAACCTGAAACTGCCTCGCCTACGGCGACACCTGAACGTCCGGTAAGGTCGAACGGACTACACTTCAACATTGATTGATAGGCGGCAGGGTAGTTCACCATGAAGTCGCTCCTTGAAAAAGCGGTCGGTGTACGACACCCGTTATGGCAAACCCGTCGATGACGCACTCCCTCCAAGATACGCGGCTCGAACCCGGCTGTCGTTGACCAGATCCCGGGACGTCCCCGACAGCGCCATGCTCCCGCCCTCCAGCACATAAGCCCGGTGCGCAATGCGAAGAGCCTGTCTGACGTTCTGCTCGACAAGAAGCACCGAAGTGCCTTCCGTGCAGACGTCCGCGATCATGCCAAAGATTGCGCGCACCAGTTTCGGTGCGAGCCCCATCGAGGGTTCGTCCAGCAACACGAGCGTGGGTTTGAGCATCAGCGCGCGCCCAATGGCGAGCATCTGCTGTTCGCCGCCGCTGAGCGTTCCGGCCAACTGGCCGCGTCGCTCACCAAGCCGCGGGAAGGTCTCGTAGAGGGCGGCGATCCGGCGCTCCAGCGCGACAGCGTCGCGCCGCAACAGATAGCCGCCGAAACGCAGATTCTCCTCGACTGTCAGCGCGCCGAAGATCCGTCGCCCCTCCGGCACGTGCCCAACGCCGAGCGCAACGATCTGGTGGGAATGCATCCCCGTCAGCGGCCGCCCGGAGAGGGCAATCCGTCCGGCGCGCGGCCGAATCAGACCTGAGATGGTCCTGAGCATCGTGGTCTTGCCTGCACCATTGGCGCCGAGCAGCGCAACTATCTCGCCCGCCCCGACATCGAGCGAGACGCCATGCAACGCCTCGATGTTGCCGTAACTCACGCGCAGATCGCGGACTTCTAGGAGTTCCACAGCGACTTCTCCCCGTTGGCCACATCGCCGGCCGCGTCGTCTTCTTCGGCGGTGCCAAGATACGCGTCAATCACGCGCGGATCGATCTGGACCTGCGCGGGTGGCCCTTCGGCGATGATCACGCCGTGATCCATCACGATGATCCGGTCGGAGACGCCCATCACCAGCGTCATGTCGTGTTCGATGAGCAGCACCGTGACGCCGAGCGCGCGGATACGCCGGATCAGTTCCATCAGCGCGTACTTCTCTGTCGGATTCATCCCGGCGGCAGGCTCGTCCAGCAGCAGCAGGCGCGGATTGCTCGCCAATGCGCGAGCGATTTCGAGCCGGCGCTGGTCGCCATAGGGCAAATCGGCCGCGTATTCGCTCGCTCGTGCAGCAAGGCCGACCATGTCTAGCCAGCGCATGCCTTGCGCCTCGTGTTCAGCCGCCTCGGCGTGAGCGGACGGTGTGCCCAGGAGTTCTGACACAAGCGACGTGTGCAACCGGTGGTCCATTCCCGTCAGCACGTTCTCAAACGCGCTCATGTGACCAAAGAGACGAATGCCCTGAAACGTGCGGGCAATGCCGCGATGCACGTTGCGGTGAGGTGCGCCGCCGCCAAGGGGCGCGCCGCACCAGAACAGATGTCCGTCGCTCGCGCGGACGACGCCAGTCAGGCAGTTGAAGACCGTCGTCTTGCCGGCACCGTTCGGGCCAATCAGCGCAAGGATCTCGCCGCTGCGCACGACGAAGCTGATTCCACCGACCGCCAGCACGCCGCCGAATCGGCGCGCCAGATCGCGAACCTCGAGCAGCGTTTCGCCCGCCCTTGCCATGACGGGTGGTGCGGGTGAAGCCGGCACGCCTGACACACCCACATGCGGCATCGCGCGTTTTGCACGGACAGGCCACAAGCCTTGCGGTCGCAACAGCATCAGCATCACGAGCGCGACGGAGAATCCGAAAATGCGCCAGAGGTTCAGAAAGCGCAGCAATTCCGGTACGCCAGCGACGATGATCGCACCGAGAATCACGCCCGGTATGCTGCCGCGTCCGCCGAGCACGACGATGATGAGAATCGTCACGGACTGCAGATAAGTGAACCCGGTGGGATCGATGGTGCCGAAACGCGCGGCGAACAGGCTGCCCGCTATGCCGCCGATCAGCGCACCCATTACGTAGGCCAGAAGCTTCACGCGCAGCGTCGGGACGCCGACTGCCTCGGCGGCCGCTTCGTCCTCGCGGATACTCGTCCACGCACGCCCGAGCCGCGAGCGGCCGAGGCGGACCGCGAATAGCAGGACAACTATGAGGACCGCCATGCCCAGTTCGTAGACTGCGCGCGGCGAGCTGATCTCATAGCCGAAGAGACTCGCGCTGGCGATACCGTAAATCCCGTTTGGACCGCCCGTGATGTCGAGATTGGTCGCGACGATCCGGGTAATCTCGCCAAACCCCAGCGTGACGATGGCCAGATAGTCGCTACGCAGACGCAACGTCGGATAGCCGATCACCACCCCCGATACCCCGGCAAAGGCCACGCTGAACGGGAGCGTCTCCCAGAAAGAGAAGCCCAGCAGCGTTTCGAGCAATGCCGTGCTGTAGGCGCCGATCGCAAAGAATGCCGCGTAGCCGAGATCGAGCAGGCCGGCATAGCCGACCACGATGTTCAGCCCCAGGCCGAGGATCGAGTACGTAACGATCGTCAGGGCGACATCGATGACGTAGTTGCTGGAGAAAGCCGGCAGCGCGATGGCAAGCGCGAGCAGCCCCACCGTGACGATCGTGGGCCGCGCTGGCATCGGAACCGGTGCGCGCATACGCTACATCCTCTCGACGACGCGCTCGCCGAACAAGCCCGTCGGCTTGACCACCAGCACGGCGATCAGCACGCCGAACACGAACACATCCGTCCACTGCGACGACACATAACCAGCGCCGAATGCCTCCAGCAACCCGATCAGGAGTCCGCCCGCCATGGCGCCCGGTATATTGCCGATCCCACCGAGCACGGCCGCGGTAAATGCGCGCAGCCCGAGCACGAAGCCCATGAAAAAGTTGATCTGCGTATAAAAGAGGCCCTCCATCACGCCCGCGACTGCAGCGAGAACCGATCCGATGAAGAAGGTGAGCTGGATCATCCGTTCGACATCAATGCCCATCAGGCGCGCCGCATCCTGATCGATAGCGAGCGCACGCATCGCGGTGCCGAGGAACGTGTGATGCACGAAAAAGTAGAGACCCAGCATCAGCGTAAAGCTGACGGCGACGATGCCGATCTGCGCGAACGTTATTTGCACGTCGAGCAGATTGAGTCCCGCGTGGGTGAGCAGGTGCGGATAGGTCCTGAAGCCTGCGCCGTAAATAAGAAGCACGGCGTTCTCGAGTGCCAGCGAGATGCCTAGCGCGGTAATGAGGATCGACAGACGCGGTGCGCGCAGCAATGGCTGATACGCGACGCGCGCGATGGCGACGCCGAGCCCGCCCGTCGCGACCATCGACACCGCGAAAGCAGCCGCCAGCGCGAGCGCAAGCGGCAGATGCGCGCTCGCGAACGCCGCGAGGCTGGTCCAGCCGATAAATGCGCCGACCATGAACAGGTCGCCGTGCGCAAAGTTGATCAGACGGATGATGCCGTAGACCATCGTGTACCCGAGGGCCACGAGCGCGTAGAACGAGCCGATCGTCAGCCCTTCGACGACGTACTGGAAAAAGGTGCTCATGGCCGCAACGGGTGAGCCGCGGCGCCTATTTCATTGCCACCCAGTGACCGCCCGCGTCCTGTCTTTGGTAAGCCGCGAACTGATCGTTCCGCACGATGATCGTGATGTACACCGCGCGGCTGCGGTCGCCCTTCGGATCGAATCCGATCGTTCCAGTCAGGCCCGCATAGTCCTTGATCTTGTGCAGCGCGGCGATGATCGCCTTCGGGTCCGCCGATTTCGCATCGGCTATCGCCTTTGCCGTGACGGCGACGGCATCGTATTCATAGACGGAATAAGGGCCGGGCCCCTGTCCGTAGGCCTTTGAGTAGTCGTCGACGTAGCTGTGCGCGCCCGAAAGGAATTGCGCCAGCGGAGAGGTCGTGATGATCATGCCGTCGGCGGCCGGGCCGGCCGTTTTCATCAGCGTTGGGTCGTTGGTGGCGTCGCCACCCATGAGGGTCATCTTGAGGCCCAGTTGTCGCGCCTCCTTCACGAGCAGTCCGGCTTCGGAAAAGTAACCGGTGTAGTAGATCACGTCGGGTTTGAGCGACGCGACTTTGGTCAGGGTCGGCGAGTAATCCATCTGGCCGGCCGTGATCGAGTCAGCGTACACGACTTCGACACCGCCCTTCTTGAGCGCGTCGACCGTGTTCTGCGCCAGCCCCTTCGAATAAGTTGTATTGTCGTCGATGACCGCCGCACGCTTCGCGTGCAGCGAATTCTTGATGAAGCTGGCAGCGAACGGGCCCTGCTGGTCATCGCGGCCGATGGTGCGAAAGACGTTGTCGTAGCCCATTTCGGTCAGCTTCGGGTTGGTCGACGCATCCAGTACGTATGGAATGCCGGACCGATGAAAGGTCGTCAGCTCGGGAAGCGCGGCGCTCGAGCAATACCCACCGGCCACCGCGACCACGCCCCCGTCGACCAGCTTCTGCGCGGCCTGCACCGCCGTTTGCGCGTCGCAGGCATCGTCCTCCGGTATGAGTTCGACCTGCTTACCCAGCAAGCCGCCCGCCGCGTTGATCTTCGCGGCGGCCAGTTTGGCGCCGTTCACGATATCGGTGCCGGCATTGGCGCTGCTACCCGAAAGCGGCACCGGTACGCCGATCTTGATGGTCTGGCTATGCGCCACTTCGGGGGCGAGCGCGGCGAGTGTCGCCAGACCGAAGGTAGCCGCAGCAACGGTTTTCCGTAGCACGCGGAAGGCGTCGGGCATGCCATTGTTCTGAGCATTCATGTTCTCGGCTCCTGACTGTGAATCCGACCGGACGGTCCCGCGACGCGGGTAAGCCGGCGCGATCAGTTAGCGTAACGTAATAAATCGTCCTGCGCGGTATTCCGCGAGCCTCGCGTACACCTTTCGTGCGATGCCCGTGCAAGATGCCTTATTCATGATAGGTCCCCCGAACCGCTGATCCGATATAGGGTATCCGCGTATAAATCACTCAAGAAAGCGGCGGCAGACCTATATTTACTAGACGACAACAGGGGTGCAGATGAAAAGCATCGTGCTCGGCGCCGGCCTTGCAGGTGTTACGACGGCGTATTACCTCGCGAGGGACGGTCGCGCCGTCACCGTGCTCGATCGCCGCTCGGGTGTTGCGCTCGAAACCAGCTTTGCGAATGCCGGACTCGTCGCGCCGGGGCATTCGTATACGTGGGCTTCACCGCACGCACCCAAAATCCTGTTGAAATCACTCTTCGTCGAAGGACAGGCGCTTCGCCTGCGACTTAACGCCGATCCGCACATGTGGGCGTGGTGTGTGCTGTTCCTGCGCAACTGCACCGCGACGCGCTCGCGCGAAAACACCTCGCGCAAGGTACGGTTGTGTCGTTACGCACAGGATCAGCTACAGCAACTGACTGCAAGAGAACAACTGCAGTACGAGCGGATCAGCCGCGGCCTGCTGTATCTCTATCGTGACGCGGCGTCGTTCGAGCGCGGCCGCTCGAATATGTCGATCCTTGTCGAAAATGGTTTGCCGCTCGAAACGCTGGACGTCGCACAGGTAGTGGCGCGTGAGCCAGCGCTTGAGCACGCGCGCGACGGGATTGCCGGCGCGATCTACTGCCCCACTGACGAGAGCGGCGATGCGCATCAGTTCACCCGCGAGCTGCAGAAAGTCTGCGAACGACTTGACGTACGCTTTATGTTTGACACCCCGATCAGTCGTATCGAAACGGCCGGCGACCGGATAACAGGTGTCCGCACGCCGGCAGGTCTGATCGACGGCGACGACTTTGTGATCGCCCTCGGCTCGTATTCGCCGATTCTCGCGCGCCCGCTCGGCTACAGGCTGGCGATCTATCCCGTCAAGGGCTACTCGGCAACATTTCCGGCCGGACGCGAATACCGGCCACCGCAGATTGGCGGCGTAGATGAAAACCATCTCGTTGCATGGGCACGCTTCGGCGAACGGCTCCGCTTTACCGCAACGGCCGAATTTGCAGGCTACGACACACGCCACACGCCCGCAGACTTTGTCCCGATGCTACATGCGGCGCGCGAGTTGTTCCCCGACGGCGCCGACTACACGAAGCCGAGCTACTGGGCCGGGCTGCGACCCATGACACCCGAGGGCACCCCACTGATCGGCCGTACACGCCACCGCAATCTGTTTCTGAACACGGGGCACGGACACATGGGATGGACGATGTCCTGCGGCACCGCAAAATTGCTCGCCGACATCATGACAGGGCGCACGCCCGAACTGGACCTGACAGGGATGACGATGAAATGAGCACGACCTCACTGCAGCACGATGCCTACATGAAGCTCGATTTCGCGCTCGACGACGGCGTCGCGCAGCGCGCGGCGATCGGCCTCATCGTTCTGGCAACCGACCACACCATCGAACACGAATGGCGTGAACTGCTCCGGCAGGACGGCGTCGCTTTTTATGAAAGCCGCTTGCAGAACTCGCCGGATATCACACCGGCACGACTGGCGGAAATTGAATCGCGCATCGCCCCGGCCGTCGGGTTGCTCCTGCCAGGCGAGCGGCTCGATGTGGTGGCGTTCGGCTGCACGTCGGCGGCAATGGTGATCGGCGAGGAGCGCGTGTTTGCCCGCATACGCGAGGCGCGTCCCGGCATCGCCTGCACGACCCCAATCACGGGTGCCGTCGCAGCCCTCAATGCGCTGCAGGTGCGGCGTGCCGCGTTGCTGACGCCGTATATCCGCTCCATTAACGAGTTCATGCGCGACTACATCGAAGCGCGCGGGATTGCCGTGGCCCGCATCGCATCATTCGAGCACGCAGACGATAACGAGGTCGCCCGGATCGACGCCCGGTCGCTTTGCACGGCGATCGGGCAGCTTGCGCGGCACGCCGATGTGGACGCGGTGTTCGTATCCTGCACGAGCCTGCGTGTCGGTGCGCTGATCCCACAGCTTGAGGCGGCGACAGGCAAGCCTATCATCTCGAGCAACTTCGCGATGGCCTGGCACGCGTTGCGGCTTGCTGGCGTGCCCGATAGCGAGCCGCAACTAGGGCGGTTGTTTGCACTGTAGCAAAGTTTATCGGCGCGAGGGAAAAGGCACCCATGTCCCCGCATGCCACGTCGATCGCTGCCTTCCGGTTGAGCATTTCTGGCCGCAAGTCGCTCACCTCGATGAGCACATCAGCTGACAGGTTCGCCCGGCGTGCAGGGGCGCCTCATAGAGGCCGTAAGTCCTCTACTTGTCCGAGCTGAGAAATGAAAAGAGCCGTTCGCCCCCCTCGTTGTTGATCCGCCTCACAGCGTCCGCACTTTCTCTGGTGACCTCGAGCTGTTCCGCAAAGCCAGCTCTGCTACGAACGCGGCTAGCCACTTAACCGGAACAGGCACCTCAACTGTGCGAAAACCCGACGGCCCGTACCTCGGCGCAGCGCGGCGGCTGCTTGTAGCTGCTATGGCACTTCAAGCGTTGTAGAGATCGGCTTGAACGAAGCGACTGTCGGGATTTACCAAGGTGCGCTATCGCGGTCTGGCAAAGAACGCCAACCGGGCATTCGTCGCGCTCGCACTGGCGAACGTCTACCTGTCGCGCAAGAAACTGATGGCACCGGTACGCCCATAGTGGGCGAAAGACGGGCGAAATGCCCGCCCAACAGGCCTGCGAAGGCCGAAACGCAAGGGCTTAAGCCCGGCCTCATGACTTGGCGACGTTCAAATCGCTGACACGTCGCCAATTTAGTGGCTTGTTCAGCTTAGCCTTAAGCCGTAATTCGGAAACCAGCCGTCCCGCACTCGGCCCGGAAAGTAAAACGAATCGGCGGCCCTACCATGTTACGTACGCCACTGATCCTTGAGACGACTCTTGCGACATCAGCGCGAGGGCGAAACAGCGTCACTCCGTCCATCCGCTCGTCGCTGCTATCGACGCTGTTCAATAATGTGCGGCCGTTAATCATGCCGGGCTTCGCCAGTGGCTTCGTTGCCCTGGTTGCCTTTGTTCGCCTGCATCAACTGTGGGCGCTGCTATGGTTCATTGCCGACCTCTGCATTCTCTCTATGCGTATCAGCATCGCGCGCGCATTTGCCTTGCACAGCCGCACAGCGGCTGTGCAGCACTCAAGCATCTGGGCAAGCTTTTACGGGCTGGCATCGCGGTACCTCACTACTATTCAGCGTGGGCACAATGAAGTTCGTCATGTCACCGGATTCCGAACTGACGTCGCTCGCCATCATGGTGACAGCTGGCACTCTGGGCGGCATCGCGTCACGTATCGCGGCGCTGCCCAATCTGGCCATCATGCAAATTTGCGTGGGTGCGATCCCCATCGGCATGGGCGCATTGCTCGCTTCACGCAGCGACTCATGGCTTCTCGTGCTGCCAATTATCGTCTATATCGCCGCGATGGTTTCTATCGTCCAGCGCCACTACTAGGGACTGGTAGCCCTGATGTGCACCGAGCAAAAGCATGCAGAACTGATTGGTCACAGTGCTGGCGCGATATACGTGCAGAGATTCATTGAGTCGCTTGATGCGCGACTCGCGGCATCATCACCGCGACAGGTGCAAGTGATCCTTCTCGCTGCGGCCATTGCATTCGAACGAATGAAGGCCGGATTACCGGCACTTCACAGACGAGTGAGTGGGCTTCGACTCTTCGAACTCGATAGCAAGACGGAGGGATCGTATTGGGAAGTGCCGCCGATCTACAACAAGTCCCTACCTTATATAGTCTCATCGCTCTGTGAGACGGACCCGAATGCAGATAAGCCTCTAGTCGGAATGCAGCGGTACTGGAGTAGGACTGCGCCCTACACGGACTCGGATATCCGGGATGTGCTCGAATTCGCGCGCGCACGAAAAGTCTGGTCGCCCACAATCTCCGACGCGAAGCTGGGCTATCAGTCAGGGGCCAAAAGACACGCGGGGTTTCCGCTTGACAGCGAAACCAACAGCAGTGCAAGCCGGGAATGCGTGCGAACAGCGCCTCGGGACTTTCGGAATGATGCTCAGGTGCGTGTATGGCTGCGCCGCACGGCGCGCGGATCACGAGCGGGCATGAGAGGCGTCCGCGCGTCCGGTGCCTCAGACGCGACGCGTGGTTGAGCACGTGATCGATCGTCGGATACAGGAACCCGCTGAACTGGATCTCGGCGACGGGTTTCAGGCCCATTGCCGCCATGCCGATTGCCGAGCCCGCAATCGCCGTTTCGGCAAGCGGCGTATCGATTACGCGTTGCGTGCCGAAGCGCGCCTGCAATCCGACCGTCGCGCGAAACACTCCGCCGTTCACGCCGATGTCCTCGCCGAGCAGCACGACTGCGGGATCGTGCTCGAGTTCGTAGGCCATCGCCACCGTCATCGTGACGCCGCGCAGCAATTGCGCCGCGTGATCGCGATACGAAGGAAACAGGACGTCGTCGGCCCGCATCGCACTGGCGACGGCCCACGCCGATCGCCTCCTGTCCTACCGACGAAGCAAACGTACCGAGCTTGCCTGTACGTTGCAGTGCAACCGCTTTGGTGTCGAACGCGCGGGTGAGGACCATCGCGCGATAGAGGGGAATCAGCGCACCGTGTCCCGCGCGAAGGCGGGCAACGACTGGACGGGGACGCCGTCGGGGCCGAGGTATTGCGTGTACCCGATGTGGAAACTGGCAGCCGTGGTCATGACCGCCTCCTTGTTCTTTCAGATGTCGAATACGTGCAGGAGATCGCACGCGACGCGCAAGTGCTGGCGCTCGCGCTCAAGCCTGATCAGCAAACTCTATGCTTGGACATGGTAAACGCGCGGATGGTGCTGCCTTTCGGCGTTGACGTTTACACGGGGTAAACACGAAACGTGCGGCCGCGTTGTCGCGATGCAATAAAGGAGTCGACGAGCGCGGCAAAATACGTCTATATACCGAGTTAGCGGCGTCAACAGTCATTGAGAGGTTGAGCATGGAGACGAAACTCACCGCCCACTTGCCAAACGTCGACGTAGAAGTCACGCGACGCAAATTGCCCGAACTGGATGCAGAAAGCATGGCGATTCATATTCCGGGCGTGCCATCCGTCGAAGCCGCCGCGTGGTGGTTGCTACAACCGGATCTCTTCTTGCTGGCGTCTCCGTTGCCGATGTGATCGATGTGGATGCGCACGTGGCAACCATGGCTTGCTCCCATTGCAATGCCCGGGGACGCCGCGCAGGAACATGAGACGCAGCTGACGGATGAGGATATCTCTGCAATGCGTAGCTATCAGGCGTTACGGTGTGCCGAACGCGGCCGGCGCAGATTCCGCACGAGGCGGCACTGCTCGACATAGGGTACGACAACCGCCTCGCCGATCGGACTTTTTCGCGTATTATCTTATGAAGTAATGCGCCGTCCATGGTACTTACTTCGATTCGCCCACCGCTTATTTCCATCATATTGTGATGGAAATAAGCGACGGTGAGTCCACTCTATGGCGACGTTGTTTTCGCTCAGGGCAGCCGCGACGGATGGAGAACCGCTGCTTTTCCCCACCATCGCCGGCTTGTTATCCTGTTCTTTACCTGTCTCGCGACGACCATGCGCGCCGGTTCCGCGCATCGCAACCGCATGGAGTTACTGAAATGAGCGAAATCACTCTGGAAGAAAAAATCCGCGCGCGCGCTTTCGAACTGTGGCAACAGGACGGGAGCCTCGAAGGATGCGCAGACGAGTACTGGCACATGGCCCGCGCGCTGGTCGAAAAGGAAACGGCCGCCCCTGACGCAGCCCGGGCCGGTGATCCGGAAGTCCCTGCGCCGGGCTGACCGATCGCCTGAAGTACGCGACATCGGCATTGTTGCACCGCGGCCTGGTCATCACTTTTTGCGTGAGTGATGTTGCCGCTCGTGCGTGACCGCGTGTGAGTGTCAGACCGGTGTTCAATAGTGCAATGTGGGAAAACGCCTGCGGAAAGTTTCCGACGGGTCAACGCAAATGCATATCCTGTTCTTCGGATAGAAGGCCGACGTCGTTCGTCAGGCTGAGCAGCCGCTCAAAGAGCGCGCGGGCCTGGTCGCGCTTGCCTTGGAGGAACAGGTTGTCGGCGACGAGAAAGGCATCCTCACCTTCACCAAGTCCGTCATCCGTGTGCTTTCGGGGTGCGCCGAACAGAGCCATCGGCGGGCTCGTTGACATTTTCGTGCTCTCGCATCGACGGCTCGGGGTCCTATCCGCGAACCTGGCGGGTGGCCACGCGTTTCTGTCAAAGTTGCCAATCCGGTTGCAGTGTGCCGTTCCCATCGATGTGCCGATCGGACACGTCGATGGAATTACTCAATGAGCATCATGCGAGAGACTCGCATCGATGGCGACATCCACCGCCACGATTCGATTAGGTATCCTTTCGTGACGAGCGTATGCATTGGACTCTCGGAACCCGGAGATGGTACATGCCCGGCGGTTCGCGGAGCGCATCCCGGAGACCGCTAATGCGTCCGGGTCTCGCTTGCCGGGTTGGTGTTGCCTACCCCCTGAGGAAGCTCATTGAAGACAAGAGGCTTGGGATGACCCTATCAACTTTTTGAAAAATCCGCCTGGAACGCCCGGGCTATTAAAATTTTCCATAAACATACTAGTCGTCGCCGCCAAAAGCGCGATAATTAGCTGTACGATTTTCGTCTCTCTGCATAGAATGTGTCTCGTCGCGATGGTCGTGAAAAGCCGCTTGTCTGCACTGGAGCGTTGACAGCTCATGCGGATCAGGCCTCAACGGCGGGACAGTTTGAAGATTGCCGGAATCTGCGTGACGGATCTCGGCTTGCTGACTCCACAGGCTGTCAGCGGGCTATCGCTTATCGCAGATCGACGGCCAGGCACTGGCTGCCATCAACAATGAACGAGCGACTATGAGCGAAGGCGTGTACGGAGAGCAGGCAACCGGGCGGGTGACGCACAGCCTGCTGCGGCTCAGCACGGCCATGCGAAGCCAGGCGTGGGAGTGGGCGGAAGGCGCCGGTCTGACGCCCACCCAGGGTGAGATCCTGGTACTCCTGATGCAGCGCAAGGGGCCGATGCGTCTCGGCGAAATCGCACGCGAGACCGCGCTGACAGCCGCGACCACGAGCGATGCTGTGAGCACGCTGGAAAGCAAGGGCCTGGTGGAAAAGCGCCGCGCACTCGACGACGGGCGCGCACTCGCCCTGCGTCTGACGACGCGCGGCCGCACCGCGGCCAGGCGCGCCGTGCAATGGCCGGACTTCCTCGCGAAGGCAGTCGGCACGCTGCGCGACGAAGAACAGTCGATGTTCTATCGCACGCTGCTGAAGACCGTGCGCCAGCTCGAAGTGCAAGGCGATATCCCGCCGCACCGGATGTGCGTGACCTGCTCGCACTTCGAACCGGGCAAGAACCCGAAGAAGACGCCGCATCACTGCATGCTGCTCGATCTGTCGATGGCGGATACCGATCTGCGTCTGGACTGCTCGGTGCACGAAACGGCCGACGCGGTCACACAGAAAAAGAACTGGAAGATCTTCGTGCAGCCGACCGGGATGCGCTAGTCTGCGCGCTCCGGCCGCGGGTGGCACGATGCGCGCTGTCGTGCCTGCTGATCTTGTGTCGTCCGCGGATTAGGCGAGGCAAGCAAGGAGCGCAATGCCACAGCGGAACTGGCTCGCCGGCAAAGTGCAGCCCAACGTTTTGCCCCACCTGGTCACGCTCGACCACGCAGGCGCAGACCGGTGATCGGGTTGCAGGGGTACGCGACGCAGGTCGCGTACGGGCCCGTTTGCGAACGGCCGATGGCGCTCCTATCCGGCAAAGGCACTATGGGCTGCTGACGCCTCCTTGCGCAGTGAGCTTCGACCGACTGGCGCACAGCGTTCTGCGGCGCTGGCGCTATCCCGACCTGCCTATCGTGACCCTTTTCCTGCGACCATCGTACCTCGACATCGCCGGGCTCCACAGTAACAGGCATACCGATCGCGAAGTGCCTTTGACATCTTTTTATCACTGACCAGAGCATAGTCGATGCTCAACTCTTCACCGGCGTCAATCTTGCGCCGGGCGCAAATGAAGATTTTCTGTCCGTCCAGCTCCGGTACGCAATTGGGATCGCATGAATGGTTAATCCATCGTGCGCTATTGCCACTGGCGGCACCGTCGATGACGTGACCATCTCCGATATCGAAAAGGAAGGTGTGGTCCGGTTGCGCAAGATCCCGGGGCGCGCCGCTCATCGCGGCTTCCCGTGGAACCCGTTTTCCCTTGCACTCGCAGACCAGTTCCCCGCTCAGGATCGTCACGGTCGCGAACACGCCTTTACCGTGAATGGATGAGCTGCGTACCGAAATACGACGTCGCATCTTCATCTGATGACTAGCGATCGTTGTTGCCGGGAATCAGTTGCGGACATCGCGAAAAGCCGCAATACGTCGGCTTCCTCTGGACTCAATGGCCGTCAAAGAGGTCTGGAATCACGGGGCTCGCCTCCTGTCGCGGCGGCATCGTGCCGCTCCGGACCTGCGACAGAACATCCGGCGGGAGCCAGGTAGCCTCAATCGAGCCGATACCGCTCTCGATCATCTGCTGCAGGAAAAGCGACTGCTTGCGTCCGGTCGTCTCCGCCAGTAGCCGCAACCGTTGCTCGATCTTTGGGGTGACGCGTACTGCGACCACCAGCTTGTTCCCGGCGGTTCTTTTCACCGCATGCTCCTGTATTCAGTAATCGTCCTGGGCGATGCGTCTATCAAGGGTGAGTCACAGTTTGCACCAGCAGGGAAGACTGCGACACGCCGCAAAAGACCCCTCCCCTCATACCCCTTTATCGACGGTGTCGGTTTGGGTCCCGCCCTATCCGCGAAGCGGGCGGGCACTGCTTGCCGGACACCGCACCGAAACTTTGCATCGCGGAAGTAGTGGTTTCGCGCGCTTTCGCGCCGCCTGTTCGAATGACTCACCCGCCCGAAAACGCTCCAGACGGTCACTCGCGTCCCCGATTGCGGCGAGCGGCGCGCGTTCCATCTGATAGTCGTAGGTCGCCGCGATCGTGGCAAATTGCCGGAAACCTTCTTCGTCGAGCGCCCACACGTCGGAATCGCGACCACGATCGAATGCGGCGGAAAGGATGCTTTCAGCGTCCCGCATCTGCTCGAACGTCGCATCGCCATATCCCGCTTCAGCCAGCAGGCCAGTCAGGATCATCACCTGGCATAGCGTCTGTGCAGCATTGACGTTGCCCCTTCCGCGCCGCATGGCATCGAGCGCGACATGCACCTGCAGACAGACACGGTCTGCCTCGGCGTGCGGCATGGGTAATAGCATCGCCTTGCTCCGGCGCGTGCGTGCAGTCTGGGTCGTTCTTGCAAATGGGATCGTTCTGGCCATCAGGTGGATGAGGTATGTTTCCGGAAGACGTTGCGTCCGAATGCTACACCATACCGTCCTGCAGTACCGACGCCGGGCTACCGCAAACGGACAACCAGGGCCGCGCTGCCGTTGCTCATATGCAGACGGTACAGGCCTCTTTGCCGCAGTCAGGCGAGCGGCGATGCGACGACGGCCGCGGGATAACGGTGCCCGAACTGTTCGAGCAGGACGGAGGCGTCCTGCCCATACCGAACCTCTTACGACAAGTGGGCTGTAGATATCAGGCCGAGACCGTTGCCGAGGCCATATCGCTGGTCGGTGCAACCACTTCCGGACTCTGCAGTGCCTTTTTTACAGGCGCTTTCTTCGTCACGGGCTTCTTCGCCTGGGCTTTTCTGACTGCGGCCTTCTTCGCCGGCACTGGTTTTGTCACTGCCTTGACCTTCTTTGCAACGGCCTTCTTTGCGGCGACCTTCTTTCCTGCAACCTTTCTGGTCGCGGCGTTCTTCACCGCTGCCTTCGTGGCCGGAGCTGACTTCGGGGCCGACGATACCTCTTCCGCTGCTGCGATCAGAAACTTCGAACGATCCCTGGCACCAGCCAGCCATGCCGGCGCCGGACCGCGACCACTCCATGTCGCCCCACTCTTCGGGTCACGGTACTTCGGCGCCTGGGGGCCCTTCACATAGTTGCCAGCCTTTGCGGGTTTCTTCGCAGCAACGGCCGGTTGCGCATGTTGTGCAGCACTGCCGTCGATCAGAAACTTCGTCCGGTCACGTGCGCTCGCGATCCATGCCGGCGCGCGGCCGTGCCCCGTCCAGGTGGCACCCGTCCTCGGATGACGGTACTTTGCCGACGCTGCTGGCCTGACAACCGTCGCGACGCCTTGCTTGCGACCACGCTTCCTGCCGCCGGTATGCGCTTCGATGTCGGCAATGGTCAAGCCATGCTTTTCCATGAGGTCACGAATTTTCGCGATGACGCCGGACGACTGCTTCGCGGCAAGCGCTTCGGCCTGGGCCTGCAACCTGGCGATTTTCGCCTGCACGTTTTCGAGCGTAGCCATTCTTTCCTCTTTCTGTAGTATGTAGTAGTGGCCGAACTATGCCAGCAAGTAAGACGCACGTCGATAGCGGCACGCTACAATTGAAAAAGGCTCAGACTCAGAACGAACAATCCGGTTGCTTCGTCGGCTTTGGTTAATCTTTGGCTAAGGCAGGACCAGGGGATGAGCGACGACGATCGCTGCGCTACGAAAGCGGCTATAGCCGGACCGCTCGCACCCGGCTTCACTCAGCCCCGGCGCCGCAACCGCGACTTCAAATACGTGGCCTGACGAGATAACTGCTGCTTTAATCTTCTGGAAAGGAGCGACTGCCGCTCCCCGACTCAGCGCGATTGAACAGAGCAAATCCGCTTCAGACAACAGATTGTCCGCCGATCATGTGGAAGAAACAGTCGGACCGTACTCACGGATGAAAACGAATGGATGAACGTAAGCGGGACAGCATAATCGCTTATCTCCGCCACCGGATGGAAGAATATGGCATTGAGCCGGACGACCTGGCTTCAGCGATAGCGGGCGATCAGGTAAGGCAGAAATCAGCCCGGTATCAAAATGCAACGGGGGATACCTGGACAGGTGACGGGGAAATGCCCCAGTGGCTGAAGCAGGCGATGAGCGCAGGACAAAGACTCGAGCATTTTGAGATGGTATCGGCGTCACCGATGCAGGATAGCCAGCGAAAGACGACCGACTGGCGCGACGACCCTTTCGCAGGGAGTCCACTCGCGCGGCACCACGCCGACTGACGAGTACACCTTCTCGCGCTGGGCGAACGCCGGCTGCGACAGATGGATTCGATAGCGCGGGCCCTGGTGCCTTCCAGGCTGCGGGAAACAGCGATGATGGAAAGGCTGTTCGATACATCGCATCGCGAGCATCCCGGCTCGCCCGGATCTCGAGGTTAGAAGCGGCGCGACTCCTGGAAATCCTCACCTTTTATCGACCTGGGCACGCGGAAGGGTGACGTGTGCCTGCCCGCCTTTGAAATGTGCCAGGCCAGGTGGTGTTGCGAAACAATCATCTGAGTACATGTTTCAAGGCATTTTCCTGACACACCGATCGTGCTGCGTCATAGAATGAATCTGCTTGCCGTATGAACAGATTCGCAGGCGCCTGTTAATTCGAAAGAGAGTCGACCACGACCATTGCGTCACCGTCGCGGTCATCCCAAAGGTGCGCCGTAACAGGGTGTTCAACGTAACCAGTTGCTGACGTCCCACGGTCGGGCCTGCAAGGGCTTTTCTCGCGGCCCCGGTACAATCAGAACGATCGAAGCCCTCAGCGGATCATTTCGACGCCGGACTCAAACCCGATGCCAACGGAAGCCCCCTCGCCGTTCGTTCGCCTTTCTCCCGACGTCGTCTTCAGTCGGGAAGTGCTTGGCCGTCGGCTCGAAGAGGAACCGTTTTCGCTCTCCGGCAGCGCTGTGCGTCCTGCGTCGAGGCCCCGGGTAATCACCCGGAAAAGCGCAGTCCGGTCCGACGTCGCTCCCACTGGACAGCCATCCCTCTTCTGAGCATCGCTGCACTTCGACGAATCGCGGCCGACGAGCTGAACATCCTCTTCATCCAATTCTTCCGCGAGCGATCAGATTCATGATCTGAACAAACGCAGGAGCGCTTCGCGAAGGTCCGATACGTCCAGCACGTGCTGCGCGCGTGTGAACGCGACGTAGAGCAACCGCAGCTCGTCCTCCTCAACAGTCAGGCGACCATCGACGTATTTGAACAGAAAATCGTTGATGACTTTCACCCGCTTCCATTCGAGGCCCTTTGCCCGGTGCACCGTGGAGATCACGTAATCGGCCTGCGGTTCAGACGTAATCCGTTGTGCCAGCGAGCGCAGATAGCCGGTTCCGGATTCATCGACAATCCGCACGACGGGAAGCAGATCGACGCCGGCTGCGCTGCGAGCGAAAGTCTGTGCATCCTTCCACGTCTCAAACAGCGAAAATGCGGCAGGTCGGTAGGCCCGCCGCCCCCCGAGCAGTCTGTCTGCCCCATCTGCATACGCGACGATTTCCGCGGGACTCATGCGGATTGACAGTCGGTGGCCCGCCTCCACGCCCGCGGCCAGATGCCAGATGGCGGACACATTCTTGCGGCAAAGGATGGCATCAACGGGTGGAGCGACCATCGGGTCTTCGACGATGATCGAGCCGATCGTGCCCTGGCCGCGAACGGCTGTCTGCTCGCCCAGCAGCCCGAGTAGCCGGCTGGCGAGCGTGGCGAAGGTGTGACCGAAACGGAAGGACTCGGTCAGCGCGTGTTGGGGTGCATCGATCTGCGCCATGGCGTTCACTGCGCCACGCCATTCGTAGATCTGCTGGTACGGGTCACCAACGTAGACGATCTGGGCATGTGGCTGCCGGTTCAGAAGCCACAGCATCACGCCATCGCTGTCCTGCGCCTCATCAAAGAGGATGAAGTCGGATTCGATGCGCGGATGCCCCTGCGCCCAGACCTTCAGATAGACGTCGGCAATGATGGCGCTGCGGCCACGCGGGTCCGTACTCTCACTCCACAGACGCGCGACATAGGGGCTCAGTCCTTCCCGCAGCCAGTCGGCGGCTTTATCGTCGATCTTCTCGTCGACGGGAACATGGATAGCCTTCGGCGCATCGTCAGCCGAGCGGCAGAACCTGCCCAGTCCATCGACGATCATGCGACCGAGCTCGAACGGTGTGAGTTCGACGGTCTTTCCCGTCACGAGGGGCACCACTACCGGACCGATGCCATAGCGAGCAGCAAGTTCGTGAGGCGGCTCCGCGGGGTGGTTCACCCGCGCGGCAAGCGCGGGCGACACTGATCGGTAGGCCAGCGCGTGGACGGTTCCGGCCATCACGTTGGGCGGAAAGCCGCGCCGCGCGTGCTCTGCAATCTCGCGGTTAAACGCCAGATAGATGCCACGCTGATGCGCGAGGCGGTTTGCGACAAGCCGCAGTGTCGAGGTCTTGCCCGCACCCGCGTACGCCTTGATCTTGAGATTGCCGCCACCGGCGACAGCATCGACGATTGCCTGCTGCTCAGGTGTCGGTCTTATCAAACGAGCCATTTGCAGTTCGGGAGCGGATGAACCGACAGTCTACGCGGAACGCACAGGCCGCAACTGCAATGCGCTGCGCCAACCAGGCAACCACGGCGTCCAGCGAACTCGCCAGAATCCGGTCCGTCCCTGGAGTCGTCGTCCCGATCGCCGCGGACGGGTTGCACATCGGGTGAAAGTCCTGCGGCGTTCATTCCTCGAACCTGCCGCGCATTGCGTCCCAGGATGACCGCCGGGGACCGCATGCAGCACTGCCCTCTGCCAGGCAAGGCGTTTTCGACGACATCGCCTCGTCTATAATCAGGATACCCAGAATATCCACATCGCATGGAGCCGTACTTTATGAGTCAAGCCCGCGGGCGATATGCGGGATCCCGGCGCGACGGCCAACGCCAACCTCACCACGAGAAAAAACCTCCGCCCCAACGGTCGGGACCTCCGTATGTGAAGACGCCTCCCCGAGATGCCGCCCAGACTGCCTCCATCTTCAAGACTCGATCGTTCCAGTTTCTGGTCGACGTAGTAGGCGCAGAGAATATCGCCATAGCACTCGAATCGAACATGACGCGCGTGGCCGAACTGATGAAAGGCGAGCGGTTCACGCCTGAGACCGCCTTTCACATGGAAACCACGCTTGGATTACCGCATGGCTTCTTTGACCAGCCCAATCCTGCGCTCGCGGACGAGACCATCGCCCGTCTGAAGTCACCGCTCGACTTCGTTCAGATCGATGAAGGATTCGCCGCAGCGTCCGAAGCACTTGAACGGGCGCCTGCCAGGACCGTCGACCAGCAACCAGTTCCCGAAGATAGTTTGTCCGAGGAAGCGCACATGCCAAAGAAAGTAGTGGGCGGGCCGCCCAGCGCCGTCAAGAACAGTCGAAGCGGAACGGCCGGACAGCCTGAACCTCGTGCGCCGCGCAAAGCGTCGCCTTCGAAAGACAAGGCGTCTCCCAAAACGCCACAACAGCAACCGCTGGCATTGAGCGACAGCGCCGATGCGGAGAACATCCGACGCGCTAACCTCCACCTTCTCACCGGTCGCAACGGATCGAAAGTAAGACTTGGCGTGGTGATGGAAATGAGCGGATTCAACATCGCCGATCGGCTACATGGCAAGAAGCGCATGGACAGCGTCGAAACAAACCGGTTCACGGAGCGACTGGGATTGCCAAGCGGCTGGCTGGACAGTCCGCGCACGGAAGCCGAGATTCCGGAGTCCGTGTCGCGTATGCTTGCGCCTGCGCCGCGCGGTCGCGCATCCGTTCAGCAACATGAGTCGCCTGCGCAAGCAACGAACGATGGCGTACAAGAGACACTCGCCGGCGGGAAGGTGCGCACGAGGCGCGAGCGTGCGACCGCCCTGGATGATTCGGAAAGCCCCTCCCCTGTTTCGGCGGATGCCGCAGGCGAGCAGGAGACGATCGTCGTCAGCCCGCAAGACCATGTGAATGGTTTCTCCGACGACCTTGCCGGCCGCTCACCTGAAGAAAGTAATGGCGAGGCACCGGCAGCCACATCTGCGCCCGCTGAGTCGATGCCCGAGTCGTTGCCCGTCTCCGCAGCTCCGCTGCAAAACCCGGCTCCACTCCCCTTCGCTACCGTAACCAGCCTGGACAATCTTACCGGTATCGCACCGATAGCAGAAGCATTGATCAAGACGCTGGCGGGTAAGGCACGCACGGGTCGACTGGACGAATTAAAAGCCCTGGAACTTTTACAGCAGGCGGTCTTGTTGTAAGTCGTTGGCGGCGTCGATCGACCAACGACGCCGCCGCTGATCCGACGTGAGCGCCAGTCTGGATTTGCGCCGAATTGCATGAGTCCCAGTGAGACGGGAAACGGTTGTGACCGGGACTCACGAATTCGCAACACCACCAGATGACGCGGCCGCGGGCGGCCCGGAACGACGCCTTTTGCAGGCGCGAAGTTCAGGCCGCCCGCGTTCGCCTGCTTTGACCGACTCCACCGAAACACGCGGAGCGGCGGGTCTCACGACGCTTTGTTCGCTAGGCGCAAAGGAGCGCCGCCGGCAATGCTCACGGTCACCGAGGGAGCTTGCTGCGAAAATCCTGCTGTTACCTCACGCGCGGTTCCGTCGGATGAGCACGCGCTGCGCAATCCGCGCATACACCCCGCAAAGCCAGCGTCTTGCCGACGAAGCGCAAGCCAAACTCCTTCGCGATGGCGGCTCGCCGCCGATTAATCGTCACGTCAGAGAATTCTTCGACGCGGCCACACACGACACAAACGAGATGATCGTGCACCGTGCCAGTATTCAGCTCGTAGAGGCTGTGATGCTTCCCAAGTGGCACATTCGCGACGAAGCCTGCCACCACCAACTGATTGAGCACGCGATAGGTGGTAGAAATGTTCATCCGCTCGCCCTTCCTGGCGATCTGGCGGTGAATCTCCTCGGCGCCGAAATGTCCGTGCTCCGCCTGCTGCAGATAGTCGAGGACGGCAACTTGCGCCGACGTGCCCAGCAGCCCGGCTCGCTTAAGCGCGTCAAGTGTGTGAATCGGTGACGAAGAGTGGGGCGACATTCGAAACCATCAGTTAGGTCATCCCAAGATCGGGATTTCAGCATATGACATCGGGGCCGACATTTCCGGAACCTCGTTGATTGCGATTTGCATTCAACATAGCACGCAGTGCGTGCGCGCAGGCAGCGATGAGTATTGGTGGACTTCTTAAGATATGTCAGACCCATGGTGTTCTTCAGCCCGGCTGCCCAAGCGTAGAGAGGGCCGACAGGCGAGCGGTTTGTCAAATACTTTCATGGCAACGGATTCAATTCCTCCGCAGCGTACTGGTCAGGAACATGGTATGTCAATCCGGCGACCGACGCGGACCGACGCGGCCACTGTCGTTGACAATTCGTGAGCGAGACGTTCCGCGCGAAGCGGCCGTCGAATGAACCGAACAAGGAGATCCGGCCAACCCTGAGCCACGATCGGTAACGTTTGCGTCATTCGCCCTGGAAAAGAGCTCGCCTTGGCGCCTGCAACTGTATCACTGCAGCATGTCGAGCGTCGTGTGGGAGTCGGTTCTGCAGTGCGGGTTGAAATCTTTATACAGTACAACTAACGTGTTGTTTTCATCCTCAATCACGCGGTTGCGATGATCTGCCCGTGTCCGCTACGGACGATCACATGATCGTCTGCAATGAGTATCCTGGTCATGTTCGAGGTCCGCCATCGAGCGGAACGTGAATCGAAACCGTGGTGCCCGCGCCCGGCGCGCTGTCGACCGAAAGCGATCCGCCGATCAGCCGCGCGCGCTCGTTCATGCCGAGCAGTCCGTATGAATAGTCGCGGTGCCCCGTCTGCTGATCGAAGCCGCGTCCGTCGTCACAGACATGCAGTTCGAGCCTCTCCGCCGTCGAGATCAGCGTCACCTCCACGCGCGTTGCGTCGGCGTGACGTGCGACGTTGGTCAGCGACGCCTGCACGATGCGGAACAGGGCCGTTGCATCCGCGTCTGGCAGCGCGAGTTCACCGCCTTCGATGCGCAATTCGCAGGCAATGGCATTGCGCCGGTTGAACTCGTCGACAAGCCATTCGAGTGCCGACACGATACCGAAGTTGAGTGCGGCGGGCCGCAGATGGCTCGCAACATTGCGCACCATCGAGATCGTGCCTTCGACCAGTTCGCGCATGTCGTCGGCTTTTCTTTTCGCTTCCGCGTCGTCCGCGATGCGCATCTTGAGCAGCGACACGTCCATCTTGAGCGCAGTCAGCAACTGGCCCAGTTCATCGTGAATTTCCATCGCAATGCGCTTTCTCTCCTCTTCGCGGATCGCCTCCATGTAAGCGGACAGCTCACGCTGCTGCTCGCGCGATTCGACGAGTTCGTGTTCCATCTGCTTGCGCCCCGTGATGTCGTTCAGACCAACGTAAATCGCCGGGGAGTCGTCGTAGGTCGCGACGCGCGCCGTCGCCATCGCCCAGAACTGCGCGCCGTCGGCGCGCCGGAACCGCACCTCCGCGTTACGCAGGCTGCCTTCCGTCCTCAGATGCTCGACCAGATGATCACGCTCGCCGGGATCGACATAGAAATCCTCGATATTGGCCGACATGCCTTCGTTCATACCGAAAAGTTCGCGCAGCGGCTCGTTCGTGTACAGGATGCATCCGTCCGGCATCGACGTGATGCACAGCGGCACGGGACTCGTTTCGACAATCGCTCGAAAGCGTGCCTCGCTTGCCTGCAGGCGTGCGTCGGTGCGCCGCCGCTCGTCGATCTGCGCCTGCATGTCCGCGTTGGCGCGCGCCAGTTCTTCAGTGCGCAACGCGACACGCCGTTCGAGATCGTCGCGCGCTTGCGATAGCGCAGCCTCGGTTTCCTTGCGCACGGCGACTTCCGCGAGCAGTTGCCGGTTCTGCGCGAGAATCTGCTTGTGCATCACGCGCAGTTCGAGGTGTACGCCAACGCGCGCCAGCATCTCGTCGACGCGCAACGGCTTGGTCACGTAATCGACGCCGCCCGCCGAAAAGCCTTCGACGCGATCCTCGTTGCCCGTCAGCGAAGTCATAAATATGACGGCGATATCGCGCGTTCGCTCATCACACTTGAGGCGCCGACAGGTCTCGAAGCCGTCGATGCCCGGCATCTTCACGTCGAGCAGGATCACATCTGGCTGCGAGAAGACCGCGCGCTCCAACGCTTCGATACCGTCGAGCGCCACCAGCACGCGAATGCCGCGGGCCTCGAGGCTGTTCACGACCACGCCAAGATTCGCCGGCGCATCATCGACGATCAGGATCGTGCCCGCATGCGCAACTGGAGCGGTGAGATGGCTCACGATGCAGTGTTTCCTTCCAGATACCGCTCAACGAGTTGCAGGACCGGCTTCGACCGATAGGCGCGCGCCGGTTGATGCGGCCGCGCGGCGAACGTCGCATGCGGCGGATCGCTTGCCGCGATGCGTTCCGTCCACTGGGCGATGCCGTGCAAACCCGAGATGCGTGCGAGCAGCACGTCGAAGTCCACCGCCTTGGTGATGGACGCGTTAGCGCCTGCATCGTCGCCCACGGCCACGACCATCGGCATGCTTGCCGACTGCGCCTCGCGCACTTCAGCCGCGTGAATGTCTGCGAGGCGGAGCATGTCTTCCAGTTCCGGCTTCAGCTTCAGTTGCGGCTGATCAAGCCGCCATAGCGCTTCGCCGCGGCTGTCGCGATAGCTGCCATCGACGAGACGGTTCTGAATCTGTGCGATGCCGCGCTCGTAGTCGCGAATCGCGCCGCACCGCCGTCACGACCAGCGTAATCGCGCAGCTAAAGACGGGCACCGTCGGGAGCAGCCGCGCTACGCTGTGCCGCACTTAACGGAGCCCGCTACGGCATGCGTCGAAAGCTCCCCGCGAGTGCCGAGGTTGTCGGTGTCCCATTCTCCACTCGATACCAGAGCCCGGTCTACCGCGCGCACGTCGGCTTTCAAGCGTCCGATGGCGACGCGCCCCCCGCGCGCAGCCAGTGCGTCCTGCCCGCATCCTTGCGCGTTCATGCCTGCGTTGTCCGTTTGCTATTCCGGCACCTCGCCCACCGTCATCAGACCGACAGTGCGGGCCGGATGTTCTACCAGTTCGTCGATCAGATCGGCCATTTCGCACAGCGCGTGAAAGCCGTACGCGTCGAGCTGGTCCGCATGATGGCGCCGCGGATAGCGCATCGTTTCACCCACCCGCCGCAAGGCATCCGCGCGTTGTCGGTCAACGGCCAGCAATGCAACAGATACGCGAGCGGCGTCACGTTGCGCGTCTCGCACCCGGTGTCGAACAACTGCAGACAGCGCGAATCGACGCGCTCGACAACGTTCTCCCGCTCGGACAGACAGGCACCATGGCGCGTCGGTTTGACATCGTGTTTCGAAAGCTCATCATCTTCGAAAAGACCTTGCCTCGCAGTCGGCACACACTCAAAGACGGGCGTGTGACATCCTGATTCGCCTGTCAGTAAAACCTTAGCGCCCATTGATCCAGAAAGCCCTGCCAGCGGGTGAAAGCCCTTATATGTCGCTGCTTCATGCTGTTCCGGTTCAGGAAAGCCTGACGGCTGAAATCAGCGCTTCCTGAGACGACATTCCGCCGCCGCCGATTGGGGGCGCGCACCGATCCCCCGTAGCATCGATTCATCGTGCGTCGCGGGGAAAGTCATGGCGGGCAACAGATCGCTGCGCTCTCAGGTCGAAAAACTGGTCGGCTCGACCCGGGGCCACGGGGTGCGCGTGCGTATGCTCAACCGCTCCCGCACGGGCCGAACATGCCGCGTGTGCATTCAGGTCGACCGGCCGACCGGATCGTTTTCACTCTTCTTCTTTCGCCATGCCGACGGCGCATGGCACGTGTTTCCGCCGGGGCACCGCCGTCTGGAGATGGGGATAGGCCGCATGGCGGCCTGATCGCTCAGCAAGCCAGAGACACGCACATGCACGACGATGCTTCGAATGCACTGCCGCAGGACATGATTCGAACTTCGCGCGTGGCTAAGCGACTGGTACGACCATGCGTTCGCCGTGGGCCACATCTATCCGCCCTTCATGCTCGACGAAGCGACTGCCGACCGTCTCGAAGGCTTTTTCAAGGCGGGCCTGACGCCAGCCGAAGGCGCGAGGCGTTCTTCGGCTCCGTGCATTGAGAGGCAAGCAATGAGCTTCGACTAGTTCGACGCTCGCCTGTCGCGCCTGCTGGTCATGATGCCCGTCGGAACGATAGCCGATCTGACGGACGACATGATCGCTGTAGACGGCCACGGACGCTGACGGGCACGAAGACACCAGCGGTGTCGGTCCAATGACGGCCATCGTCGCTGCGATCGGCGATGCTCTGCACTTCCGTGCCGTAGATGCCATCGCTCGAAATTTCCGGAGCCAATCAATGAAGCACCAGATCGTCGGGCGTTATCGGGGATTCGTGATTGAAGCGCGCATAGAGCTGCGGACGGCCCGTTCGCCCGATGGGGTCGCGCTGAAATACCGCGTCTCGTGGTCGTTGCGTAAAGTGAGGTCAAAACAAAAGATCATCGGTGACTTTGCCGATCCCGTCATATACGACTCGGACAGCATCGCTCTCACCTGCGTTGACCGCGCGGCGCGCGCCTTTATCGATGCCATGCATTCGGTTATGCGAAGTAGATCTCCTTGCCGCTGTCTGCGGCCAGTTTGCGTGATCGCCTGCTACGACCAGACGCAGACTGGCCGCAGACAACCTGTGGTTCGCAGGTTGCGACGCTTATGACCTACATCATTTGCAGCCTGGCATGTCGATGTCATTCAGGTCAGGGTGTCCGGTGCCCGGCCAGTGCCGGGTTCGACCATGGTCGCTGGGGCATAATGGCGTTCTTGTATTCTGGCCCAGTCATCGCCCGTTTGCGTGAGTGATGTTGCCGCTCGCGCCCGCTCGTGCGTGACCGCGTGTGAGCGTCAGAGCGGTGTTCACCAGTGCCCCAGCAAAAGCGGTAGTCCCTGTTGCACGAAACACCCAGACGCGTTCCGGCAACGCGGCTGTCGGCGGCGCGACAATTCCGCCGCCCGGCTCATGGACCAGCGCCTTTTGGGGGATGAGCGAGACGTAGAGCACGTCTTCGTATGAGCTCCGGGTGTCCGCCTGTGCCGACCATGCCTCCCAGAATGCGTTGTGATCGACAATTGACGCTGTGCGCCGTCACACACGGGCGGCGTGTTGCGGGGTATCGCTATAGTTCAGAACGAACGACACGCACTCCCCCGCAGCCACAGCTAAGCGACCCATGACGTTGCTGCCTCCGTCGCCGCGCAACGCGGCCGACGTGTCAGCGTCAGCCTGTTTGATCCGCACGCGATGGAGAGGCCTGCCTTGTCATCAAGCCGGCGGATCGCGGGAATCGCGCACCCATGATCAAAGAGCCCCGCGAAGTGCAGACTCTTGGCGGTGGGGGTGCGCGGCACGTATCCATTTCAACGCACCCGGGCACGGACACTGGGAGCGCGGCACAACGCGCGCAAGGTCGGAAACTTTGAATACGAAGTCGTAGTCGAGCCTGGGGCATATCCACTGCGCTCGTGACGACGACATCGCATCGGGTTGGAGGGCGGCCGGCTTCGAATTCAGCAAGGGTGACGCGGAAAGGGGAATAACCCGATGAAGATATGTCTTCCGTTTTTCCCCTTTTGTCTCATTTGCCCTTGATCTCGGAGCCGTCGTTGCCAACTTCACTTTCAATAACAGGTTATTCAGTTTGACGAAATTGAAGATGTACCACAGAAACGGCCTGCGCACGATGTTGATCACCGGCCCGACGCGTGCGGAGCAACCCCGCAATGAGTACCTGCGAGACGACCCGAGACCTCAAGGATGTCAGACTCTGCCAGAATCCCAACGACGTGACCGCGCCAGTCGAGAACCGGCAAGCAGGGACTCCGCTCGTCCATCAGGAGGGAAAATGCGGTCCCCAGGGTATCTGTTTCTCCAACCACATCGACTTCCGCGAGCATGACATCGCCGACGCAACGCGGGTCAATACCGGCTTCCGGGTAGTCGTCGCAGCCGGCCATCAAATCTTCGCGGGTGACCACCCCCCGGAGATCCTGATTGCCGTCAACCACCAGTAGGGCACACAGGCCATTGCGCTCAAGTAGTTCCAACGCCGCGCCGATAGGCGCATCGTGCAATATGACAAATGGTGCACGCATGACCTTTGCACAACTGACCCGACTCCATTCGTCGCGGGAAGCCTGATCCTGCCAGGAGTTCGTCAGCTCGCTCAGCCGTGAGCCGTTCGGCAAGTCTTGCGGCAGTTCGCGTCGTCGGCCCCGCCTTCTCTTTCTGAAGGCGACACGAATCCACCGACGAATCGTTTCCAGATTTGTTGACATTGCAGCCATTCCGCCCGTCCGCGTCAGTTACATCATGTGCAGTCGCAGCACCGAAACCGTTGACCGATCAGCACGTCACGCTCCACTGATTTGGACAGAATCGACATATGGGCGCAATTGGGATTCATCCTCTGCCGGGGCGGATGCCACCAACTGGACGCGATAGACCATGCTGCATTTGCGTCGAGAAGGTCGTTGGATTCTCGCGATTCGCAGGCAAATGCCGAGTCCAAGGTCTACGTCTGTACTGTAGCGTCCTTTCCGCCTGGCGGCACCTGGACGAGTTCACCTCGCTCAGGCCTATATCCTCGCGTTTAACGCGATCTCCGTGCCAGTCAGCAACTGAAGGCACGGCTTGAAATCGGCCGTGAACGTCTGCCTTATGGAAAGAAGCGTCTCATTGGCCTGGAGCGGGTAGTAATGTAATGCGAGGAGTTCGCAATTCGCATCATCTGCTTGACTGTCCCTGGTTTGCGCGCACACTCCACGCTTTATGGACCGCCCTCAAAACGGAGCTCGACGATGACCAGGCCTTTTCAGCAGTGGAAAGTATTGCCCCATGGCAAGCTCACCGAAGTCGACGAAAACGTCCTCACGGTGACCGGTGAGCTCCATATGCCGCTTGCCGACCTTCCGCGACGCATGACCGTGGCGCGTTTGCACGACTCGCGACTGGTCGTATTCAGCGCAATTGCGCTTGATGAGGTCGAGATGCTGGCACTCGAGGAATACGGACAGCCCGCCTTCCTGGTGGTGCCCAACGACCATCATCGGCTCGACGCGAGAGTCTGGAAAGAGCGTTACCCGTCGATGCAGGTTGTTGCGCCAGAAGGTTCCCGGGCGAAGGTGGAAGAAACGGTGCATGTCGACACGACTGACCCAAGCTTCGGCGATCCGGATGTGCAGTTCGTGACCGTTCCTGGAACGCGTGGACATGAGGCGGCGCTTGTCGTACGTACGCCGAACGGTGTGACGCTGGTCCTGAATGATCTCGTTGGCAACATTCGCGATGGATCGGGGTTCGGTGGCTGGCTGCTACGGATGATGGGATTTGCGGGAGATGCGCCGCACATCCCGACGCCGGTGAAGCTGGTCCTCATCGAGGATAAAGAGGCACTACGCGTGCAGCTCCTGCAATGGGCAGAACTTGAGCCGCTGAAGCGCATTCTCGTATCCCACGGTTCACCCATTGAAGATAATCCGAATCAGACCCTGCGCGCTCTGGCGAGCTCACTGGGTTAACCGTCCGCGCACGAACCCGGCATGGCCGCTACGATCTGCGTGAGTGAAGTTGACCCGGGAAAACGAACACCTTTTGATCAGGAGGTGTCGAAATGGGCACGCATCGTACCCCGTACCCGGCGGAATTCCGGGCCCGCATTGTCGAACTGGTGAAGGCCGGACGTACGCCTGAGGAGCTAGCACGCAAGTTCGAGCCGACTGCACAGACGATCATCAACTGGGTCGCGCAGGCTGATCGTGACGCCGGTGTGCGCCATCACGGGCTGACCACGGCCGAGCGGCAGGAACTCACACGGTTGCGTCGCGAGAACCGCCAACTGAAGATCGAACGGGACATCCTCTCTCACGCAGCGGCCTGGTTTGCGCGGGAGACGGGAGCCGTATCACCGAAGGATACGGATTCATGAAGGCGAACCGGGCCCGCTGGCCCATTGCCACGATGGCGCGGCTGCTTGGGGTCTCCACCAGCGGCTATTACGCGTGGCTGGTGCGCGAGCCCTCAGCGCATGCACGTAGCGATGCACAGCTGCTCGCGCGCATCCGTACACTGCATGCAAGCTCGCGCGGCACGTATGGGGCACCGCGGATTCATGCGCAGCTCGCGCGTGAGGGCGTGCATGTGGGACGCAAGCGGGTGGCGCGTCTGATGCGCATGGTGGGTCTTTGCGGCGCAAGCCGGCGGCGCTGGAAGGTCACCACGCACCCGCGCGCGGGAGCCCTCTCTTCATGGAGGATCAACAGCACCTTAAACCCAACTGCAGATCTGTCCGTCGAAACGGGGCAACCTCAGAGAAACGGGGCCGCGTGCTGCCGAACACGGCGGCCTCCCGATTATCGGTAGCACGAACGGGTCGCGTCAGCAAGGCACTTTTGGTACGCCTCCTGGCAGTCTTGCGCGCACCGTCTCTGCTGTTCTGCTACGTTATCGGATCCCTTCGGCCGTCCCGAAGCAGTGCATTGACAGCGCGCTAGGGTGGAATTGCACGTGCTCGTCTGAACCGATATACAACGCTGATCGACTTCCGAGTACGCACTGGAAGAAAGCAAGGCCAGGACGAAAATAGAACTGACGATCAGAATGGGCACGTGCGTCTCCCGCCAAACGCTTACCATGCAGCATTTGATTTCCCAATAATCGTAAACCGTTTCATTGCCAAAGACCACAGGGACGATCAGGGCTTCCGTGTTGCATTTGCTTCGTGGTGCCCAGCGGCGTCCCCGTCTCGCCGCGGGTACTAACGCGCTCTGCGATGTTCGGGCGATATCGGCTGGCTTCGGATGTCAGTACATTTGGGCCCCGGCCTGAGGCAGACTGCCACACGCCTGCCGATCAGAAAAGTTATCCGGGTTCTCTCATGCGATCGGGTTACGCATTTCTTTGCGAACATCAATATGAATGACATGAACGCCAGACTGACCTCGACATACTTCAGTTTATTCAAATCGGACAAATCTTCGCGTCCCCGGCGGTCGGGCTGCGAATTGCTTAAGCCACTCATCAGAGCGTGCAAGGCCTCAACCACGGACTGACCAGGTGGCCGTCACCAGCAGGACGAAGCCGACCACTGCGACGAGCGCATGGATGACGACCAGAGGCTTCGGCGGCGCCCGCCGGTTCCAGTAATAGCCGAGGTTCATGACAACGCCGCCCGCAGCGGCGAGCACAAACAGGACCGTCGGCCCAGGTGCGAGCCTGGCAGGGGAAAAACCGACGAAACCGCAGGCCTGAGCCCAATTCGCCGCATGCCATGCCGCGAAGACCCACGGCCATGTTGTCGTTGATGCATGCATCTTGTTGAGCGGCACCGTCGCCCGCCCGCAAGACGTCTGCAGCGACGCTGCCTGACAATACCAAAGTCCCGGTGCTCCAATGCATAGAAAAACGCTACAGGCAGACGTGATGCGGCCGGTCTCTCACATCTGTCGCAGCAGCGACTCACATAGCTAAATGTTTGGCGGTCTATTCGTACAGCAACCGTCCCACCCACACGAATTCACGATGCAGTTTGCGCTTTCGGCATGAACGATGCTAGAGCGAAACATGGACGTCGCTGAAGGAGTACACACCATGATGCTATCGAGCCTGTTGCATTCACTGGCAGAACAGCAGATCGCCAGCCTGCCGCTACCCTGTTCCGTGGCTCTGCCCGACGGCCAATGCATCGGAGCGCAGCAGCCGCGCGTGTCGTTTGTGATCCGCGACATGCGGACCCTGCTGCATCTGACGCGGGGCGCTATCGGGCGGCTGGCGGAAGACTACGTGGAAGGCCGGCTCGAAATCGAAGGGACGATGCATGACCTGATGGCGACCGCACCCGCGTTGCTGCGCGGTGATCCTGCACACGAAACGCACGGATGGCTGTTGGGCTCGATAAACCGCACGCGCCGTGCGGTCTGGGAACGTACCCATCACAGCCGCCCCGGGGACGCCGCTCAGGTCCGGTATCACTACGACATCTCCGACGACTTCTATGCGCTGTGGCTCGACCCGTTACGCGTGTATTCATGTGCCTATTTTTCGACACCGGAGATGTCGCTCGCCGAAGCCCAGCAAGCGAAGCTCGATCACATCTGCAGGAAGCTGATGCTGAGCTCCGGCGAGCGCTTTCTGGACGTGGGCGCCGGTTGGGGCGCACTGCTCCTGTGGGCTGCCGAATACTATGGTGTAGCGGCGACCGGTATCACACTGTCGAGGAATCAGCACGCGTACGTCAGCGGGCTCGTTGAGCAAAAGGGACTGCAGGGCCGCGTCAAGATACTTTTACAGGACTATCGCGATGTCGACGAATCGGCACCTTTCGACAAGATCGCCTCAGTCGGCATGTGTGAACACGTTGGCCGGCCTAACCTGCCTGTGTATTTCGCAAAGATGCGGCGCCTCCTCAGACCTGGCGGGCTGATGATGAATCACAGCATTACCGCGGGAAACATCGACACCCCGGAAGTCGGCGGTGGCATGGGTGATTTCATCGACAGATACATTTTCCCCGGAGGTCAGCTGGTACACGTAAGCGTGATGCTGAATGCGATGGCGCGCAGCAATCTCGAACCGGTGGACGCGGAGTGCCTGCGTCCGCACTACGCGCGAACGTTATGGCATTGGGCCGATGCGCTCGATGCACATCTCGACGCGGCGCACCGTGTACTTGGCAAGGATGCGGAAAAGATTACCCGTGCGTACCGGATGTATCTTGCAGGGTCAGCGATGGGATTCGAGCACGGGTGGACGTCGCTCTACCAGATCCTCGCATCGCGTCCGGCTGGGTCGACCGCAACGGATGTCCGCTCTACCTGTCGCATCGCCAACGCTCGAAGTGACTATCCGTTCAACCGCGCGTACATGTATGCTCGGAAACGCTGACGCGGACAATGGACGGGTGACAGGCCAAGCTGGTCAGCTTTCCTGTTTCAGGCGACCTGGCGCCCGCCGGAACGCGTTACGAATGCCCGACCGGTGACGCCGTCTTACCCTCGCCCGAGGTTCCACTGTTGGCACGCCTGAACCCATTTCCGGGCCCTCGGACACCAGCATGCTACAACTGACCCTGTCGAGCAGCAGGCCGTCGGCCCTGCCGCCCGCCACCGCGCGAGGCGCACACCTTTGGGCGATGCGACGAACCCGAGACGTCCCAGTGAACGCAGCAGGAAATTCGAAGCGGTTTGCAATCCAGCCGCCGAGCATCGGACTCAGGCATGCGCCCGCCGCCTCGGCGGCTTTCACCGCGCCGTGGCCAGGATTCACGCGCCCACTGCCATGCAACAGGTGCACGACGAACGCAGAGATTGCAACGCTTCGCAGTCCGGAGCTCAGACCGTCGAGGATCTGCACGGGCAGTATGCCCACGGGGTCATGAGCGATGCTGCCGCGAGCCCGCGCAAACGGCAGCGTGACCCGCTTCACGAGGATAATCCGCCCGAAGAAGGCCCAGCGCCGGATCAGGCGGCTCGCATACACGGTTGCGATCAGCATCGCGACCGTCAGGCCAGTCAAAGCGGGGCCCATCGAGGCCTCAAAGGGCGGTCACATCTAATTCGCCTTCACCCAACCCTTTGAATTGGCGCGTTTCTCGCGGCAGGTATGGCCAGATTCGCATGATTATCGCGCCGCTGCCAACAACTTGGCGTCTTACGCGTCACATCGTGATATAGCTCGACCTCTAGCGATACAGATCGATCTTCGGCTACCAGCAAGGGAGGTCGGTGGCGGTCCCCATAGAACGATCACCCCTATACTCACGACATTTTCGTATGTCATATTGTGATATACGTGCCGAAGCGCAAAGATCCGGATGTGGGCCGGAAGGTTCCAGTCAACGTAACCGGACAAATGGCCGAACGCCGCCGTAGGCGGTCGCTCAATTGTATACAGGAGTCCGTATCATGCCTCTTTCCAGACGATGTTTCATGATACTTGCTGCATCCGTCGCATCCAGTGCGGTCTTTTCAACTGAATCTCGAGCCGACGCTCCGGTGCTGGCAGAGAGCGATCCGACCGCACAGGCACTTGGCTACAGGATGGATGCTTTTAAAGTGGACAAGACGAAATTCCCCCGATTTCAGACCGGACAGACCTGCGCCAATTGCCAGCTGTATCAGGGCAAGTCCGGCTCGGCGATGGGTCCTTGTCCTACCTACGGCGGCAAACTGGTCAATGCAAAGGGATGGTGTAACGCTTACGTGAAAAAAGCCTGAATCGTGCACCAATCACCAGTCACATGTGGTCGTCAGTCACTCGTACCGAAACAAAGATCAAACCTCGGGGCACGTGGCGATACCGGAGTCAGGCAAGCCACTGGTCTCCTACCCGGCCACCGGAAAACGTCACGGTCGCAACATGCGTGGCAACTGCGTTCTGCGCTATTATTAACTAACTGCGAAAAGATCGAGCGCCTCAAGGCCGGCATCCGTGCCGACGTTGAAGTTTGGTTATGCGAAGAATCGCTATGGTGGTTTGATGACAAATACCGCCCGGATCATCACGTGGTTCGTTTCGAGCGCGCGCATGTGGCAGGGAATTTTAACGGATTCGGCCGTGGCTTACCTTCGCAACAGGCAGACGTGTTCGCTTGGGACTTGGTCGTGCTGCGTCCGTTATCGGTCGGATATCTGATAAGTATGAATATTTCCGGTTCGATGCACGACCATTACCGGGCAGTACGCATACGCGAAGCCGAGCCGAGCAACCAGCGATGAAAACGTTACGCCTACCGGTCTTCCGTGCCATCGTCAGACGTTAGGTATCCGATGCAGTTGCAGGCTGCCAAAATCGGCGACCTGGGAGTAACCATTAGGGTGCGACACGTATGTGCAAATCACAACATGATGCATCAGCGGAACCTCTGATCGTACTAACTGTCCATACATGATCTCGCCCTTTAAGGGGGTTCAAATGGCTGCCACGCAAACAGGGGCCATGCCCCTTTCCGATGAAGACTACCGGCGTCAGCTACGCCGCGCTGTCATTGCCAGCACGATCGGCACGACGATCGAATGGTACGACTTCTTCCTCTACAGCATCGTCACTGGGCTGGTATTCGCCAAGCTGTACTTTCCGCAATCGGACCCGCTCGTCGGCACGCTCCAGGCTTTCCTGATCTACGCCGTCGGCTTTCTCGCAAGGCCGGTCGGAGCAGCCATTTTCGGCCACTATGGCGACAGGATCGGACGCAAGGCGACGCTCATCGTCACCCTGTTGCTGATGGGACTCGCCACGTTCGCTGTGGCCTTCGTTCCCACCTATGCGAGCATCGGCATCTGGGGCGCCGTCATACTTACGGTGCTGCGCTTTATCCAGGGCGTGGGCGTCGGCGGCGAATGGGGTGGCTCCGTTTTGATGTCGATGGAATGGGCGCGTACGAACGCGCATCGCGGCTTCGTCGCGTCGTGGCCGCAGTTCGGCGTACCGGCCGGTCTGTTCGTGGCCAACCTCGCCGTGCTCGCGATGAGCGAACTCTCCGGCAGCGCTTTCCTCACATGGGGCTGGCGCGTACCGTTCTTCCTCAGCATCGTGCTGGTCGCAATCGGTCTGTATATCCGGTTGAATATTCTCGAGACGCCGATATTCGCGAACCTGTTGGCCGAGCGCCGCATCGAAAAGACGCCGATGCTCGAAGTGCTGCGCCGCCAGCCGAGAGATATTCTCCTGTCGGCCTTTGCGCGCATGGCCGAACAGGCGCCGTTCTATATCTACACGGCTTTCGTTTTCACGTATGGCGTGACGACACTGGGCGTGACGCGCGACCTGCTGCTCACCGCGGTGCTGGCGGCGTCGGTGCTGGAATTTTTCACGATTCCGTTCTTCGGGCATGTGTCGGACCTGATCGGACGGCGGCGGATGTACATGATCGGCGCCGCCGCGGCGGGCATCTTTGGCTTCCTCTACTTTGCAATGATCGACAGTCGCAGCCCGATGTGGATCTTCGTGGCCATCGTGCTTTCGCTGGTGCCGCATTCGATGATGTATGGCCCGCAGGCCGCGCTGATCGCGGAGTCGTTCACGGGAAGGCTGCGCTATAGCGGGGCATCGCTCGGCTATCAACTGGCCTCCGTGATCGCCGGTGGCCCTGCGCCGCTGATTGCGACCGCGCTCTTCGCGTACTACCACTCGGGTTACGCGATCGCCGGCTACGTTCTGTTGTGCGCGGTGCTCAGCCTGTTCGCCGCTTCGCGCCTGGGCGATTACACGAACAAGGACATCTCGCGCGAATACGACGAAGCGCATCCGTTGGCCGACAGCGGACATACGAGACCGGCTCATTGATCGATGCGCATGCCGGGTCGATCGGTCCCGTGGCAATGGCCTGTCTGCTCTCTGAGCGCGTCCTAGCAGCTTGCTTGCAGAGCCGGAAAGTGACCAGCCGCTGCGGGTCTGGGTGCCGGGTGCGCGACGGGCGAGGCAGCGTATCATCGCGCCATACTAAAAGAACGCCTCGCCACATGGCATGACCGGGCTGTCTCAACCGCAGCCGAATGAGTTATCTGATAAGAATAACTACTATTTTGCCAAACACGTAGCCTGCACTCGTCAACTTGACATTGCCCTGATTACAGAAAGGACGTGCACCTGTGCGCCGAGCTCTTGCGCCAACCGGGCACCGTCTGCGAGCGCGTGCGGACCTTCGCGGGATCCGTCGTAACACAGAAGTATGCGGTTGAACGCTGACATGTTGCTTTCCCACGTTCGTTGCGTCGTCATACGGCAGATTCGATAGCCAACCCGCCAGAGACTGCACGGACGCGAATTTGGCGTATGGCATTTTGCGATGCACGTCAGGGCGTCGTGTCGATCACGAAACGAGGCCGTTCGACAGCATATTTTACATGTATCACGTTGTGATATATAGTAAATACAAGCATACAATCGCCCACAATAGTCAGGTGCCGATCGCGTGATGCACGGAGGGACAAATGGTTATTGGCAACGTTTTTGAGGTGGGCTTTCTGCTAGCTATCTTTGCGCTGCTCGGTATCATCCTGGTCGGCGCCCTGCTGGACGCGCTTCACCTGCAGAGGCTGCACCCGAGGCTGATCGGCGCGACAATCGGAGTGCTTGTTGGCTTCGCGCTCATAGAAGCCGTTCCAATGATTACCTGAATGTGCGGGACGGCTGGCAAATCGCCGCCAGACAGATGGTGCTACGTCGCGCCGCGTTGCGCAGAGATCGGCGCGCGGAGACTCGATCGTACTTCCACTGGCTGTGAGTTGCCAGGACCGCAGCCAGAACGAAATGCGAATACCGTCCGTCCAAGGGATGAGCCGGCGTGACACGCTGTGCCTCAGCCATGTCCCCGCTCTCATTGGCCGGCGTGCGTTGCACTGCGCATTCGAGAGGAGCTACCATGCTGATCACTTTTCAATCCACCGCCTCGCCAGACGTAGTGATGCTTCGGGATCTCGCGCAATACTTACTGGGCTTGATCGGGAAGCGACTTGGCGAGCGCGGCGTCATCATGCACGACGAGCTGCAGGGCGCGATCAAGCGGCTCGAATCTACGATTACTGAGGAGGCCTCCGCCGAACGCACACTCGAAGCCTTGCATTGCTCGCCAGGGAATGCGAGCGAGCCAGGCAATGGGCTCTCACAACGCGCATGGCCGTTTTTACAGATGATGCGAGAAGCGGCCGGCCAAGGTGCCGACATCATCTGGGGACTTTAAAGCAACCCAACACCACAAACCGGCTGTGAGTGCGCTTCAGGAGCGACGGGTAACGCATCACAGCTGTGACACGTGACCGCGCGCCAAGACGGATCCTTCCGAGGCCGTACGGCGGTCGACTCATGCTAGCCGGAACCTACTCAGCAAAGTATCCCGAACCTGACAGGCCTTGAACTCCGTCGCTCTTCACTGCCTTCATATAAGACCAGGTTCTCACCGTTTTGGAGTCAGGTCGAGACGTGATGTCGACCCGATGCATCATGATGGCCTATCTATCCGAGCGAGAGAACGTCGTCGAGCAGGTCGTTTCGGTCTGTCTGCGGCTGTTCGACACCTGGTGCGAGAAGCTCGCGTATCGGTTGCCTTGCTGGCCGGTGATCGGTGGAGTTAGGGCTATGCTGATCAAGCCGCGAATCTGGAGCTCGACCAGTACATCAATGGCGATTTGGCCGTAAAAGGCACTTCGTCCTCGCCAGAGCCTCTTTCGGCTCTCAAAGCGGGCGCTTTGCCCGCTTTTCGCCCATTACGGGCGCACCTGTGCCATCAGGCGCCTGCGCGACAGGTAAACATTGGCCAACGCCAGTGCGACGAAAGCACGGTTGGCGTTCTTCGCCAGGCCGCGATAACGTACCTTCGTGAAGCCCCACAACCGCTTCACCACGGCAAACACATGCTCAACGCGAGCCCGGATCCTGGACTTGTTGCGATTCTTGCCTCGCGCCACCTCGTCAACCTGGCCGGCGCGGCGCGTGCGCTGGTTGGTGAAGTCACGTGCCCTGGGCGCCTTGCTACGGATCAACTCCTTCTGGCTCGCGTAGGCGCTGTCACCGTACACACGTTGTTCCTGGCCGTGCAGCAATTGGGGCAGCGGGTGCTTGTCATGCACTTTCGCCGCCGTCACCACTGCGCTATGGGCCAGACCGCTCTGGCTGTCGACGCCGATATGGAGCTTCGCACCGAAATACCACTGTTGTCCTTTACGCGTCTGATGCATCTCGGGGTCGCGCGCCTTCTGTTCATTTTTGGTCGAGCTGGGCGCCGAGATCAGGGTCGCGTCCACGATGGTGCCGCCGCTGAGTTTCATCCCACCGGCCTGCAGCACGCGCCCGAGCTCCGCAAACAGTCGCTCGCCCAGTTTGTTCCTCTCAAGCAGGCGACGGAATTTGAGCAGTGTTGTGGCATCAGGCACGGGCTCGCAGCCCAGGTCGATACCCACAAAACGGCGCAGGCTAGTGCTGTCGTACAGCGCCTCTTCGCAGGCGAAGTCGGCCAGATTGAACCAGTGCTGGATGAAGTGAATGCGCAGCATGCGCTCCAGACCAACAGGCGGGCGGCCATTGCCGCGTTTCGGGTAAAACGGTTCGACTACCGCGCACAGCTCGGCCCACGGCACTATTGCATTCATCGTGTCGAGAAACTCATCGCGCCGTGTGCGTTTGCGTCGCGTTTCGAATCCCGCACCCTGATCTGCTGCCATCGCCAGCGTCTGCTGCTTCATCGTGTTCTGCCTTTGTCGTTACCGGTGCGCTCTATAACGCTTGAGGCGCACAATCGGTGGACTTAATCAGCGTTGCCTTAGCCGCCAATCGTGGCGACCGGCAGCTTTTCCATAGAGAATCACGATGAGGCTCGCGACTCCTCAGGTAAGTACTTTCGTCCGCCATTGCTTATGGCCGTGCTGCTCCCGCCTCTTGTGGCACCGCCGGTGCCTGCCACGGCGCCACGCTGATAGCTCGCGTCGAATAATCGGTACCGCTCAATCCGAACAGCAGACTGAGTGCAAGCAATGCGGCGACCGCGGTGATGCGTAGCATCGCGGAGGCCCGACTCAGATGCATGAAGTAGAGTGCCACGAGCAACGCCTTTGCCACCGCAACAATAAGGTTGATCGCGCTGTTCCACGCACCAAGCTTCAGGTACGAACTGCTGAAAGTCAGCATCAGCAACGTCACCAGTGCAGCCCATATCTTGAGTTGGTCCGCGTATCGGCGCACCCCATGTGAATTCATCCGTTACTCCTTCCGACGAGATACAGCAAGGGATAAAGGAAAATCCACACAATGTCGACGAAATGCCAGTAAAGACCGGCCACTTCGATGCGCTCAGCTGCCGCAAAGCGGCGATCATCGCGCGAGAGGCCGAGTGCAAAGACAACGACCATGACTATGCCAATGATCAGATGCAGCGCATGAAGCCCCGTCATGCCGAAATACAAAAAATAGAACAACTCCGCCGCGTCGGCATGGCGTGGCTCGGAAAAAGCGAACCCCGCCGCAGGCACGAGGTGCTCGTGCCATTCTTTCCAATACTCGGTGCCCTTGATGACAAGGAAGATAGCGCCAGACGCAGCCGTAAAGAACAGCATGCGCGACGCGAGCCGCATTGCATTCATTTTTCGTGCTTGCACGGCGATCGCCATCAGCATGCTGCTCGTCAACAGTACGGCCGTGTTGATCGTGCCGAGCATGATATCGGTGTGACGGCTCGCAGCGGCGAAACCTTCGGGGAAGTGCGTGCGTCCGTAGTGGTAACCGAAAAAGAGCGGGCCGAAGAACATCAACTCCGTCGCAAGAAAAGTCCACATGCCCAGCGTGGAGGCTTCTTCCTGTTGCGCGGCGGAATCGAACTGTTCGGCGTGAAGGGTCATTGGGGCGCCTCATTTCCGGTTTCCGGATCGTACTGATACGCATCCCGCCGCACTATGGGTGTCTGTTCAAAGTTATGCTTGGGGGGCGGTGAAGACGTTTGCCATTCGAGGCCGGTAGCACGCCAGGGGTTGTCTCCCGCACGCTTGCCGTAAAAGAGCGACCATATCAGGTAGGTCATCGGCAACAGGTAGCCGACTGCGAGGATCGAAGCCCCCGCCGACGACAGGACGTTCAGCACCTGAAACTCCGGCGGATACGCGTGATAGCGGCGCGGCATGCCCTGCAGGCCGAGAAGGTACTGTGGGAAGAAAGTCAGATTGAAGCCGAAAAAAATAATCAGAGCGGCCACGCGGCCCAATATTTCCGGATACATGCGTCCCGTCATCTTCGGCCACCAGAAGTGGACCCCGCCCAGATAAGCCATCACCGTGCCGCCGACCATGATGTAGTGAAAGTGCGCGACGACGTAATAGGTGTCCGTCAGGTGCACGTCCAATGCCAGCGAGGCCAGCGTCAACCCCGCAAGCCCGCCGATGGTAAAAAGGCCGACGAAGCCGAGCGCATAGAGCATGGGTGCGGAAAACGTAATGCGGCCCTTGTAGAGCGTCGCCGTCCAGTTGAAGACCTTGATCGCCGACGGAATTGCAACCAGAAAGGACAGCAGCGAAAATACCATGCTCGCGTACATCGACTGGCCCGACACAAACATATGGTGACCCCAGACGAGAAACCCGATCGATGCAATGCCAAGGATCGCATAAGCCATGAAGCGATAGCCGAAAATTCGCTTGCGCGCAAAGCACGGAATGATTTCACTCGCCACCCCCATCGCGGGCAGCACCATGATGTAGACGGCTGGATGCGAGTAGAACCAGAAAAGATGCTGGAAAAGCAGCGGATCGCCGCCCAGGGCTGGATCGAAGATGCCGATGTGCAACAGACGTTCGGCCGCGAGCAACGCGAGCGTCATCGCCAGCACGGGCGTGGCCAGCACGAGGATGATCGAGGTGGCGTAGTTGGCCCACACGAAGAGCGGCAAGCGGAACCACGTCATGCCCGGCGCACGCATTGTGTGTACGGTGACAATAAAATTCAACCCGGTCAGGATGGAGGAAAACCCGACAATGAAGACGCCAGTCACTGCGAGAATCACATTGCTGTTCGAGAACATCGTCGAAAACGGCGTGTAAAAGGTCCACCCCGTATCCACGCCGCCCGCATAGAGCGCGCCCAGGGTGAAGAGCCCGCCCACGACGTATATGTACCAGCTCATCAGGTTCAGGCGCGGAAAGGCAAGGTCGCGCGCGCCTATCATCATTGGCATCAGAAAGTTGCCGAGCGCCGAAGGAATCGACGGGATCAGAAACATCCACACCATGATCACGCCATGGGCGGTAAACAACCGGTTATAGGTGTCGGCCGAAACCAGGGCGCCCTGCGGCGTGACGAGATTGAGCCGCATGAGGGCTGCAGCCGCGCCGCCGACGAAAAAAAACGCCGTGATCGACACCATGTAAAGCCAGCCAATCCGCTTGTGATCGTGCGTGGTGAGCCACGACTTCAGCGACCAGTCTTCCAGATAATCCGGCACTTCGGCTTCACTGACCCGCGCGTGCATAGTCGCCTCCGGTGGAACGGATGTATTCGATGATGGCCAATATGTCCTCCTCGCTGATCTGTCCAGCGAACGACGGCATGATCGGCTCATAGCCGGCCACGATATCCCTGCGCGGCAGCAGGATGGAGTCGCGGATATACGCTTCGTCGGCAACAAGCGCCCGGCCATCCGATAGATGAACTTCACGCCCTAGCAAGCCATGCAAATCGGGCGCGTGAACCGACGATTGCGCCTCATGACATCCGCTGCAGCCATAGCGCCGGTAAAGTTCAAAGCCGTGCGCGGCAATGCCCGGCTGCGCGTTGCCGCTCGCCAGCCACGCGGCGAAATCGCCCGGCTGCATCACGATGATGCGCCCGCCCATAGCGGCGTGGTCAGTGCCGCAATACTCGGCGCAATGAAGATGGAATTCGCCCGTTTCCGTCGCGGTGAACCAGATCGTCGTATACCGCCCCGGCACCACGTCCTGCTTGATCCGGAAAGCGGGCACATAAAAGCTGTGGATAGCGTCCTGTGAGGTCATCACGAGGCGCACCGGCTGATTCACCGGGACATGCAGTTCGTCGATCTCGCGCCTGCCATTCGCATGTTCGAGCTTCCACATCCACTGCTTCGCGACCACGAACACCGGCATCGCATCAGATGGAACGCGATAGAGTTGCGTAAAGTCATATGCAGCCCATACAAACGTGCCGATAAAGAGCACGAGCGGAATCACGGTCCAGGCGATTTCGAGCCCGCGAGCGGCCGCCGGCGCGTTGCTGCGATCGGCTGCCGACCCTGCGCGGTAGCGGATCGAGAAAACGACGACCAGGAGCGCCAAGGCGAAGGCGACGGCAACCAGTACGACTGTCTGCGTGATGAAGAGCGCGTCGTAGCGGCCGCTTGCCGTGGTCGCGCTGTGTGGAAAGAGGTGAAACGAGGCATTCATGTTGCGCCCCTTCTCGTCGCACGCCACAGCCAGACACCGAGCGCCGCCAGCACTGTCAGACATACCGCGCGCACGGCTGTGATGACTTGCGCGCTGTAACGGCCTGTCACCGGATCGTAATGCGAGCACAGCAAAAGCAGCTGATCGACGGGCGAGCCGATGCTTTGCGATGAAGCATCGATCAGCGCGAGCCGAACATCACGCGGGTCGAAGCGCACACCCATGAGGTAGTGCGAAATGCGGCCGTCACGCGTGGCAACGATGAAACCCGCCGGATGCACATACTGTTGTAATTGCTGGTCGTAGACATACTCGAACCCGACGCTCCGCGCCAGTGCGTCAATTTCCGGCTTCCTCCCGGTCAACAAGGTCAGTTGCACACCGCTGTTGGCAAGCAAGGGCTCATAAGAAGCCTTTTTGCGGGCGGCAAGCTTGGGCGTCTCCGACGGATCGATACTTACGCCCAGCACCCGGTAGGTGTGCGGCGGCAGGCCCACTGCGGCAAGGCTCTCGAGTACGCCATCCATCAGCGTGCTGCACAAGTTGGGGCAATGGAAATAGCCCAGCACCAGGACCACTGGTCGGTCGCCAAAGTATGCGCCGAGGCGGGCAGGTCGTCCTTCGTCGTCGGTAAATGTGCCGGATAAAGGCAGCGTCTCGTTGAGCCGCTGCACGTATCGCGTCTGCTCCGGCGGACGAATCGCGAGCGCCTGCGCGTACGCCGGTGACTGCATGAGGCCGGCAATGCATGCAATAGCGAGAAGCAACGTCCGTCGGAACCACCTCGTTCTGGCGTCGCCGCCAGTAAAACGGCGCCCGGCGCTGGACTCACCGGCACTGCACCATGATCCGTGCACACGCGTCATGGGGTCTCCCTGCGTACATTGTCCGACTTGCCGCTCTGGCCTGGGGCCTGGGTCTGGGTCTGACCTGGGCCCTGGTTTGCCATTATGCGCATCGCCTCTTCAACCGGAATACGCGCGATGCCGCGTTGCTTATCGATCCATTCCCACGATTCCAGCAATTTGCGCTTTTCGGACTCATACCCCGCGCGCTCCTGCCGCGGGGCGCTCTGCAATGCAGGTGGCGTCACCTGCGGTACCGTCCCGGCATTGGGGCCGCCGTACGTCTGTGCGCCGGACGGCGCCCCCCATCGCTGCCAAAGCAGCCACGCCGCCAGCATCACGAGCACGATGCCGACCGCTATGGCAGCGCCGCCCCACAGCACGCCGCGGACGTTGACTTCGTTTGGGGCAGGAGACGTTTCCGCTTGTCGTTCAGACATGGCCGGCCCCTGCGGCACTGGCCACAGCGATGCGAGCGCCCTTCTTTACCGCCACATAGGCAGCGACGAAGAAAGCGACGATCGTGAGCGGCACGGTCCATAGCCACTGCAACCAGCCGACCGGCAATGAAGGGAAGACCGTCCACCAGACGTCGAGCTGATGAGCAGCGAGCAACCCGGCGGCTAGCCACCCGAGAAGTGCGGGCGCTTCTTTGGCGTTGCGAAAAAGCAGGATAAGAAGCGGTGCGAAGAAATGAAACAGCACCAGCAGCCATGCGATGTATAGCCAGCCGTGCTTCGTGCGCGGGACGTACCACGCGATTTCATGCGGCAGATTCTCGGCCCAGATAATCAGGAATTGTGTAAATGCAAGGTAAGCCCATGTCATGACGTACATCAGCAGCAAATTGCCGAGGTCGCGAAAGATGAGGGGCGCCGGCAAAGGTCGCATGCGCGTCGCCAGCACCGCCGCGAGCGCCATGCCCGCGAGCGCCTGGCTCAACCCTGCCAGCATGCCAAACACGCTGGAATACCAGACGGGCATCAGTGACATCACCCAGTCCACCGCCGCAAGGCTTACGGTCCAGCCGTAGACGATCAGCGCCCCAGCCGAGAAACGCATGGAGCGCCGCATCGCCGGCTGCCTTGAAAGCGTCGCGAGCAGCGTCCAGACAGCCAGATAGACGACGCTGCGCACGACAAACCACGACGGCGTCAGCCAGATACTTTTGAACCATGCACTCTGTGGCGGCAGTTCGCCCGCCCACCGCTGAATGCCGGCCGACGCTCGCGGCGCCCACGGATACAGTTCGTGCATACCGATCAGCAATGGCAAGAAAAGCACGGCCACAATCCACATCAGGCGCGACAGTTCGAGCAAGGGCTCGCGAATCGCCTCGCCCCATCGCCCTCCCGTCAGATTGTGGAGCCAGACGTTGGCGAGCCCGCCCATCACGAGACCGCAACAGAACCACCAGGTCGCAAGATAAGCGCCGAGGAACGCCGTGGGGGCGGACGACCAGGCCGCGACGCAGCCGGCAACGATGACGGCAAGGGCAACCAGCGGTACATACCGGTTCATTGGGTGCCTCCCGGCTTTGCGGCTTGCAGGCGCTCGAACACCTCAACGGGCAGCCTGGAGACGTCGGCATGCTGGCTTAACTGCAGCGCGCGGATATAGGCAACGATGGCCCAGCGGTCCGACGGGTCGACACGGTCCGCGTACGGATACATGACGCCATAGCCATTGGTGACGACGTCAAAAAAGTGCCGGTCGGGCGCCTGGCGCAGGCGTTCGTCGTGATACGACGGCGGATGGGGAAAGCCGCGTCGAGCGATCAATCCGTCTCCGTCGCCGACCGCGCTGTGGCAAGGCATGCAATAAATTTCATACCGTTGTCTGCCACGTAGCAAAAGCTGCATCGTCACCGGGTAGGGATTGTTTTGCGCAGTCGCGGCCGCGATATCTTTGCTCACCTCATCGGCGCCCTTGCGACCACTCGACGTGCCAGCGAACGGTCCCTGCGAATAGGGCACGCTACCTTGCGGCGGCGGGCGCGATGAATTGCCGTCGGCGAACAGCGCGCTGCGCGAAAGCGGCTTGTATTTGGGCTGGTCATACATGTCCTGCCTGGCCTTCTCGCATCCGCTGAGCGACACGGCCAGGCAGCAGGACAAGAATATCTCCGCCAGCTGCTTCATCGCGGCACCTCGACTACGGACACCGGTTGCAAGTCTTGCAAGAAGCGCTTGCTGCACTCGATATCGAAACGCGGGTCGCGCGCCGTCAGGCACAGGAAGAACCGGTTGCGGGTGGCCTGCTCGAAATGAGGCACATTGAAAACCGGATGGTTGAGACGCGGCAACCCGTTCGCCACCAGCATGCCGAACACCGCCGCGAGCGCGGCGCCCAGGATGGTGAGTTCGAACGCTGGCACGACAAACGATGGCCAGCTGTGCAAAGGCCTTCCGCCGACGTTGATCGGATAATCGATCACCGCCGAATACCATTGCAGAAAATAACCGCCCACCGCGCCCACGATGCCGCCGACAAGCGTGATGAGCGGTACCCTGCTGGATCGGAAGCCAACCGCTTCGGCAATCCCTTCCACTGCGTAGGGCGAATAGGCTTCGACATAGCGAAAGCCGTCTTCTCGCGCGCGCCTGGCCGCTTCCAACAAAGCCTCACTGGTGCGGAATTCCGCGAGCAGACCGTAGACCTCACCGCTCATGCTTCGCCCTCCGCACTTTCATGGACGAGTTCGCGCATCTCAGCGATCGAAATGACGGGCAGAAAGCGGACGAACAGCAGGAACAGCCAGGCGAAAAAGGCAATGGATCCGAACAGCGTCACCCAGTCCCAGACGGTGGGCACGAAGAGTCCCCAGGCGGAGGGCATGAAGTCGCGGTGCAGACTGGAAACCACGATCAGAAATCTTTCCATCCACATACCGACGTTGACCACGAGGCTGATCGCAAATAACGTCAGCACGCTATGGCGCACACGACGGAACCACAGAAGCTGCGGCACGGCGACATTGCAAAACATCATGGACCAGTAAACCGGCGCATAAGGACCTAGCCAGCGGTTGACCGTCATGTATTGCTCGAAGGGGTCCGCGCCGTAAAAGGCGGTGAAAATCTCCGCGGCGTAGCCGTAGACGACAACCAGGCTGGTCGCCAGCATCACTTTCGCCGCGTTCGCCAGATGCCGTTGCGTGATGAAATCCTCCAGACCGAAAAAGTAGCGCAGCGGGATGGCGAGCGTGAGTACCATCGCAAAGCCGGAGAACAGCGCGCCCGCTACGAAATAAGGTGGAAAAATGGTGGAGTGGTAGCCGGGCGTGTTGCCTATCGCGAAGTCCAGTGAGACCACCGAATGCACCGAAATCACGAGCGGCGTGGCAAGCCCCGCCAGCAACAGGTATGCACTTTCGTAGCGCGCCCAATGCCGCGCCTCGCCGCGCCAGCCGAGTGCGAGCAGGCCATAGGCAAATGTCGCGAGGCGCCTGCCGGCACCGCACGATCGGTCGCGCAGCGTGGCGAGATCGGGGATCAGGCCGACATACCAGAAGACCAGCGACACGATCAGATAAGTGCTGATCGCGAAGATGTCCCACACCAAAGGGCTGCGCCATTGCGGCCATACATTCATGACGCTGGGATAGGGAATGAGCCAATAAAAGAACCATGGCCGCCCCAGATGCAAGATCGGAAAGAGCCCTGCGATACTGGCCGCGAACAGCGTCATCGCCTCGGCGAAGCGATTGATCGAAGTACGCCACTTTTGTCGCAGCAGCAGCAGGAAAGCCGAGATGAAGGTGCCAGCATGACCTATCCCGATCCACCAGACGAAGTTGCCGATGGCAAAACCCCACGCGACAGGAATGTTGACGCCCCAGATGCCGACACCGGTGATGAAGAGCCATGTGATCGCCCCGAAGAACATCAGCGTACCGGCGAACGTCACCAGAAACGCCGTTAGCCACCCCCAGTGAACGCGGCGCTTGAGCACCAGGTTAGCGATCTTGTCGCTGACGCTCGCGTAGCCCCACCCGGCGCGCAAGACCTCGCTATCCTTCGAAACGGGCGGCTGCTCTGAGGCCGGGTTCATACCTGCTCCAGATCGTCATCGGGATTCAGGACGAGCGCCGCGTACGTGGTGCGTGGCCGCGTGTTCAGTTCGGCCAGCAACGCGTAATCCAACGGCGACGCTTTGGCTCGGTTGACTTTGCTCATCGGATCGTTGAGGTCGCCGAATGCGATGGCTTCCGTCGGGCATACCGCCTGGCAGGCGGTCACAACCTCGCCGTCGCGCAAACGACGCCCGAGCTTTTCCGCCTCGATGCGCCCGCGAGTGATGCGCTGCAGGCAGTATGTGCATTTCTCCATGACGCCCCTGCTCCGCACCGTCACCTCGGGATTGAAGGCGGGTCTCGGGCGGTCGATTGCCGTATTGGCGTACTGCAGAAAGTTGAAGCGTCGCACTTTGTACGGACAGTTGTTCGAACAGAAGCGTGTACCGACACAGCGGTTATAGACCTGCACATTAAGGCCCTCGCTGTCGTGCACCGCGGCACCAACTGGGCACACTTCCTCGCAAGGCGCGGTTTCGCAATGCATGCAAGGTACAGGCTGAAAGGCGCTACGCGGATGCGAAGCCGGCCCGACGTCATAACGGTCGACCCGAATCCAGTGCATCTCACGCCCGCGCGCGACTTCTTCCTTGCCGACCACGGGGATGTTGTTCTCAGCCTGACAGGCAATGGTGCAGGCACGACAGCCGATACAGGCGTTGAGGTCAATCGCCATACCCCATTTATAGTCCCTGTATTGCCACTGGGGATACAGCGACATCACCGGCGTGCGCTTGCGCGGTTCGTCATTGGCGAAGTGCGGGTTTCGCCGAAACTCGTCGAGCGCCGCCATTCGCACGATCTCGCGCCCTTCCATCTGCTGATGGTTCTGCGTGGTGGCAAATGCAACCTGGCGTCCGGTCTTTTCTGCCTTCAACGCGTGTGAGCCCCGCAAGACCCTAAGGCGGTATGCATCGAAGCCCACGCCATTGCCGACACGACCGGCGCCCCATCTACCGTATCCGAGCGGCAGCGTGATCGCGCCTTCCGCGTGACCAGGCCACACCCATGCCGGCGCCTCGACCACACGTTCCGGCCCATGGTCGAGCGACAAGCGCAACACGTCGCCGCTACGCACGCCCAAGCCCTGCGCGGTGTGTTCGCCGAGCAAAGCCGCGTTTTCCCACGTCATCGTGCTGAATGGGCGTGGGAGTTCCTGTAGCCAGCTGTTGTTGGCGAATTCGCCGCCTCCAACCGACGGATCGGCGACAAACAGGGCACGCAGCGCGGGGCCGTTGAAATCCGGCCGCGGCGGCAACTCGGGTAGACCGCTCAGCGCAAGCGCCGAACTGGCGCTGCCGGCAATCAGGCCTTGCCGAAGGCCCTGCTGCCAGAAGCTTTCGAAATTTCCCCCTTGTTGTTTGCCCTGCCAATAGCGGCGCACCAGAGCGTACCCTGCTTGCTCCTCGCCATCGGTCAGAAGGGCCAGCAACTCGTGCGCGGAGTGGCCGTGGTAAAGCGGTGCAATGACAGGCTGCACAATGGACGCCGTGCCGTCGAATGCACGGCTGTCGCTCCATTGCTCGTACCCATGCGTAGCCGGGACGTGCCACTTCGCGGCGAGCGCCGTTTCATCGCGGTAAAGGCCCAGATGCGCAGAGAACGGCAGCTTGCTCAAAGCGTGTTCGAAACCGATGTCCGGCGGCGCATCGTAGACGGGGTTGACTTCCAGCATGACGAGTGAAGTCACTGCGCCGGAGTGAATGTCTTCGACGAGTGTCGCAATCGACTCACCATGGTTCTGAGGCTGGGCTTCAACGGGTGCGATCGGCACAATCGTTTCGCCGAGATTGCCAAGATGCTCGTTCAACCGATGCACAAGCGCACGCGTGCGTGGCGAAACGCTGCCACCAGCTACGATAAGCGACTGCCTGCGATGCGCGGCCAGGCGCTTTGCCAACACTTCTTCCCACCTGGCGGCCCGCTGGTCTGACGCAGGTGGAATGGCGGACAGGTCACCGCTCGCCATACCCAGTCGGGAAGCGATCCGCCAGACCGTTCGTTCGATCTCGTGCGGCGGCATCGACAGGCGATTGTCAGCCAGTGCGCCCAGCAGTTGCGGGCTCGCATCGAGCGCGTAGAGCCGTTTGTCGAATTGCGGGGAATCGCTGCGACGGTTACGCAAGAACTCGCGCGCGTAGCGTATGCCGCCGGGCCAGTCCGCGAAGGGATCCGCATCGACACTCACGATGATGGCAGCGCGATCAAAGCGATACAGCATGTCGGCGGCCTCCCCGAACGCGAGCTGCGACGCTTCGAAGCCGGCGTCGTCGTGCAACGGGTCATGACAGTGCCAACGCGCTTTCGGATATCGCGTCAGCAGGCCGGCGATCTGGTCGGCGAGCGTCGGTGACGTCGTGGTCCCCGTCAGGATGCGAAGGCCGGCGCCACCGCTCGCATCCCAGTCTGCGCGTTGCGGCAGTAAGGCCGCCTTGAAGGCCTCCCACGTCGACAGCGCATCGCCACGCTGGACCGTCTGCGAACGGTCCGGATCCCACAGCTGCAGCACCGAGGCCTGCGCGAATACGCCAGTAGCGCCGAGGCTTGCGGGATGTGCGGGGTTGCCCTCGACTTTGGTGGGGCGCCCCATCTCACTTTCGACCAGCACCCCTTGCGCATAACCGCCGTGAATGAAGGCGGTCGCGTAGTACAGTGGCTTGCCCGGCATCATCGTTTCGGGCATCCGCACATACGGTACGATGACTTCCTGCGGCGGTCCACTGCAACTCGCGCCTGCCATCGCAATCGATGCGGCCATGATCTTGAGGAAGGCGCGGCGCTCTGGACTCTCGGCCTCGTCGCTGGTCGGTACGATCGGGATGACAGGGCGGTGTCGCATGGTCTTAACGATGACAGGTCGAACAATCGGTCAGCCGCCGCGTATCCTGCAGATGAAAGAGCCGATTCAACTGCCCGATCTCCTGCTGCGACAAAGGCCGGGTGTCATTCATCGTGAACACGTCGGCGAGCGGCCGAATGTGCCGCGATGCATTGCGATGACACTGCAGGCACCACTGCATGTCGAGCGAGGCCACGCGCGCTGTCAGCGGCATCTCGTCGATCCGGCCGTGGCACTCGATACAGGCGACGCCCTTGTTGACATGGATGCTGTGATCGAAATACACAAAATCTGGCAGATCGTGCACGCGGTTCCAGCGAATAGGGGTATTGCTATCGATGCTTGCGTGCAGGGGCGCGAGTACCGGCGAATCGGTGAACAGCTGCGAATGACAAGTCAGGCAGATCTGGGTCGATGGCATCCCGGCGAACGCAGACTTTTCGACCGTCGTATGGCAATAGCGACAGTCGATGCCGTCATCGCCGACATGATGCTTGTGGCTGAAAGGGATCGGCTGTTCGACAGGCTCTTGCACCCTGGCGTCGGGCGCAGAGTACCAGCGCGCAGCAGTGATGGCGCCAACCACAAGCAGAAACGCCGCCATGGAGAACAACTTGATGGCAAAGACCGTTGACTGACTGAACGCTTGCGCCATGGAAGCACATCCCATCCGCTGAAGTGGGCCTCATCGGCCCGGCTAGCCGTGCAAATGCGATGCCAACCCTTACAAGACAAGGTTCACACCGCGAAGAATCAGCGGGCATTCGCGAGCGCGCGGCAGCGGTCGCTGATCTTCTTCGCGAGCGGGACTCCTCAGCCACGCCACCGTAACGTCTGTATTCTCACTTTTTGGCGAGGAGAATGCCGCTGTCGTTCTTACAATGAGTACCGGTACATTTGAGCCAACCCCGTAACACTCCGCTGCAGGGACCACGAGATGCGGAGACTGACGTTGATAAGCGCGTTTCTACATCATTTCGGTGATGTGCGAGAGTCGCCAGCAGTGAGCGCCCGCACGCACCGTTCCGCAGGGGAGTGTGAGCCGTCGCCGATTAAGCTCAGTATCTACAACGTCGAGCGCGGGACGCGACAGCCGATCGGGTCACTCGATGCGCGATGCTGACAGTTCGACGAGCCTGGAGACGGTGCCCCGGCGCTATGTCGGTCGTTTGTAATCCTGCTCTTCGAACGGAGATCGAAACTCACTCCCATCACAAAGTCTAGAGAGGAAATTACTGTCGCCTGACGGCATGGCGGCGTATGGCCGTTTCTACTGAACTTGCATGCGCAAGGTGGCTTGCTGATATCGGTCTGACATCGTCTTCGGGGTAGCCGCGGGATGCTCGAGAGCCGGACAATGCTGCACGAAGCGCCGCCGAACGAAGCGGGAGCCAGGATAGTTCTGGCAGCGCTGCAATAGAAGAAATCTTACGCGCGTGAAAGCCGCCGTTTCGGAACGCCCGATGTTTCGCTCGTTTGCCGCCTTCAGCAAGACGAAAGCGATGCAGCGTGAAATTTCACACTACGTACGATTTACGTCATGATGTGATATTTACATGAAGAACGGGCAAATGCATCACCACGCCTCGCTGTGCTGCTAGTCCTTCCCGCCGGGAATCACCGAGCCGAGCATCTGACGCGCAGTGTTGGCAATCACACTCCTTTCTTTCGGATCGCCTTCCATGAGCGTCCGCGCGAACGCGCGCGCCTGCGCGAGCGTCACATGGGGCGGCAGAGGCGGGACTTCGGGATCGGATTTCACTTCGAGCACGACGGGACGCTTCGCCGCCAATGCAGTGTCCCAGGCATCCGCCAGTTGCTCCGCGTTGTCCACGTACAGGCCCGTCAAACCAATCAATTCCGCGAAACGGTGATACGGCACGCTCGGTATCTGCTGCGAAGCGTCGAACTTCGGGTCGCCTTCCATCACGCGCTGCTCCCAGGTCACCTGGTTCAGGTCCTCGTTGTTGAGCACCATGCAGATCCAGCGCGGATCGGCCCAGCGCTTCCAGTACTTCGCGACGGTGATGAGTTCCGCCATGTTGTTCATCTGCATCGCGCCGTCGCCGACCATTGCAATCACGGGGCGGCCCGGATACGCGAACTTCGCCGCGATCGCGTACGGCACGGCGGCGCCCATCGACGCGAGTCCACCCGATAGCGACGCCATCATGCCGCGGCGAACCTTCAGATCGCGCGCATACCAGTTCGCGCACGAGCCGGAGTCGCTCGTCAGGATGACGTTATCGGGCAGGCGCGGCGACAGTTCAGTGAAAGCGCGCTGCGGGTTCACGCCATTGCTGGCGGGCTGATGGGCACGTTCGTCGAGCGTCTCCCACCAGCGCGACGTCCAGCGTTCGATACGCGAGCGCCATGTGTGGCCATCCTTTTCAGTCAGCAAGGGCAGCAGCGCGCGCAACGTCGCCGCGCTGTCGCCGACGAGGTTCACTTCCATCGGGTAGCGCAGGCTCAGCATGTCGGCCTTGATGTCGATCTGCACGCCGCGCGCGTCGCCCTCCTTCGGCAGGAACTCCGAATAGGGGAAGCCCGAGCCGATCATCAGCAGCGTGTCGCACGCATTCATCATTTCGTAGCTCGGCTTCGTCCCAAGCAGGCCGATCGATCCTGTCACCCACGGCAGATCGTCGGGCAATACCGCCTTGCCAAGCAGCGCTTTCGCCACGCCCGCGCCAAGCCGGTTTGCGACCGCGATGACTTCGTCGGGGGCGTTCAAAGCTCCGGCGCCAACGAGGATTGCAACTTTATGCCCGGCGTTGAGCACGTCGGCTGCGCGTTGCAGATCGTCTTGTGTGGGAATCACGGTCGGCCGCGAGTAGCCAACGCCCGAATGCGCTGTGCCGTGCTTGCGGGCGGGCGGCTCATACTCGAGATCCTGCAAGTCGTTCGGCAGGATCAGCGCCGTGACGCGCCGCTCCGACATCGCGATGCGGATTGCCCGGTCGACCATGTGGCGCACCTGGGCCGGGACGCTCGCCTGCTGCACGTACGAGCCCGCCACATCCTTGAACATCGCCGCAAGATCGACTTCCTGCTGATAGTGCGAGCCCAGCGCCGCACGCGCCTGCTGGCCGACGATCGCGAGCACGGGCATATGATCCATCCGCGCATCGTAGAGCCCTGTGATCAGATGCGCCGCGCCCGGCCCCGATGTCGCGATGCAGACGCCGAGTTCACCCGTAAATTTGGCGTGCGCGCTCGCCATGAAGGCCGCCATTTCCTCGTGGCGCGCCTGCACGAATTCGATCTTCCCTTCCGCACGATTGAGCGCGCCGAACACGCCGTTGATGCCGTCGCCCGGATAACCATACATGCGCCGGATGCCCCAGTGATGCAGCCTGTCGACGATGAAATCGCCCACTGTCATTGCCATGAAAGTCTCCCGCAGAAGAGAAGTCTTGCAGGTCCTCGTGCGGACACTGCGCCATCTGTCGAGACAGCAAACGTCGCGCCCCGTCCGGCGAAATCGGCCTGTAAGGTACAGCCATTGCTGACCGGTCAGTAGCTCAGTCCGTCGCTCAACGAGCCCACCGACCATGCACGACGCCGCGCCCATCACCCGAATCACCGCACAGGTCTGCACGATTCCAACCGATGGACCCGAAGCGGACGGCACGTTCGAATGGAACGCGACGACGCTGGTCGTGGCGGCGGTCGAAGCCGGTGGCATGACGGGCATGGGCTATACGTACAGCGATGCCTGCGCGGCGCCGCTGATCCGCCACACGCTTGCCGATGTGCTGCTCGGCGAAGATGCCTCCCAAGTGCAGCGTCTGTGGCTGCGGATGCAGCGCCGCGTGCGCAATCTCGGCCGCGAAGGCATCGCGGCAACAGCGGTCTCCGCGCTCGACTGCGCGCTCTGGGACCTGCACGCAAAGCGCCTGAACGTGCCGCTCGTCACGCTGCTCGGACAGGCGCGCGAGCGCGTCCCCGTCTACGGCAGCGGCGGCTTCACGACCTATACGCACAGATGCGCGAACAGCTCAGCGGCTGGGTGCGCGACGACGGCTGCCGATGGGTAAAGATCAAGATCGGCACCGAACCGCAGCGCGACCCCGCGCGCGTGCGATGCGCGCGCGAAGCGATCAGCGGCACGAGCGGCCTGTTCGTCGACGCGAACGGCGCGTTTGACCGATCGACCGCTATGCGCTTTGCCGTGCGTTTTGCCGAACACGATGTGCAATGGTTCGAAGAGCCCGTCACATCGGACGACCTTTCGGGATTGCACGCGATCCGCTCAGCCGTTCCCGCCGGAATGCACATTGCGGCGGGCGAATACGGCTATACGGCGGACTACTTCAGGACGATGCTCGAAGCAGGCGCCGTCGATGTGCTGCAGGCGGATGCCAGCCGTTGCGGCGGCATCACGGGCTTCATGCAGGCGGCGCAGCTTGCGGCTGCGTTCCATGTGCCGCTGTCCGCGCATTGCGCGCCCGCCTTGCATCTGCATGTCGCTGCCGCTGTTCCAGGGCTGCTTCATCAGGAGTGGTTTCACGATCATGTGCGCATCGAACGCATGCTGTTCGATGGCGCGCCGCGCGTGCGTGACGGCACCATCGCGCCCGATCTCTCGCGTCCGGGCTGTGGCCTCGAATTCAAACGCAACGATGCGCGCCGTTTCGCGGTGAACGGGACATGAACCTCGATAACGGCATGATGCTAACTGACGCACTCCATGTATTTCGATCACGCTGAATGACCATGACAAGAACCACGCTTTACATACTCGGTGCGCTATTCGCGACCTCTGGCGCTGCCGCGCTGACAGCGAAGAGGAACAGCACACCTGCCCGTCTTCTCTCGACGCGTTCCGACGCATCAGGCGGCGCATCGCACGCGCACATCGACGCCGCGCGCGGTTTCAATCACAGTTCCGCGCTGCTCGCGTTCTCCGCGCTGGCCGATAGCGCAGTCGAGCACTATCGCGGTTCGTTCGGGAACCGCGCGATGATCACGCCGCTTATCTCGGCGACCAGCTCACTGCTCGCCGGATTGCATGGTGGTGCGGATCGCACGGAGGCCTCGCACGACGTCAGGCACGCGGTGTATCTGGCCGCGGCAGCAGCGGGCATGGCGGGCACGGCGTTTCATCTCTATAACGTCACGAAGCGGCCAGGCGGCTTCAGTTGGCACAACCTTTTTTACGGGCTCCCCTCGGCGCGCCGATGTCGTTGCTGCTTTCGGGCGCGCTCGGCGCCGTGGGCGAACAGTTGCGCAATCAGCCCGCCACCGATCCCCGCCTGTTCGGCATGCCGGCCGGCAAGGCGCTCGCGCTCGCCGCAAGCATCGGGCTTGCGGGTACGGTGGCCGAAGTCGGTTTGCTGCACTTTCGCGGCGCGTTCCAGCATCGCGCGATGTATGCGCCCGTCCGCGATCCCGCCGCTCGCGGCGTCGATGCTCGCGCACGCCGCCCTCTGCGCGCCGCGCAAACGCTGGATCACGCGCATCGTCTTGCGCGTGACGGCGGCACTCGGCCTTTCCGGCACGCTCTTTCACGCGCGCGGCGTTGCCCGCAGCCACGGCGGCTGGTGCAACTGGTCACAGAACATTCTGGGCGGCCCGCCATTACCCGCGCCGCCCGGCTTCACCGCGCTCGCGCTCGCCGGCCTCGCTGCGTTGCGCATGAGGGAAACAGAACATGAATGACGCCCGGTCTCTGCCCGACTATCCCGGCTACAACGTGCTCGACAAACGGGACTCGCCATCATGGGACGACGCGACCCGCACCGTAATTGACGAGCGCATCGCCACCGCCGACGAGCCCGCGTGGTGCAACGTCGTCCAGTGGCGCGCGTTGCGTGCGCTGTGCGCGGTCGTCATCCCGCAACCGGACTGCCAGCTAGTCAGCCGGCCGCTGGTGCAGCTTGCTGCCCTCGTCGATCGGAAGATTGCGACGGGCAAGAGCGACGGCTATCGCAACGCGCGCCTGCCCGCATTGCAGGACGCGTGGCGCATCGGTCTCGCCGCGCTCGATGACGAGAGTCTGCATCGGCACCACGCCGTCTTCGCCGATCTCGACGAATGCGCGCGCATCGGCATGGTTCAGGCGATGCAGCACGGCACGCTGGCGCGCGACGCGTGGCGGAACATGCCGTCGCAGCTCTTCTTCACACAGCGCGTACTACCCGACATCTGCACCACGTACTACGCGCATCCGTCGGCATGGAGCGAAATCGGCTTCGGCGGCCCGGCCAATCCGCGCGGCTACGTGCGCATGTACTTCAACCGGCGCGACCCATGGGAAGCCGAGGAAGCCACGATACGGGAGAACGGGCGCGCTCGATGACGCACTTCGCCATCCTCGCGGCAAGGACGGCCGCGCGCCCGACGTTTTCACGCGCGGTGGCTGGCTATCGATGCGCGAGTATCCGTAGAATGAGGAAGTCGATTTCGTGATCGTGGGTACGGGCGCGGGTGGCGGCACGCTCGCGTGCCGCCTCGCCGAAAAAGGCTTCAAGGTCGTCGCACTCGATGCGGGCGCATGGTGGCGGCCACTCGAAGAACTCGCTTCCGACGAGAAGCATCAGTCGAAGCTCTACTGGACCGACGAGCGCATCGTCGATGGCGACGACCCGCTCGTGCTCGGTGCGAACAATAGCGGCAAGGCGGTTGGCGGCAGCACAGTCCACTTTGCGATGGTGTCGCTGCGCTTCAGGCGCGAGTGGTTCAAATCGCGCAGCCTGCTCGGCTATGGCGCGGACTGGCCAATCGGGTGGCAGGAGATGTGGCGCTACTACGCGTACGTCGAAGACGCGCTCAAGATCGCAGGCCCTGTGCGCTACCCGTGGGGACCGAAACGGCCGCGTTATCCGTTTCGCGCGCATGAAATGAACGCGGCGGCGCTGGTGCTCGCACGTGGCGCCGACGCAATGGGCATCGGCTGGAGCCCTACGCCGCTCGCGACGGTCTCCGCGCCGCGCGGCAAGGCCCATCCCTGTGTCTATCGCGGCTTCTGCGTGTCGGGCTGCGCGACAAATGCAAAGCAGAGCGCGCTCGTCACCTGGATACCGCGCGCCGTCCTCGCGGGCGCCGAAATCCGCGACCTCGCGATGGCTGGCCGCATCGACGTGAATGCGGTGGGACACTCAACGGGCGTCGAGTATCTGCGCGAAGGCCGTTGGCAGTTTCAGCGCGCGCGCCATGTGGTCGTCGCGGGATACGCGATCGAAACGCCTCGCCTGCTGCTGATGTCGGCCAACGACCGCTTCCCGGACGGCCTCGCGAACCGCTCCGGGCTCGTCGGCAAGAACCTGATGGTGCAGTCGAACCAGGCCGTGTGGGGTGTGCTGGACGACGAAATACGCTGGTACAAGGGACCGCCTTCGCTTGCCATCTCCGAGCACTGGAACTACACCGACGCAGGCAAGGACTTCTTCGGCGGCTATGCGTACATGAGCTAGGGGCCGTTACCCGCCGTGTGGGCACAGACCCAGTTCGGCCGCGGGCTTTGGGGACAGGCGCTGCTCGATGAAATGCAGTTGTACAACCATCAGGCTGGCTTGAAAATCGTCGGGGAAACGCTGCCGCAGGAACGCAACCGCGTGACGCTCGCCGACGAGAAGGATCAGTACGGTTTGCCCATCGCGCGCGTGACGTGGAGCTATTGCGACAACGACAGGCGGCTGATCTCGCACGCGCTCGGCTTCATGACGCAGGCGCTTGACGCCGCGGACGCGAAACAGGTCTGGGCGCAACACGACGACACCTGCCATCTGAACGGCACCGCGCGCATGGGCGACGATCCCGCGACCAGCGTGGTCAACGCGGATTGCCGCAGTTGGGATATCCGCAATCTTTGGATTTGCGACGGTTCGGTGTTTCCGACCGTGGGCGGCGTCAATCCGTCGCTGACATTTCAGGCGATTGCGTGCCGCACGGCGGACAGGATCGAAGCGCTTGCTGCACGCGGCGAGCTATAAATGTGCATCGCGCGAACGCGACCTACCAGGAGGTGAATGTGCGCAGTCTCAGGAAACCTCAGACGGTCGTCATCACGGGCGCGACGGCGGGCGTCGGCCGTGCTGCCGCACTCGAATTCGCACGGTACGGCGCCGACGTCGCGCTGCTCGCGCGCGACGCTGACGCACTGCACGACACCGCGCAGGAAGTACGCGCAGCGGGCGGGCGGGTGCTGTCCATCGCGGTCGACGTGAGCGACGCCGATGCCGTCGATGCCGCCGCCGGCTCCATCGAGTCGCGCCTCGGTCCAATCGACGTCTGGGTGAACAACGCAATGGTGACGGCCTTCGCGCCAGTCGATGAAATTTCGCACCGTGACTTCGCGCGCATCACGGACGTCACGTACCACGGCTTTGTATGGGGCACCATGGCCGCACTGAAGCGGATGATGCAACGCGATCGTGGCGTGATCGTTCAGGTCGGCTCGGCGCTCGCGTATCGCTCGATCCCATTGCAATCGGCATACTGCGGCGCGAAGCACGCGATCCGCGGCTTCACCGACGCCTTGCGCTGCGAACTGCATCATCGACGCAGCCATGTTCGCGTGACGATGGTCCAGATGCCTGCGCTGAATACGCCGCAGTTTGACTGGGCCGAAAACAGCATGGCGCACGCCCCGCGCCCCGTCGCGCCCATCTTCCAGCCGGAAGTCGCGGCGCGCGCGATCCGCTGGGCCGCCACACATCGGCGCCGCGAAGTGTGGGTGGGTGCGTCGTCGATCAAAGCGATCGTCGCGAACCAATGGGTGCCCGGCTGGCTCGACCGCTATCTCGGACGCACGGGCGTCGATGCGCAGCAGGACACGCGCATCGCCGCAGCCTCGCGGCCGTCGAACCTGTGGCAACCCGTCAGCGCATTGCATCGCGTGCGCGGCCGCTTCGATGCCGACGCATCGCCGTCGAGCGCGGCGTTCTGGCTCGATACCCATCGCGGCCTCGCGGCGCTCGCGGTGGCTGGGTTCGCCGCGCTGTGCTTCGGCGTCGTCCGTCGCCCGGGCTGAGCATGGGGTTGCGAATCGAGGACTATGCAATGCTCGCGGACGGGCAAAGCGCAGCCCTGGTCGGCAAGGACGGCTCGATCGACAGGCTGTGCTGGCCCACGTTCGAACGAGTCCCTGCTTATCGGTCGCCCGGAAAACGGCTATTGGCGCATCGCGCCCGATGGAGCGCGGCGGCTGCACATGAAGTGGCAAGCCAGCATTGACTGCGAAGCACCCAGTGAGCACTGGGATCGCCTACGGCTGAGTGTTTCGTGCTCGGCAGCACAAGTCTGGACATGATGAGGTGTACTGTCGAGCCGTTCAGGATCGCGCTCCAATCCAACAGGCGCAGCAGTTCCGCATGCACGCAAGTCAGCGCCACGCCGGTGGCACCGCCCAACAGCATTACGATCAGCAGGGGAAGCGAGACCCGCCGGTCCGCAAGCGCCTTGTCCTCGCTTTCGAACATGCCACCCACCACCGCGTGCGCCGCCGAACCCGCCAGAGGCGATACAGCAAGCACCGCCGTGCCAATGAATGCGAGCGCCAGCACGTGTGGTGCGATGGGATACGCGGCGGGGTCCAGTACATTCGCTGCGCTGTCTATATCCGTCAGACCGCGACCATTCGCATAGAGTGTTGTGGCCGCTGCCGCCATGATGACGAAGCCGATTGCGTTTGAAGAACACAGTGCGAATCAGTGTGTCCCTTCGGGCCTTGCGAAATCGCTGCTCAAGCAAGCGGGGCAAAGGTATGCCGATAAACCGGGGACCGTCCCACTACCGCCGTTGCGCACGGCGCCGCCCCGACACACGGTCCGCTCGCCACGCCGGGTGCCGACGCGTAGCGCCGGCGGGAACGGACGATGCTTGAACACGGTGTCTTCAGGCGGAGCCAGACGGGATGAAAAAACTGCTCGAAATCTCCCTCGGCGTCGTCACGAGCGTCGGCGGGTTTCTGGAGATGGGATCACTCTCGACGGCCGCGCAGGGCGGCGCGGCGTTCCGCTTCCAGCTGGTTTGGCCGATTGTCCTCGGCACGCTATGTATCCTCTTTCTCACGGAGATGGCGGGCCGCTTTGCCGCGGTGAGCCAGCACACAATCGCCGCGGGAATTCGCGACCGGTTCGGCATCAGGTTGTTCATGTTGCCGTTCCTCGCAACGCTGACTGTCAATGTGCTGGTGCTGTCGGCGGAAATCGGAGGTGTCAGCATCGCGCTCGAGATGGCAACCGGGGTGAAGCACCCGTGGTGGGCGCTACCCGTCGCGCTGCTTGCGTGGTTCACGCTGTGGCGCGGCACCTTCGGACTGATCGAAAAAGGCGTGTCGCTACTCGGTCTGGTCACGCTGAGCTTCGTTGTCGCGGCGGTGGTGCTCCGGCCCGACTGGCATCAGGTGGCGGCAGGCGTGCTGCCCAGCGTGCCCCATCACGATCGCGCGAACTACTGGTTCACGGTGGTCAGCATCCTTGGCGCATCGATAACGCCGTCCCTGTTCCTGTTCTATTCGTCTGGCGCGATCGAAGATCGCTGGGACCGGAGCTATCTCGGTGCAAACCGCGCGATCGCGACGCTGGGCATGGCATTCGGCGGCACCATTTCGCTGGCCGTGCTGATCACCGCGGCGTGCGTGTTTCCCGCACACGGCATCACGCGCATCGACGACTATCCGCACTTGCCGCTGATGCTGGTCGCGGTCTTCGGCTTCTGGGGCTTCGTGCTGTTCGTCGCGTCACTCGCGTTCGCGTGCTTCGGCGCGACCTTGCAGATCGCGTTGCAGCAGGCGTACTTCGTAGCGCAGGGCTTTGGCTGGAACTGGGGCGAGAACCGCAAGCCGCGCGACGATCCGGGGTTCAGCCTGGTCTATACGTGCGCGCTCGTGATCAGCGCGATCCCGATTGCGGCGGGCGTAGATCCCCTTAAACTGACGGTGTTCTCAATGGCGCTGACCGCGGTGAGCCTGCCGCTCACCGTGGTTCCGTTTCTGGTGCTGATGAACGACGAGAGCTATGTCGGACGTCACCGCAACGGCGCGGTTTCCAATGCGGTGGTCATTGCCATCGTAGCGCTTAGCTTCGTGCTGGCAATTGTCGCACTGCCGCTGCAGATACTCGGAGGCACATGATGGACCTCGTGCGGGATGTGCTCGACAAGCAGGTGGTGGATCGCCACGGCAGGAAAATGGGCCGCGTCGATGGTCTCGTCGCAGAGCTAAGGCCGGGCCGGCCGCCCGAACTGATTGCAATCGAGATCGGCTCGGTAGCGATGGCACGACGCATCGGGGAGCGCACCGCACGGTGGGTCGCGCGGCTCGCCACGAAAATCGGTGGCGCGCGATACGCGCAGCCCTACCGGATTCCCTGGAGCAGCATCCGCCGCATCGACATCGACATCGAGGTCGAAGTCGATGCACCCGGCACGCCTTTCGACGACTGGCAACGCTGGCTGCGCGAGCACGTCGTCCAGCGCATTCCGGGGGCACGGTAATGGCGCACTTCAATGTCGATCTAACCCTTGGCCGGCGCGTGCTGTCGCGAGATGGCAAGCCCGTCGGACGCATCGAGGCGATTCATGTGGTGCGTAGCGGCGACGCGTGGGTGATCACTGAATTCCACGTCGGCCCGGATGCCGTGCTCGAGCGACTCGCCGTGGGGCTGTTGCCGCGACTGCTGCGTGAAGCGATGCTGCACGGGAGCCGCTCGCACAGTCATCGGATTGCGTGGCACCGGATCGACGTCACGGATCCGCGGCACCCACGGCTGGTTTGCGATGACGAGAACTGAATAGCCGTTCATGACAGGACAGCAGGTTGTGCCGACACGAGATTCGCGGTGACCCTGGCACTGGCGATGTCGTCGCGGGGCGCACAAGCTGGCGATCTGGACAAGGGTGGTGGTCCGAAACGGGCAAGTACTGCGGCACGCGATCGAGCATGCGGCGGTGCGACTCAGACGCTAGACGGCACGCCGCACGTCCACTGCGGTCGGAGTACACGATGACTACGGGCCAGAAACAGCAGCAAGGGGGCGAAGGCAAGCCCCCGATCCGGACACCGCCAGGTCGGAGGGAGGCGAGACCTTCGAAACCGACATCTCGGAGACGGGCGAAGATGGCACGACCGTCCGTCAAGCCGAAGTTCGAAAGGACGACTTGTCCGAAACCACACCGCCGTCCCAGGACGACAAATCGTGAAGCTGAAATAGCATCCCGGCACTCGTGCGGCTGCACCTGCAGCTATGTAACGTCACTGCGCCCGGATCAGGCCGAGAGAATGTTCGTTCCACAGAGACGATGGCCGCAGATGCCGCCTGGCACCGCGATTCCGATCATTGCCAGTTTCTCTTTATCCCCTTGCGAAAGGAAACAACGCGATGCAAACCGATCCGACAATCGACCCGGTCGCAGACCCGGCCAATCAGCCAATTGACGATCCCGCGCAACAACGTCGTCCCGCGCCCGGTCTGCCGCCAGACATGGACCCGCTTGCGGCTGCGCCGTCGCATGATGAAGAGGAAAGCGCTCCGCGCTCCACTGTGCGGGATGAACGGGCGAGCCCCAGGTAGTGGCCGCGCGCGAAACATCGTCGCTATTTCACGTCGCCGAACGAGCGGTGGTGGCGCTGTATGACGGCGGCGTGTTGTCGCCGGCGGTCCTGCAGCGCGTGCTGCAGGCATTTATCGGCACAAAGGTGAAGTGGGAGACTGAAACCGAAATTCGGTCCGTCGACGGCCATACGTTTCGCGACATCGTTGTATCGACGTTAATGCCAGGCCACGTGCCGGAAGTTGGCGCGCGGGAATTCGCGCGGATCATGGCGCATCTGGGGGCGGTCACCGAAGCGGCCGGCAAGGCCCGCTCCAAATCCGCCAAGGCGCCCACGAAGCATGAAACCGGACAGGACCGGGAAGAAAGATCCGACGATGACGATGCCCTGATCGACCAGCTTGGCGTCGCAAGCCGTCCAAAGCGGCGCACAGATAAGGAGGCGCCTGCGCGCAAAGGCACCTCGGCGCCGTCATCCGGTTCCGGACTCTCGACAGGCTTCAATCCATTGCTTAATCCCAAGATACCGCGTAAGCGCTGAAGCGCATGGCGTACCCGAGGTAGCCCGCTCACTCTAAGTGGCCGCATTGGCGACGCGCATTTAGGCACAGCGACATTGGCGTACATGGTTTTCGTCTGTAACGCCCTTTCCGACATCTCCCGCGCGACGGCTTTGCTCGTCAAGCCATGAGTCTGCATGTCGCATGCCGCGGCATGCCCCACCTGCCCGGCAGCTCGGCGAGACCCGACGCAAAAAGCCCGTTGTACAGGATTCGGCAGATCAGGCTCAGATTTGCTGGCGCATGGTCATCGCGTTCGGCATTGCGCTGCCGCTGGACGCATGGCAGATGCTCGCGCGCAGTCCGCTCCATCCGTGGATCGGCGAGCCTGAGCTGTACTACCGCTCGGTGACGGCACACGGCACCGTGATGCCTACGTGCTGCCGACCCTGGGCAATGGGCTTCGGCTATGCGATCGTCGAGCTGGCGCTGCAACAGGCGCTGGTCGGCGCGCAGTGGGCACGGGCCGCGTTCATCCTGCTCATGATCGGCGCGGTGATGGCGATGGTGCCCGTCGCGGCCGGCCAGGCCTCGGTGCTCTTCACGTTCTATCCGCCGATGACCGGCAGCCCGGTCTATTACCTTGGTGTCGTGCTCGCCTTGGTCGACTCGTGGATCTGGGTCGCGCTGATGGGCATCAACCTGGGCATCTGGAAGCGTGCGCCCTGCCGCACGACAATGACGCGGCATGGCTACCCAGTCCCACTGGCGTTAGCGTCGTGGAGATCGTGCCATCGGCGAACAGCGCGTCGATTTCGCGCGCGGACAGATCGGCGGCGGACGCAGCAACCGACGACTGGCAGCCAGATGAAGCAGCGACTACATGTTACATGTCTTGCATGCTTAAGCTGCGTCCAAACCCGGCCGGATGGACCGACGTTCGGCAGTGAAGCACCATGTAGACGGATGCGGAGGGAAAGATGACGACACTGCTGGAGTAGTGACAACGGACACTGGACACTACCACGACCGGACCCACGCAGGCTTTGCGGGGGCGCTCACAACGATGGATGATCTCGATGTCCGCGACCTCCCGTTGATGACGACACTGACCTATCGCGACATCGTTGTACGTGCAATATCCGTTGTCTGTGGTCGATCTCAGTACATACGGCGTATCATGAGCTCACCGCCGAACCGCTGCCGTGAAGGTGCGTTTTCTGTGCGCGCCCCATCGTTACGCCGATCATGAACGCAAAGTTTGTTAATAATCCTGACAAGCCACCTCCCGCTCGCAAGACCCCGAAGCGCGAGCCGTCACCGCGCAAGGATGAGCCTGGACCGGAACCCGGCGCCCCGGGCGGGCCGCCTGATTGCAAACCGGTTGCGCACGCCCGCTGTTGATGCGGTTATCTCAACGCCACGGAGCCGACTATAACCGCCGGAACGCGGGCGCTCCGGACGCCCTGTCCTCACATGAGAAGTGTTGTTCGACGAACTCCGACAGGCTGTATCGCCTGATCCTCTAGTCGCCGATGTTCCAGTTTTGTCACGATCCCGTACAAGAGAGCATGTTGATGGCGTATTCGGTAACGCCTCGTACGAGCAGACGGAACTGTTCCTCCGTCGCATGACGCTTGCGGCTTGGTGTCGAGAAGGCCGGCATATTTGGCACCGCCAGGCAGGCGACGCTGTCCCGATACACCGGATAGCTGACGCTCTGAAGGCAGACCCTCCGCCAGCGACGTGATCGACGCACGTGCGCTCCCTGCTCCGGTCGATGTACGAACTTCAACAGCCGTTGGCCGGTCCCCGTGATGCGCGGGTGCGCGGTCATTGCTGTCACGCAGCGAAGGTCCCCCCGCGCCCGTTACGGCGTGTGCGCGCCAACAGCCGCGCGCAACTCGGCCAGCTTGCGGTTCTCGTCGATGCGGGCCTGCTCCAGCGCCACGTCCTCGTCACTACCCATGCGCTGTGCCCACTGCTGACGTTCGTGCGCGAAGATCATCCGCTCGTGCACTGCACGGATGGCCCCCCAGATCGCATCTTCGGAACGGTCCGCGCCGGCTTCTTCAAGCGACAAGGCGGAAAACGCGTGCCCCGTATGACACCGGTAACGCAGGGGACGGTCATCACGGATCCGCCACAGCACGCCGCTGCAATTGGGACAACGGCTGCACGCCTTCCTCCTGTGCCGGGTTCACTGCGGGCAGCGGCCCCCATTGCGACAACAACTCGGGGAGTACGCTGCGGTGCCGGCCAATGTGCAGGACAACGCAGAACGAACCCGTCGGGTACCAGATTTGCGACCAATGTTCTCAGGACGGGGATTCCCCCGCGCGATGCTGCAATGACTACGGCGTCTCGGCGATCCATAGAGCCTCCTGCCAGCACTGCAGCATTGCACGGGCCCCTTTTCGCGCCCGGTCGGAGCGCGCCCAGTTACGGACAGCGGGAGGAAACGCGCTGACGAGGCCGGCAAAATCAGAGGCTGCGGCAGGTCACCATAACACGTCGTCGACGCCGTAAAACCATAGAATACGTCCGGTGCGGGTCTTCCATCTTCCGCGATGCAAACGCGTGAATTGCAGTCCGATGCAGGCGGATGCATAAAGTTATCCGCCAGATTGTCGATAGAACAGCGGGGAGCATGCGCCGCGTGCCGATGCGGCATGACCGTTCGAAGCAGAACCGCAAGAAGAGGCAGTCGCGCAAGACTGATACTGAACAAGAGAGAGGGCCGATGACCGGTGTCTACAACCCGCTGCTGGTCTGCCTGTCGCTGGTGGTCGCATTCCTTGCGTCCTACACAGCGGTGGAGTTGTCCGGCGGCCTGAATACGCTCACGAGCACGAAACGGCGGCCGCTGTGGCTCGTCGGTGGCGCGGTGTCGATGGGCGTCGGCATCTGGTCGATGCACTTCATCGGCATGCTGGCGTTCTCGCTGCCGATTGCGGTCGGCTACGATCTCTCGAGCACCATGGCGTCGCTGTTCCTCGCGATCTGCGTGTCGCTGATCGCACTTGCCACCGCGAGCCGCGGCGCGCTGTCGGCCAGGCGCCTGTGCACCGCAGGGACGATCATGGGCGTCGGCGTCGCCGCGATGCACTTCACCGGCATGCACGCGATGCAGATGTCGCCGGGGATCACATACACGATCTGGAAAGTCGCGCTGTCGGTGGGCGTGGCGATCGCCGCCTCGATGGCGGCGCTTTGGCTCGCGTTCACGCTGCGCGCATCGGACGTGGAGAACCTCATAGTCAAGCGGCTCGGCGCGGCCTTCATCATGGCGCTCGCGATCACTGGAATGCACTACGTCGGCATGAGCGCGGCCAATTTCGCCGCCGGCAGTCTTTGCCTCTCCGGCGGTAAGCTCGATGCGAACTGGCTTGCGCTCGTCGTCACCGCGACGTCGTTCACCATGCTGGTCGGCACGCTCGCCTTGCTTGGCTTCCATACGAGCAGCCTCTCCATCTCGCTCAGGCACGCGAACCGGCAACTGCATTATCTCGGCACGCACGACGCGCTGACCAATCTCCCGAACCGCCAGCAACTCTCATTGCGCATCGGGCAGGCGGTCGCCGAATGCGCACGCAGAGAATCGCCGTTCGCTGTGCTCTTCATCGACCTCGACGGCTTCAAGTCGATCAACGATTCCCTCGGCCACCGCGTCGGCGACGACCTGCTTCAAGTGTGCGCGGAGCGTCTGCGTCAGGACTTGCGCCATACCGACATGGTCGCACGACTCGGCGGAGATGAATTCGTGATCGTGGTCGAGAACGTGGCCGATGCGTCGTCCGCCGGGGCGGTTGCAAATGGCGTCCTGCGGCGGTTAAGCCCGGAGATCGTCGTCAACGGATTGCCGCTGCGCGTGAGCGCGAGCATCGGCGTTGCATTCCATCCTCGTGACGGCAGCAATGCCGACGAACTGCTCCATAGCGCGGACGCCGCGATGTACGCGGCGAAGCAAAGCGGGCGCAACACGTTCCGCGTGTTCGAGCCGCAGATGAACCACACCACGCTCAAGTCGCTAATCCTGCAACGCGATTTGCATCGTGCGTTGGTCGACGGCGAACTGGGTATGTCATTCCAGCCGAAGTTCAGCGTCGCATCGCAATCGGTGACTGGCGTCGAGGCACTGCTCCGCTGGCGTCATCCCGAACTCGGCGAGATTCCTCCGCTCGAATTCATCCCCATCGCGGAGCGCTCGGGCCTCATCGTCGAGATCGGCGATTGGGTATTGCGTGAGGTCTGCCGCAACATTGCGCTATGGGACGCGCACGGACTGCCCGCGGTCTCTGTGGCAGTGAATCTTTCGCCGATCCAGTTCAACGTACCAGATCTGGTGGCCCGCATCGACGCCCTCATCGGCGCAGCCGGCGTCGATCCCAGTCGCCTGATGTTCGAAATCACGGAAACAGCGGCGATGCAGAACATCGAGAAGACGAGTCGCACGATCGAAGCGCTGCAATCGCGCGGCTATACCGTCGCCATCGACGATTTTGGCACCGGATACTCGAGCCTCGGCTATCTGCAGCGCTTCAGTTTCGACCAGATCAAGGTCGACGGCTCGTTCATGCGCGATCTCGGCGCCGACGGCCAGCGCGGTAGCGCATTGCTGTCGGCCGTCTTGACACTCGCGCGCGCATTGCAGATCGAGGTCGTGGCGGAAGGTGTCGAGACGGAGTCGCAATTGCGCACGCTCAGCGAACTCGCCTGTGATCAGATGCAGGGCTTCCTGTTGAGCCGGCCGTTGTCTGCCGCGGAGTTCCTGGCATTCCTGCGTTCCGCTGCGGACAGGATCGTCGCCACCGGGAGCGCCTGCGCCACGCCCGCAGGGTGAGGACGGATGCCGGTCCCCGCCCTGGTTCGACGCTGCAACGATATCCCGGCTTCGCAAGATCGTCTCGACCAGCTATGGAACGCCGCCGATCCAATGCGCTGAACGACACATGGAACAACGCCTGCCATGGCGTGGAGAGCAGTGAGCCACAGCGCGCAGCGGTCATGCGCCGGAAGTTGTCGATGATGGTGCCCACGGCTCATCTCACTCGGTTCCACCGCGTGGCAGATGTGGACCTCCGTCATCAATCCGCCGAAGTTCTCGACATCGTTTAGGCGCACACTTCTGTGAGCGCGGCTAGCAGCATTTGTGAACACCAACAACTGTTGAGTATGTTTTTGCAGATACTATTTTTGGGACCTCCTGGCAAGAGCCAGAGCCGACGGCGGCCTTATAAGGACGGCGGACAACCATACAGGTTTGGCCTACAACCGTGCTTAGCCGCGGTCGGTGTTTTCCCGCTTCAACAGTGCGGCGGAGCGCCTTCAATCCATATCCAATTGGCCACGTTCGTCCCTTGCCGCAATATGACTTCCAGTTCGAGGTGAAAACGCTCGCGCGACGTCCGGCCTGACGCCGATCTGTCCGTTAAATCGCCTTCGTTGAGCGCCTGATGGCTGCCGTCGAGTCGGCGCCGGAAAAGTCCTCGGCTCTCGTTATCCGACCCTCGAGCCCTTCGGCCGCTTCAGCACTGCGGGCCGCCCACGTGCGCCAGACACTTGGGGATGTGCCAACGACTCGCTTGAAAACCCGACTGTAGTGAGCGTAGTCAGCGAAGCCATAAGTGTGCGCGATTTCGGTCAGGCTGGAATCTCCTTTCAGCAGATCCCGCTGAGAGCCGCGCACTTATTCTCCCAAACGCCAACTATGTGGTGTCGTTCCTGTGACGCGCTTAAACACACGGAGGAAATGCCGCCTCGACATCTTGACTGAAGCTGCTACAGCGTCTATCGACTTACCGGTACACAGGGTCGCGAGCATCAAGCCCCTCGCCGTTTCAATAACGTCAAGCTCGCTCGACGAGCGGCTGTCTTGCGCTTCGCTCCGCGAACCGCTACTTTCGTCTTGCCCAATCGGGAGGCGGCTGATTCGTTCCATGTTGCAGAGGACCAGAGGCAATGGGTACACCATCTTGTCCCTAGGCAAATGTGTCGCCTAGCCCCGCGCCGTCAAAACACTCTTGATTTTGAATCAATAATCGACCGCGAAGCGGCGAACGCATCGCCGTGTGTTCGATCGGGCCGCTCAAAAAAGCGGTGAGCGTGCAAATTTGGAAAGGGGTCTTCTCTCTCAATACAGCGCTACACGCAGCGAGTTCAAGATCCCGCTGTCGACGCAGGCACCGATCCATCACTCTGGATCGGCCGGTTTGCGACGCGCTACCTGGCATCGCCAGGTCGTCTCGAGTCTGCATCGGAAAATCTACTTCATGAAGCCGGATCACGCCGTCGGAAAGCCTGGCGTTCTGCTGTTCATTCACGGTGGCGTCTGTTATTCGGAGAAGGCAAGGATCTCAATGCGTTGCAGATGTCGCTGCGCGCAGTGCTCGTGTTTTTCGCGGCTCTTGCCTTGATTCGCATTTCGGGGCGCCGCTCTCCACTTCAGTTCGAGGAACGCCCTTTCGGCTAGTTGATTTGACGACCTGCCGCGCTGGTTTCCCATCGCGTCCGCCCGGCTTTACGCTACCGTCGAGCCGCGGGACCGCAGGCAACACGTCGGCGATGCGGCCCTCGACGGGTAACCATCCCTGATTTCGAATATCTGGCTATTGCCGTGTGCAGACTCGTGACCCGGGTCTTGGAGCCGGGCGACAAACTGTTGCTCCAGGCCGCGTCGCGTTGCGGTTCCTGGGACTCATTGAAAGCATCGGCTTCTAGACGAACATCCTCGTGTTGAATGCCGCCGGCGAAGCGGCGCGCGCAGGCGAGGAAGGCCGCGGCTTCGCGGTGGTGGCAGGCGAAGTACATATTCTCGTGCAGCGCCCGGCGCAGGCGGCGAAAGCGATCAAGGGAGCTGATCGCCCGTTCCGTGAATGAGATCCAGAGCGGCCGTTTCGCTTGCCGGCGATGCGAGTCGCACGAGGGCGACGTGAACCAGGCCGTGGCGCGCGTTTCGCAGAACGTCGAAGAGATCGCGGCGGCTTTCGCAGAACAGGGCCGCGGCAATTCGAAAGGTCAACCAGGCGGTCTCGCAGATGGACACCGTGACGCAGCAGAATGCGGCGCTGGACGGACAGGCGCGTCGGTTGCGCGCCTCGTCCTGCCTGCAATGCCTTCCCCGGCAGCATTACTGGCTGACCCTACCCGTCTTGCCTGGCGTCGATGCGCCTTGAGGCGACATCGCCTTGGCCCGTTTGTCCATCAGGGTGTCGGGCTTGTTGACCTGACTGCCCTGAGCAGCCGTGTCGTTCATCCGTTCGACGGCGCGACCCGGCTGCTCGGTCGTCGTAGCGTTGCCTGCAGAAGGCGCGTTGCTCCTCTCCTGCGCCCCCAGATGTGTTCCCGCGATTATCGACAGTGCGACCGCCAGCGTCATTCTTTTCATCGCCCCCTCCATTGCGCAAGGTGCGCGTTCCATGCCACAAGGCATATGCCAGCGGGTAGATACGCGCTACCCTGCAACGAGCTCTACTGAGACGTCGATTTTTCACAATGGGTTGGAAGAGAATGCCTGAGCCGAGTACCAGGGCACTGATGGCACGCGCCGGACGCGTTGCCAGCGCGCCGGCCCACATGCAGAAAGAACAGGCGCCCGTCGACTCGTCGACTGCTAGCCCAACGGGTTCTTTCAGTTCCTCGGGGCACTCGCCACACTCAACAAAAACAAATGGATCCGAGCCCAAGAGACCGCGCGTCCGACCCGTACGAAGACCCGACTTCTCCGGTGAACTGCCACCCCGTCGCGGAACTTCGCGCAACGAGAAAAATTCTGCTTGTTCTGCTCGCCATCGCCATCGTGCTGCCCGCCGTGCTGCCTTGCCGGCTACGAATACTGTGACTATCAAGCCGGTTTGATGAGGCCACCAGGTCAAACGACCGTCTCGCACGTGTGGCCGAGGAGCAGGCGCTCAAGGTCATGGACCTGAACATTGAACTGGTCTCCCGTGTCGAAGAGCTTCTCAACGACATGACGGACGATCAGGTTCGCCAGGAGGAGGCGGCCATACCGGAAACGGAGCGCTATCGCTGGGGCTTCCCGCAGGTCGCCGCGATTCCAGGTACCCGCAGAACGAGCGGCCTTTCTGGCGTACCGGGCTGATCACGCGTCGCGTCGCTGACTCGGAGCTTCACAAATCCTCATTACCGGGAAGCGATACGGGAAAAATTGACACCTGGCAGGTTGTCATCTAATGTAAAACTTGCTGCTTATCGCTGCCTGATCTATCTATCGCTCACGCGCGGACCGCCAGGCGATGCCCGGGGGCACGTCCATGCCGACCCTATCAACGGCCATCAGTACAGGCGCTGCCGAACTGCGCCGACGCGCGTCCCGTGCGCCGGAGTACGAGCGCGAAAGCCATGCCCTGGTCCGCCTCGCGAGAGCGCAGACGGGACCGCGCGACCTGCTGCTCCGGACAGTCGTTGATGCGGCGCTTGACCTCTGCCGCGCAGGAAGCGCGGGTATCAGTCTGCTCGAGGAACCCGACGGCAACCGGCAGTTTCGTTGGCTCGCCTTAACAGGTGAAGTCGGCGCCCTGCAAGGCAAACTGACGGCGTGGCGCGACTGCCCGTGCGCGGCTGCGCTGGACGCCCGGGAGTCGCTCCTGTTCATTGACCCCGCCGAGACATTCGAGGTTCTTCATGGCTTGCAGACACCTGTGAGCGAGGGCCTCGTTGTGCCAATCGAAACCGACGGCGTGCCTCTCGGGGCCATCTGGGTGATGTCCCATTCAACCGCTCGCCGGTTCGAACGGGAAGATGTGCGGCTACTTTCCAGTCTGTCAGCGGTTGCCGGTTCGGCAATCAGACTGACGACCGTTCGCGACGAACAGGCTGACGACTGCCGGCAAAGGGACGAATTTCTTGCCATGCTCAGCCATGAACTGTTAGGGCCAATGGGACCGATTGACAACGCGGTCACCGCTGCGAGGGCGTATTGTGTGGACAATGAAAATGCACTGGTACTGCTTGGCATCGCACAACGCCAGATAGGCCGGTTGCGTACGCTGATGGATGACCTGCTGGATGCCGTGCGCCTGCAGCATGGGAAGATGCGGCTCGATATCAGGAACGTCTCGCTGAAAGAAGTCGCTGCCGACGCAGTGGCGTCCGTGCAGGATGGCCTCTCAAAGCGCCGGCAACGGCTAACAGTCGTCGGACTGGATAAGGACATTACCTTGTCCGCCGACTACGCCCGCGTGACCCAGGTGCTCACCAATCTGCTGTCGAATTCTGTGCCCTATACCCCTGAGCGGGGGCATATCGCGCTCGCCGCGAGGCGTGCGAGCGATGGTCAGACCGTGAGCATTACTGTACGGGACAACGGCGAGGGGGTATGTTCGGAAGACCTGCCGTCTGTCTGCGACCTCTTCGTGCAGTCATCCGCGACCCAGAGGGAGCGGGACGGCGGACTTGGCGTGGGGCTCGCTGTTGCCAAACGAATCGTTGAGCTCCATCAGGGCACGCTCGATGTCTTCAGCGCCGGCGCTGGAAGAGGCACGACTGTAACCGTAAGGCTGCTGGCGGCCGACGGACCGCAATCGGCTAACGACGATAACGCTCATGGCGAGACGGGCGGTACCGGCGCTGCGGTCAAAGTGCTGCTGATCGACGATTGTGAAGATGCGCTGAGAGCGCTTGCAACTGTGCTGTCCCTTGATGGTTATGCGGTTGAAACCGCAGCTAGCGGTAGGGCGGCGTTGCGCCTGCTCGAAATGAGCCGCCCCGACGTTATCATCGCGGATATCGGACTGCCCGATCTCGACGGCTTTGAACTGGCCAAGGCAATCCGGCGGGACAAATCGCTCGATGCTGTCCACCTCGTCGCCCTCAGCGGTTACGCGGACGAGACCGACCGCACGCGCGCATTCGTGGCTGGATTCCAGGCCTTCATCACCAAGCCCCTGTCAATCGAAAAGCTAAGGGCCACTATTGCCGCACGGCCGAGGTCCTCCACGGATCAGTTCCCGTCTGAGCCGGGGCCCTAGCCGACACGGCGACACGCGCTTCGACCCTTTCTGCGTTCACCAGATGATGGACGATCTGAATATCGGCGCGCTGCCGGTTTGCGATGGAACGAACCGGGTCGGCATGCCGGCGGATCGCGATCGACCCACGGCAAGGAAGCGCGACGCGCGAAGCAACTCGAACTGGAAGGGTGGCCGTTTCCAAAGCATCGTGCACAGCAATGTGGCCGGAATCCAAGGTCCGCGCACGGCGCTGGTCGACTGGCTCGACTCGATGGGTTTCATCGAAGCGGACCCGGACACCGTTTGGACCCACCCGGACGTTGCGCGAGGCGGCAAAGCCATGACGACAGTTGCCGAAGGTGCCCATCGTGATCGGATGTGAGCAGCGACAGGTCGAGAAAATCCACGTCGAGATGCGTGCGCCCGGGGAGTGCTTCTATCCGCCTCGCAAGACGAAAGCTGGGACTCGGTGGTGGTTAGCCGGGTACGTTGCGGGGTTATCGCATCGTGGGCAGTATGATGCTTTGGTCGATCTCGACGTTGATTGCGAGCCGTATGGCTTTCTCATATTGCCGGAGCCATCGCGAACAATGGGCGAGGAAGAAAACAGACTCGATCATCAGGGCCACCGCTTCCCGGGCGGTCATTATCAGTTGCGCGGTGCGCGCCGGTATTTTCGGTTCCAGTTGAGCCTGCGGGACACCGGAAGGTTGTTGTCGAGTCATCCCCCAGATCAGTGGTCCAAACGCAGCCTTCGCGATCCAAGGCCGGCATCAGGCGTGCATGGTAGTGACCCGACGCTCCTGACGAAGCAGCACATCGCGGTAAATGCCAAGCCGGCGCGCGAGTTCCTGCGGTGGCCCATCGCCGACGAGCCGCCCATGCTGGATGACGACAATGCGATCGAAGTTCTGCAACGTAGACAGCCGATGCGCGATCGCGACCACCTGCGTCCCTTCATCAGTCTCTCCAGCGCGGCCAGGATCACCGCTTCCGATGCGCTGTCGAGCGAGGAGGTCGCCTCATCGAGCAGCAGAATCGGCGCATCCTTCGGAAACGCGCGGGCAATCGCGACGCGTTGCCGTTGTCCGCCCGAAAGCCGTGTCCCGCGCTCGCCCACGATGGTTTGCAAGCCACCGGGCAACGATCGGATCAGATCCAGACAGCCTGCGTGCTCGCAGGCTTGCAGCACCTGGGCTTCCGTCGCGTCGGGGCGTCCATAACGCAGGTTGTCAAGCAACGAACGATTGAACAGCGAGATGTCCTGAGGCACGACGCCGATCGCATCGTGCAGGCTGTTCAGGCTGATGTCACATAGGCGCTGGCCCGAGATGCTCACGGCTCCCGAGCCGGACGGCGGATCGAACGAATTGCAGCAGCGCGAGCACGGTGCTCTTGCCCGCACCGGAAGGCCCGACCAGACCGACCCGCTGGCCCGCGTCGATATGGAGACTGAAATGATCCAGCACGCGACGGCGGCCGGCGTACGAAAACGTGATGTTCTCGAAATCGATGTTCGCGTCGCGGATCTGCAGTGGCGGCACGCCCACGTTCTCTTCCATTTCGCGCGGCATCAGCAGCGACTGCGCGACGTCAGCGAGCCGCGCAACATGCTGCGTCATGTCCACGAGCGCCACGGCGAGGTCGCGCGTGCCCATGCAGGATCGCGAAGCCGAGCGAGCTGACCAGCACCACGTCGCCCGTTGTAGCCCTTTCTCTTGTCCAGAGCCAGAGCACCCAGCCGAGCAGGCAGCAGGACAGGAGCACCGTGAGGGTCGCGTGCAGCTGCCTGAGCTTTTCGAGGTAACGCAGACTGACCTGACGGGACGCCATCTCGTCTTCGATACATGTTCCGAAGCGCAGGCATTCACGCGCCGTGGCGACAAGCGTCCGGACGGTCACCATATTACGATCACATCGATCAGCTCGCCGTCGACGGATGCGGCGCGTGAAGCAAAGTGCACATGACGCGCTCCGGCCTTCTTCGCCAGCCAGAACAGAAAGGCAGTCATGCAGATGGAAATGCCCGACGAGCGAAAACGCCATCCATGCACTCACCCAGCCGATAAGCACGACGGCCCCCACGACCGACAGAAGCGGCTGCAACGCACTCCAGGCCGAGGTGTTCTCGACCGTGAAAATAGCATTGGCGGTCGCCGAGATTCGGCTTGCCAGCATGCCCGGCTGCGCGTTTGAAAAATAGGCGGGCGAATGGCCGGTCAGATAGCCGAACAGTTCGCGGCGCGCGGCCCCCCGTCACCGCAACGAAGTGCGCACGCTCGCCCATCCTGCGAGACGCCAGAACAGGGTGTCGGCGAACAGCAGCGCGACGATGACGAAAAACGCATGGACTACCTGTGTGGGATGCGCCCGGCCGATGGGCAGGGCGTCGATCAGGTTCCTGATCGCGAACTGCGACGCGAGCGAGCACCCGACGGCGGCGACTATGTTCAGCAGAATCACCGTGTGTCCAAGTGGATGCCGGCCAACGCGTGGCGATACCGGAGTCCGGCAAGCCGCTGGTCCCCTACCCGGCCTCCGGAAAACGCCGCGGTCGCGACAAGGTGGCCTTGTCCGTGGGCATCCGGTCGCGATGGTGCGTCAAAGGTAGTGCGCGACGACTCATCGGTCGCATCATGCGTGGCATCTGCGTTCTGCGCTGTTATTAACTGACTGCGAAAAGATCGGGCGCCTCAAGGCCGGCATCCGTACCGAGGTCGAACACCCGTTTCGCGTCATCAGGCGGCACTTCGGTTATGCGAAGACTCGCTATCGTGGTTTGATGAAAAATACCGCCCAGATCATCACGTTGTTCGTCTTGAGCACGCGCGTGTGGCAGGAGTTTTAATGGACCCCGCCGTGGGCTACCTTCGCAGCAGGCAGACGTGTTCGCATGGGACTTAGTCATGCTGCATCCGTTATCATTCGGATATCTAATAAGTATGAATATTCCCAGTTCAACGCACGACCATCACCGGGCAGTGCGCATACGCGAAACCGAGCCGCGCAACCAGCGATGAAAACGCCACGCCCACGGCGACCGGTGACGATCAGATCGGCCTTTTGGGTTCTTCCGCGCCAGGGACGATCGGTTCCGCAGTGTGCCCGACGCATACATTGAGATGCGCATCTGCTGCTGCCGACGCGTTTGCGCAGTGTGAAAAAGTGCCTTTCGAAAACCGCTTCAACCTGTTCATGCAACGCTTCGGGTTTGATATCTTCGGCACCGCTACCTGCCGTTGCCCGGATTGCCGGGAATCTCGGAGCCGTTCCGCCTGAGACGGCCGCCCTTGCGAACCCCGGGTGCCTCGCACAGCCATCAGCCGGTGACGCCCCTGTCAGGGATTCCTTGAAATTGAGCGACTTTCGCCGTCAGAGACGGCACCGGCCCGCTATCGCTTTGCTGCAGGCAATACGGGATCAATCGCACGTCGGGCGCTCTTCGCGGCTGCCGCGGCCATGTCGAGGTTGCTCCGTGTGACTTCGACCGCCTGCTGGCTTGCGCCCTGCAGGGTTTCATACAGCGTACTGGCGGCCGCGATGGCGGAATTCAGCGCGGCCATGGCGGCTTCAGAGCCGGCCGGCGCGTTTTTGGTTGCGTCCTCCACCACCGTCTGCATCTGGCGCCGGTAGGCTTCGCCCTGCGCCTGTCCAATCCGTGCGAATTCGGCTTGAGTCGCCGATGCGATGTCGAATAGCTGGCGGCTGTAACTTTGTACCTTTTCTGCGATCGCCGCGGCGGCGCCGTTTTGCAGCGCAAGCCAGTCCTGCGGCTCCTTCACCGACAACGACTTCTGCGCCAGATCGAACGTGTCCGAGACCGTTGCCCGGATCGCCTGTATGTTCAGTGCAGCCAGTTTCTCAACGCCCTCGACTGCCTTGCTGCTCCGCCCGAAAAACAGATCGAGATTGGCCTGTCGGGTTGCAGCAATCTGGTCCTGGTTCATCATGTTGACTCCCATATGGGCGATCCCCGCGGAGGTGCCGCACCATTCTGGCGGGTCACGTGGGACATCGGGATCGCGTGAGTAGACCGAACATGCACGGAGGTGGCGCGCGCATGTGCGGTGCTTTTGCAGCGTGCTTGCGGAATCGACCGTCACCGTAGACACGTCGCTATACGCGTGACGTGCCCCGGTTGCGACAATGCAATCCTCAACACGTCCGCGACAATCGCCGCTCAGTGTTTTCCGGTGATGGCGCGAAGGACTGAATAGCCATCGCGGGTGAGGCGGGGACGCTGGGCGCCAGACGCGAGCTCTTCGAGCGCGATCAACTGACGTTCCAGCAGGGTGTCAAGTTCTTCCCGGTTCAGGTCAATCTGCTCGGGCGCGGACTTCACGAGCATGAGCGTGGCGAATTCGTGAGGGCTTAGCACGTGCGTGTCTCCATTATCTGGATTAGCGTTTCATGACGCATCAATTACCGGTGACGCGCCAACGCTGTGATATTCGGTATTCCAGTTTCTTATATCCGGCATTGCGAATTCGGTTTTCAAAAGCCGGACCCAAATGCTAAGTCCGAATGAAGGGCGCGATCGGATGAAAATAATGTATGGTGGTCGCATCGTGATAGGCGGTTTCTTGCAAGACGTGGATCGCGCCGCGCGCATGTGTTTGAATCGCATTCTCAGCCCACGCCACATGGGGTTCTGAGGGGAAGTGGGCTTATGACTTTTAAGCGATGTGGCCGGACTAAATAACCGCTGCGCAAACGCTTTTCCAGGCAGCGCTCATTAAATCAGGCCCTGGCTGACTTAAATAGCCATACCTTTTCCTTTAGCATCATTCTCTCGCTGGGATAAACGCGTAGCGACGAGTGGTTGTACAGGATGAGGAAGGCGTACCCGCGACAGGTTGGTCACTGGCAGTTTCTGGGGTAAAGGTTGGATAACGGGAGCCGTGTGAATGGAGAAGTTTACGCGCGTTTTCGCGAGAGGCTCGGGGTGAAATCCCCGGGCCCATCTGTTCGTAACGTTGCGCGGCGAGCCGTATCTGCCGTGGCGCGCGGTCGATGAGCATGGTGCCGAACTCAACGTGCTGGAATGCAGATGTGCGGTTTTCGCGATGCCCGTCCTATGCAGGCGTTTCTCCCATGTTTCGGCCCAATCCGGCAGCATGTCGCGTTGCCCCGCCATCAAATGCACGCGGCAAGTCATCGTGCCTTACTCCTGGAACGCCTCGCCAGATGGCATGGTTGGGCTGTCACTTCCGCAGTGGATAAAGTTCTCTGGTAAGAAGAACTACTCTTGATCCACACAGGAAACCTACGCCCGTCAACTTGACAAAGCTGCGCGGAATTCACCGAGATCGCCCAGTCCGTCTACGGCTTTCTGGGTGCCGCACCTCTTTGCCGCCGTCTCGTCCCGCTACCGGTAAGTTGACAGCGCCGTCGCAAGATTTACAAGCAGTTGCAGCGCTTCCCGACCGCTTCCTGGTCGGGCTTTCCTGGATGTGTCTCCTCTGTTCGGCGCCTCAGGCGATCGCGCCAAACATCGCGCCGACACCCGATGACACGCCCATTGCCAACGCACTCCAGAAGACCACGCGGACAACGCCCGGGCCAACTTTCGCCCCGCCCGCTTTCGCGGCCAAACCGCCTAAAGCGGCTAGCGAAATCAGGGCAGAGAGGACTATGGCCAGAAGCAGAATCGATTCCGGCGCGAGAGCGGCAACGATAGCCGGCAACGCGGCGCCAACCGCAAAGCTGCAGGCAGAAGCCAGCGCGGCTTGCAGAGGCCGGGCAGAAGTGACCTCCGAAATGCCCAGTTCATCACGCGCGTGCGCACCCAGTGCGTCGTACGCCATCAGCTTTTCAGCGACCTGCCTGGCAAGCGGAAAATCCAGCCCGCGCCGCACATAGATTGCTGCCAATTCTCGATGCTCGCGCGAGAAATCGGCATTGAGCTCAGCTTGCTCTTGGAGCAAGGCTGCCTTCTCAGTATCCGCCTGAGAGGAAACCGATACGTATTCCCCCGTCGCCATCGACATGGCCCCAGCAACCACGCCGGCCACGGCCGTGAGCACGACGCTTCCATGAGCGGCGTGCGCTGATGCGACTCCGGTAACAAGGCTAGCCGTCGAGACAATTCCATCATTGGCACCCAGCACAGCGGCGCGCAACCAGCGAATGGATTCGAGACGGTGCTGTTCCTTATGTCGCCTCGGCATAGTTCCTCCACATAGAATCGTTGATGGCTTGGTCAAGTTGGCGGCCGTAAGCTATACGGTCATTACAAACGTAGTTATCCTTATCAGACAAATTTCTCGCCCACGGCCGCGGCAGTCCATCTATCCCTTTTGACGAGGCGTTCTTTGAGTATGGCACGACGGCATGCGGCGTTCAGCAGGTGTCGGGGCAGCGCGAAGTGCTGCGGATCGGGCCGAAGCATGAGAGAAATGCTTGCGTGCGGCGTAGATCGCGAAAGCCGCACGTCTGGCGTTCGCGGCTGCGGATCTGCTGGTGGCTGTTCTCGGCTCGGTTGTTGCATGCGTTCGCCGCCGCGCCGCGTCCGGTGGTCGTCGAACTGTTCACGTCACGCGACCGTCGTGCCCGCCAGCCGATCGCCTCTGTCCGAGCTGAGCGACACACGCACCGATGTTCTCCCCTGGCGTTTCACGTCACATTGGAACCGCCCGGCTGGGACGATCCGTTTTCGTTCGACGCTGCCGATGCGCGTCAGGCGCAGCATGTCCAGCAGATGTTCGCGGCGATAATCGCCAGTGACCAGCGTCACCGCGATCCCGAGTACGAACGAACCGACGATCACGCCCATCCAGGATTCGATCATGATGACCTCCCCGGCTCGCAACATGCTCCGAGGAACCTTGTTTCGTGCGCCGACAGCCGTCAAAAAAAAAACGGCTCACTGACCGCGCCGACGGCAAGCAGAGCGTCCCTTTTCGCGAGCGCAGTCTCGAAGACAGGGGCATCATCTGTGGTACATGCAAGCACGCCGAGATAAATCGGTTCTGGATAGATGATTCCCGTCTCTCGACTGATTGCCAGCGCCTCCCCGGGCAGTATGTTGATCTGTATCTTTCTACGGGCGTGTTCGCATGATCGTCGGCTCGCGACCGGGCGACCATCGGTGATCTGGCGGAGCGGCTCCAGGCGCAGCATCACGGTGTGGTCGCGCTGGTGTCCCGCGGCGAGGCGCTCGATCTCGTCAAACGGAAAGTCAGCAAGGCCGACCAGCGCCAAATCCGGGTGCACCTCCTGAAAGCCGCCTGGAACGGCATGCGTGACTACGAACTGTCGAAGCAGCCCTAAAGCAGGAAGCCGGCGCGCCTTCACTCGCCGCGCTCCGGCATCAAAAGGCAATCAGGCGCGACGTTCGTCGAGTTGCACCGGTGTCGGCGCGCGGGTTGGGTCGAAGTCGGCCCAGCGTCCTTGCTGCCAGCGACCCGACGCGCGCTCGATCGCCGTACCGCCCGCTTCGCGCAGCACCTGCGCCGCATCGCGCTGCGTTTCGGGCGTCACGTGCACCGCGAGCAGTACGCCGGAGTCGCGCTCCTCGTGACGGACCCGTCCGGCATGACGCGCAGGCGCGCCGTTGCCGCCGCCGCGTGTGCGATACATCGCGCCGATCAGCGAGCCGATATACGCGCCGACCCCTGCGGCAATTGCCGATACCAGCACGGGCGCCGAAAACGCCATGAAGATGCCCACGCCGATCATCGCACCCGCAACGCCACCGACCGTCACGCCGATTCCTGCACCCATCGGCGCGTCGGTGGCACCGGCGTCCGTGTCCTCGTCGCCGCCGATCGGAAAGCGCGCATGCTGGCCGCGCGGATTGACGAAGAACAGCGACACATCCTCTTCGACAAAGCCTTTGTCAAAAAGACGTTCGGCAGCCGCTTCGGCGGCGGGGAAAGTGGTGAATCGTGCAGCAACAATGAGCGACATGGTGCCTCCGTGTTCGATATGTGATCGGGAAGACGGCTGTCAGCACAATCCGGGGCGAAAGCCTTTCCTCGTGAGTCGGACCTCAAGCAAAGCGCGCGCCCAAGCCAATGGGATGGGTCCCGACTCGTTGTCTTCGTCGTGGGTACCCCGGTTCGTCCTCGAACGATCTTCAGCGAGTTCGTCGGCGAGTCCTTCAGCGGATTCATCGATGTCCGGTCCGACAATGCGGTCATCATCAATGTCGCCTTTTTCGGCGACCGCGAATCACCGTCGGCGGATGCGCGTTCGCCCGCGCCTGCGCGGTCCGGACTCGCGACTGCATCGTCGCCCGCTTTGAGCGCGCGAAGGGCGAGTTCGCTGTCGACATCAAAAGTCGTGACGCTTCGCGGCCGCCACGTCGCTGCCGCTATCGGACGAATCGCCCGGGCCCGGCGTGCCCCCTTTGGTTGACGACTTGCGGCGGCTCGGCGTCGGGGTCGATCGTGCTCATATCGGCCTTCAGAGTGCGTGGTGGGCGCTTCGCTCTGTCGTGCCGCAAAAAGCGTTCCCCGCTACTTTTGCATGCCCGCGCGCACGCGGCCCACACCGCGCCATGACCGGCTTGCGACGGGAGACAAGCCGTCCGCGTGACCGCGTTTCAGAAACGCCGCGATCTCCCTGTCAGATAAAGCGGCCGAGCCCGCGCCACTGTTACCGGTGAGGTTCGCCGCCGCTCCTCGCGGCGTAGGACACGCTCCGCAATGCCCGAGCGATTGAAGGTAAGCGCCACGGTTCCACTCGTATTCCGCGCCGGTTGAGAGACGAACACATCGTCGGGCGCGAACCCAAAGTCCCTGAACATCAACGCCCAGTCCTGATAGAACGGACACGACAGACGGGTCGGCGGCGTAGGTGTCGCGACGGGCGCGGCGCAATGGCCCTCGCGGACAGCGCGTATGAATCGTCGTAGCTATAGCGACCGATGCCGGCGTTTCGGACCGGGTTCCGGGCACGCTTGATGCAGCGGTCACTCTTGCCTCACGGAGGAACCGATGCCGCAACGCCTATTCATGCGCAGGACCATCATCATCCGGGCCAGCCGAATCCGGGCCGGGGCGGCATCAACGGCCGCAAGAATTACCGCGGTCCAACGGCAGTTCGCGAAACGCTTGTAGCTGTCGGAGTGGTTAGCGTCATCCAAGCCGTGCGCCACACGTCGTTTCATCAAGCTATGGTTGATAACAGGGAGCCCTATCATGAACCTCACCAGTCAGTCCGCCACTGAAGGCGGTGTGCAGATCGCGCGCACAAGCGCCGATCCGGCCGGCGGGCCAGGCCCCGATGTGATGGCGGCGGCAACGCTCGAGGGCAATACCGTGTTGAGCGCAGACGGCGACGACGTCGGCAAGATCAAGGAGATCATGCTCGACGTGCGCACGGGCCGCGTAGCGTACGCGGTGCTAGCAAGCGGCGGCTTTCTCGGCATCGGCGGCAAGCTGCTCGCGATCCCGTGGCGCGCGCTGACGCTCGACACGTCGCGCAAATGTTTTGTGCTGTCGGTATCATCCGAGCAGATCAGGAATGCACCGGGCTTCGACAAGGGTAACTGGCCGGCCATGGCCGATCCGAACTGGGCCGCGACCGTGCATGCGTACTACGGCAGCAAGCCATACTGGAAAGGCCGCACGGAGCTTCCCGTCGATGAGCGCGGCGATATGCGGATCGGTGAAAGCGTTGCGGATTCGCCGGCGTCGCCGGAGCGAGGGGACGTCAAACTGTAACACTGGCGACGTCCACGTCGCGCGGAAGTAAAACCCGGCGCATCCCCTGAAAACGGTGCGCCTGTTTTGCCAGACGAGCTTCAGGAAAGCTGGGAGCGGCGTTTCATCCGTCGCTAGAAGGGGAGCGGCAAGGTTCGCACTTATGCGCTGCAGCCCATAAGTGCTTACCCTGTTCGCCCCTCACCGTCCGGCGGTCATTGGCCCCAGACCGTTGGCGACAGGAACACGATGTTGATGACATTCGTGGCGACCGCCGCTATGCCCGACGGCAGACCCGCGCCATATGTGCGGCCAGCCATGCGACGGGTACGGTCATCCGTGGCCCGGCAGACGGTACGAAAGTCGCGATTACCACAAAGATGTGTGCCGCTGTGGCTCGTCCTTTAGCAGGTCTTTCCTGTGCCTCACCGGTTGCGTGCGTAATGGCCGCCGCCCCAGAGCGTTCCGACTGCGGTCCGCTTCCGCGTAAAAACGCATGAACGTTCTATAAAACGGGATTTAGGCGCCCAAATATCAGCGTTTCACCCTCCTACGCTTGGATTTCACGCACTTTCAGGTTGCTGTGGAAACTAAACAGCGCTATGATTTCTGTGGAAACACAAACACAGGAAGCTAATCATGGCATCGTCAACGCGAGATCATGCAGCAGTCGGTCCAACCCCGGCCGCCACCCTTTCTAAAGCGGCCGTGCGGGCGGCGGCCGCTCTACGCATAAGCCAGACGACGCTAGCCGAAGTGCTCGGACTCAGTACGTCTTCCGTCTCGCGACTTGTCGCGGGCACATACCAACTTGAGCAATCGCGAGGCAAAGAATGGGAATTGGCGTTATTGCTGGTGCGTTTGTTTCGCTCACTCGATGCCATTGTGGGCCCAGGCGAGAAAGCTCAAGCATGGCTGACGGGCGAGAACACCGCGCTGAATGCAAGACCGATCGATCTTATCCGCTCCGCGCGAGGACTCGTTAATGTCGTCGAATACCTGGACCTCTACCGAGGTCGCATCTGAGGCTCGCGAGCTTATCGAGGATACGTGGCGTGCTGTCGAGGCTCAACATCGCGTAGCAACCATGTCGCTCGTTGACAGTCTGGCGGAACAGGCACAGCTGGAAGCGTTGCTCGAAACCTCGAAACCTCCGGTTCCTGCCACGTCCCTCGGACTTCACTGGTTACTGTTCACGCCCTTTCGGTATCCGACGTCCAGGTATGGCTCGCGCTTTCGACGACCTTATGATCCAGGTGTCTTTTATGCCGCCTACAATAAAAGCACTGCCTGTGCAGAGCTTGGCTATTGGCGCTGGCGCTTTCTGACTGAATCGCCGTCGCTTGGATCGATCGATACCTTGCCACAGACACTGTTCAAGGCGGCGATTCGGGGACGCGCTGTTGATATTCGCCGACCGCCCTTTTTACGCCAGCAGACCGCGTTCGAGAACAAAACCGAGCATGGCTATTGCCAGGCGTTTGCCGGGGTCGCACGCGAGGCTCGCATCGACGCGATCGTGTATCGATCCGTACGTGATCCGGCGCAAGGTGAGTGCGTCGCTCTGCTTACCCCCAAGGCATTCGCAAAGAAAGAACCCGTTGCCGCTGAAACGTGGAATTTGTCAGTTACCCTCGATCGGGTAATTTGGCAGAAGAGCGACGTATTGCAGCCTGAGGCATTCGAATTCCCGGCAAGCCTCTGGAAATAAGCGCCGGCCGTTCGGAGCGGCTCTCTGACGATGCGCATGGCCGGGCACAGTCAAGAAATTCTTTCGTTAGTCGCTGGGGCCGGTTTCACAGTCTGCAGGGCCGCTGCGCCGGTATTTGAGGCGCCCCTGGTAACTGAATGGCTGATCGTCGGCCTCCAGTTGGACGTCCCAGCGTCTGACTAAAAATCGCCGAATTGAGAATGGAGTAGATTTGGATATCTTCTACTACTGGAAAGACTTCGCTTCGGATATAGCCGAAGGGCGGATAGGCACACTTGGGGCCAATACCGACAAGCTTGTTGAACTTCAGGCACGGCTGCCCCGCAAGGTGTGGACCTTCATAACGCCTAAGGGCATGAAAGGCAAGCTTAAAGTTATCGGTTCCATGTGGATTACCGACGAGAGGCCCGCGAACTTCGTACCCAAGTGGCGGCATAACCTTTTCTATGATGCAGCTTCGCCCAAGTCGGTTCTCTTCACGGACTCAGGCAGGCCAGAAAAAATTGAGGAAGTCAGTTCCTACTTGAACAACCGGTTCAATCAGGCCTTCAGATCCAACTTTCAGGGCGAAAAAGGTCTTCACACGATGGAAGCCGACGTTGTCCGCGGCTTTGAACAACTCGTGCAAGACTATGAGGCCGTCCAATTTCTCGAGGGAATAAAAGAGCTACTGGATCGATAAATCCCACTGTAATCCGCACTCCTACATACATGCGTATATACGATCGTGCGTTGTCGGTTTTTATGTCAACCCGATCCACCCCATATCACTCTCTGTTGCGGCACCGGACTGCTCTCTAGGATTAGAGCGTGACACGCCGCCGTTGGAGCGACCGGGCGTTGCGATTAAGCACCTTCGCCGAACGGGCGACCTCGACAAGCAGTGCGAATCTCAAGCCGGAGACGGTATGTCAATCATCCGGCTCAGTTGGTCTTCGGACATATTCGCCTTCCCAATTAGTAACATGTTCTGACTGAGCCGCCCGGACGCTATGTCCCTTGGTCGTCCGAAAATTGGAGGTCGGAGAGGATTTCCTTTGGACAGTCCTGCTCTTCAAAAGCGCTGACGCATGCTTCATGAAGCTCGCCGACCTCGTGCCCGGAATCCAAGGTTATCGACTTCCCCGTCTCCACTAGCTTGAAAGTTGTTCCCTTCGCTCCAATGGTGTCAAGAACTGCAATAGTCGGATCAATTTCACCATTTAGCGAATGCCAAAACATGAACGGCGTAAGAGATAGAGCCCTACCGGCTTCGATGTCGATGATGAACGCTTCTGCTGCCGAGAAATCACCGGGTCCGGTGTAATCGAGTGCGTGCAAGAAGTGGCTTTCCGTTCCGCGTGCGACCTTGAACAATCCCGCGTATTTCCGGCTAAACCCGGTGCGAGTGACGTTTTCGAAATATCCGAAACTCCTCCCCGACATGCACGTAAGAATCTTGTTCCCCAGCAGATTGAGCGCTCTATGGAGATCCGCCGAACCTGGGTCTCGTCCATGCTTGATATCATTCGCTGCCGATATCGCCTCATCAATCCATTTGTGATGCGTTTCGCTTACCAGGTCACGGAGCGCGCGGGAAAAGGTACCTCTGCTCCCTACGGACGCCAGGGATTGCCGCAAGAGAGCCCAGATTGGACCGACCGATGCTTTGTCGAAGCCTTTTAGAAGCTTGCCTTTCGAACGCCCAAGAAGCGCGCAGTGTTCTGCGTATGTGACGGCTGCTGCGAATCCTAGCATCGCCTCCAAGGCAGCCACATATTCGATGTTACGAGGACCGATGGTGGTTGACGAAATGTACTTCGCCAAGGGCCTTGCGATGCAAAGAGGAAGCTCGTGCATCATTTCGTTTAGTTCCATCCATCCCTTCTCTCCGGCGCGCTGCGAATACACCTTCACTGCGCTCTGCTCTACGTACGAGATGGACGAATTGCTGCTTCCGAAATCGAAACCGATGTAGGCCTCGCCTAACGTAGTCCGGCCACCGGCCGTCATGTCGATGTAGAAACGCTCGCCGTCAACAGCGATCTCCGGGACATCGTCGTGTCCCTGCCGATAAATGAAACGTGGTGATGCCGTTCCGTCGTCTGATACAGTCAGCTCGACGTGAATTGAACCATCAAACTTCGCCCCAGCCGGTGTGTTGACCCGGTGCTGGACGTTGTGCAGACTTCCGATGTCTTCGACGTCCAGGGAAGAACGAAGGAAATAATAGTTGAGCTGCCGCCGTGGAGGCGATTGAAGGCGCACTTTCCAACGCAGCGGCGTGTCGATTTTTTCCTTAAGAGCGCTCGCCGATCTGAGCAGGACGCCATCATCCAGCAGATCGGACATGCCACCGTTGAACTGGGGCTTGTAGCGATATATCGCAGGATGACCGTCGTCTGATGCGAGCAGCAGGCACAGACGGTTATAGGTGACCGACTGAAAGTCGCCCGTACCCTCCGTGAATGTCTTTCTGGCGCATTCGATGGCCAGTCCTTTCGAGACGATTTCCTGAAAGTTCGCTTCGAGCGACAAGACATTCGCTTCGGGCAGGCTGTGAGCAAACTGTTCCTCAATCAGTTTCTCGAGCCATCGGATGTTGGCCGAACCTCCCGACAAGAGAATGACGGTGATGGGCTTACCCTCGAGTTCTGCCTGAGCCCGAGAAAGACATGCGCTGATTTCGGGTTTCAGTCGTTCTTTCCAGATGCGATCAATGAAAGTATCACGTAGCCAGAGCGCGTCGAGCCTGACGCTCTTCAGATCCGGTGTTCCTAAGAGGGGATTTGTCGGAACCTGGATCTGATGCGATGGGGGCGTCGAGAATTGCGCATTCAACCTCCAGTCACGGATCATGCCGCATAGGGATATCTTGGCCTTTTCAATTTCGCTGGTCAGCTTTCGGACGTTGCGGATGAAGTTCTTAAGGTCGTCTCGCAACGATTGGAAGCTCCGTCCCTCCTCATCGGCCACCATATCGTATGCGTTCCAGGCTTTTGTGAGCGTGCTTCTGTCAACTCCCTTCGCAAGGTTGTCAGCGATAAGCTTTTTCGCAATGGAACGATTGATATAGTGACCTCCAACGGGAATCGAGGCGCCAGCAAGGGGCCGCGCGTGTCGTCCGCTCTGGCTTACATCGCCCGTGGCCGTGGTCTCGACCACCGACACGTCAAAGGTCCCGCCACCGAAGTCAATCACGAGTGCAACATGCTTCCGGTTCGCTGCTACGATGGGGTGCTTGACGCCATAGCGGTAAAACTGGAAAACAGCAAAAGGTTCTGGCAGGAAATCGACTTCCTTGAACTGCTTTTGCAGAATCGCCTTCATGCGATTCCGGTAATTTGCAAGCCAGTTGCCTTCCCGTTCGAGACTAAGAGGTTCCGCTACGATGATCCTGTCGGCTGCCTTATGCTCTCGAGCCGCGATCCATTCTGACGCTCGCTTAATCAGTGCTTCAACGAAGTCTTGCGTGATCTCGTTAGCTGAACGCGGCTTGCCGTCCGCGCAGTCAAACAGAGGTGGCCGCACGCGTGCCGGCGTCACGCGACCCAGTTCGAGCTTGAAGTTCTCATTGACCAGCGTTGGGTCAACACTGCTCTCCAGGGCTTCGTATCCGATTAGCGCTTTGCCGCCGTGGTAGGTGATGACCGATGGGACGTTGGTGCGAGAATCGACATCGACAAGTTGAAGTGCATTAACGAATAATTCTTTTCGAACGGCCATCTCGATCTTTTAATCTGGTCTCTCATGTATGCGGTGTCAGCGACTTACCGCCCCGTGCCATGCTTCTTATATGGTCTGACGTATTACTAACACATTTTCGGTATGCGAGATATTGGTATCAATACCCGTAAGCATGCCCGTGACGATCTTGACTGATTGAGCACCGGCTCAAATATTGAAATCAACGGGCGTCCCTACGTACCGGCTTAACGTCGTCTGCCTTCGCAGGAACACACCAGTCGCCAGCGACAAGATATGGGTCCGGTTTATCCTGCTCCTTAGCGGCAATGACGGCATCCCGCGTGACCGAGTCTAGCTCAAACGGATTATGGCAAAAGAGCTTGACACCACCAAAGTTGTACCGCACATACGCATCAAAGAATTGCTCCGCTTTGCCGTCGCCCGTGGAATCGTCCTTTCCAAACGGAACGATATGGACGGCGCGTAACGCGGGGACCAGCTTACTGTTTAAAATCTGGAAGGTGTGCAGGCGGGTATCGTAAACGCCGGCAATCCGCAACGAGAGCGATGAGATCGGGGCAAAGTAGAAAACGAAGCTCAGGTAGAAATAACAAAGAACCGCGACCACGATTGCCGTAGTCTTGATCGCACGCCCTATCGAATGTCCTTCGAGTTTCGCCTTCAGGTATGCAAGACCGGGGAAGAGCCCCACGATGCTCGCCACGCAACATAGCATGAAGACAACGCTTGCTTCTCTGTCGGGAAGTTTCGATGCCCCCGTAATCCACATCAGCGAGAGCAAGGGTAATGCGGTTGCGAATGAGGCGAAAACCGGGGAAGCAGAAACCAGTACCACGATGAGCGGACGCTGCCAACTGGGCTTGGCAGCAATGTCCTGAACAAGGTCACGTTTGAATATTGCAGCGAAGCATACTGCGACTAGTGCAGACAGGCCTGTGGCGACCCAGATCGGTCCCGTTTTAGGGTCTTTTGCTGCCAGGATACTGATGCCAAAACTCACTTCCCATACGATGGCCGACAAGACGTGCAGCCAGCAAGCGAGCTTCCACACGCGCTTCGGATCCTGTGTCACCGTGAGTGCTTCTCCAGACGGCGCGACTAGGAACGACGGCAGGCAGAACTGCAGCACGAGCAACAGCAACACCATCACAGCACAGACGAGCAGTGTAATCAGACCAGGTATCGAGCCGATTGAGTCACTAAATACCTCCGTCCATCCAATGCGTCGGAGAAAGACCCACAGCGCCATCGCCGGAGGCATCAGCGCAAGAGGTGCGAGTTTAAGAAGGACTTCCAGCAAGTCCTTGGTGACTGTGAGACCTTCTTTAACACGGTCGAGCCATTTACTTGATGTGGTTTGCATAAGGACTATCAGGTGTGTTCTCCTTCTGTCTTGTCGGCAATGTATCTTTTGAACTTTAGAGAATGAAAGGGACTTCCCCGTCCCGAGGCTGCGGCGGAAGCCGCGAGTCGGCATCAATGTGCCAGGATGAAGT
>NZ_JAWRXV010000283.1:0-409 GCF_046534875.1 Paraburkholderia sp. SIMBA_054 | reverse complement strand
AACCCATAGAAAAAGCGCAACGGGGGAAACCGGCGCAACAAACGCAGCAGGCCAAACCAGTGCAACCTGCGCAACAGGCGAAGCCGGCGCAGGACGCCCAACAGGCCCAAGACGCTCAGCACCCGCGAGACGCCCAGGACGCACAACGCATCCAACAAGCGCAGCAGGCGAAACCGATCCAGCAAGCGCAGGAGCCGAAACCGGCGCAGCCTGCGCAACAAGCGAAACCGGCGCAACAAGCGCAACAACCCCAACCACCCTCATCCGCGAATCCATCGCCGAACACCAGCCCGCGGTTGTGTATCTCGCGTATCCGAACAATCCGACCGGCACGCTCTTTAACGACGCCGACATGGAGCGCATCATCGCCGCGGCGACGAAGAGCCTCGTGGTCATCGACGAGGCTTAT
>NZ_JAWRXV010000282.1:0-410 GCF_046534875.1 Paraburkholderia sp. SIMBA_054 | reverse complement strand
GATAACCGCCGCTCAGATCAGTCTGCAGGCCGCCGACGGCAATGTGTATGCGTTGGCGGGAAGAGGCACGCGTATCCGCGCGACGGGCACTGCGAGCCGCGACGGCCATGTGTGGCTCGTTGCCGACAGCGGCCGTGTCGGGCAGTTCGGCAAGATCGCCGCAAGCAACGCCGACGGCAGCGGCGGAACGGTCGACACGCAAGCGGCGCAACTGGAATTGGGCGGGCACGCGGTGGTGCATGCAGGCCAGTGGAATCTCTCGACGCCTGCTTTCACAATCGACGGCGCCGCTGCACATGCGTTGCAGCGCAGCCTGAACTCGGGCACCTCTGTCGATATCACCGCGACGGGTGCCAACGGCGCGACGGGCGACCTGGGTGTCGCATCGAGCGTGCGCTGGCACGGTCCCG
>NZ_JAWRXV010000281.1:0-410 GCF_046534875.1 Paraburkholderia sp. SIMBA_054 | reverse complement strand
CGCGAAACTGCCGGGGCTGCTGGAACTGGAATACGAAGGTTTCTACAAACGTGGTTTCTTCGTTACCAAAAAAAAATACGCGCTGATCGACGAAGAAGGTAAAATCATCACCCGTGGTCTGGAAATCGTTCGTCGTGACTGGTCTGAAATCGCGAAAGAAACCCAGGCGCGTGTTCTGGAAGCGATCCTGAAACACGGTAACGTTGAAGAAGCGGTTCGTATCGTTAAAGAAGTTACCCAGAAACTGTCTAAATACGAAATCCCGCCGGAAAAACTGGCGATCTACGAACAGATCACCCGTCCGCTGCACGAATACAAAGCGATCGGCCCGCACGTTGCGGTTGCGAAACGTCTGGCGGCGAAAGGTGTTAAAATCAAACCGGGTATGGTTATCGGTTACATCGTTCTGC
>NZ_JAWRXV010001952.1:0-200 GCF_046534875.1 Paraburkholderia sp. SIMBA_054 | reverse complement strand
GGATTTTTGAGTTCATGTGACAGCACGGCAAAAAACTCGTCTTTCTGACGATTCGCCGACTCAGCGCGCTCGCGAACTCGCCGTTCGAGTTCCAGCCTGAGCGCCTGCTGACTCTCGATGCTCTTGCGGTCCGTCACGTCCCGCGCAATCTTCGCGTAGCCGTTGAATTCCCCGGTCGTGACCATCGTCATCACGCCGCT
>NZ_JAWRXV010001951.1:0-200 GCF_046534875.1 Paraburkholderia sp. SIMBA_054 | reverse complement strand
GATGTCGGGCATCTTCGTCATGTCCCTCACTATGCATAGCCTGGTAGCAGTTTACAAGCGCTGAATAGTTACGCCGCCGCAAAGAAAAGTAGGCAAAAGAAAGCGGCTCACACCGCCAGCACTTGTTCTTATCCACGGGCCCCCAACGTCCCCACGCTTCACATGACAGTGCCCTGGTCGGTGCTCGTTGCCAACGCTTC
>NZ_JAWRXV010001950.1:0-200 GCF_046534875.1 Paraburkholderia sp. SIMBA_054 | reverse complement strand
CCTGCACCGGTATCCGCCTGACTGAACATGTCAAACACGCGTGGCAGAAAGTCCGGCGCGATGCCCTGCCCTGTGTCAGTCACGTCGACGCACAGGAATGCGTCCTTGTGAGACATGCGCACATCTACGCGTCCGCCCGAAGGTGTGAATTTCAACGCGTTACGCACCAGATTCCACAAGATCTGTTCGAGGCGCACCGG
>NZ_JAWRXV010001949.1:0-200 GCF_046534875.1 Paraburkholderia sp. SIMBA_054 | reverse complement strand
AGGCAGGCGGTACCGATGAAAGAGCCAATGATCAGCGCTTTGATTGCTGTGATTTTTAGTTGCTTGCTCATGCTTCCAGATGTGATGCGGTCGTGTCGCGCCATATTTGCCCCGATAGATTTTCTTCCATCGTACTTGCGCGGACGGGTTGTCAAGCTCGCTCCGCGGTTGCCCGCCGGGGGTGCGGCACAGATTGTGGC
>NZ_JAWRXV010001948.1:0-203 GCF_046534875.1 Paraburkholderia sp. SIMBA_054 | reverse complement strand
ACCATTCGCTGCCGTTAGCCCGTGCACGGGTATTCGAAGCGGGTGAGGCGCTCATTCAGGGCGTTGGCAACGCACGCGGATAAGGATGTTGCCGTGTGAAGCGTAAGACCCTTTGGGGGCCCTCAGGCACGAAGAAATGTTGGCGGTGTTAGCCGCTTTCTTTTGCCTACTTTTCTTTGCGGCGGCAAAGAAAAGTAGGTGCC
>NZ_JAWRXV010001947.1:0-203 GCF_046534875.1 Paraburkholderia sp. SIMBA_054 | reverse complement strand
TTGCGGCCGTGTTCGCGCACGATGAAGCAGGCCTGTGCCTGATGCCAGCCCTGCAGGATGGTCCCGGTGCAGAAGTTCCGGTCAGCCAGCCACAATTCGCCCGCGCCGGCACATTCAATCAGCGGGGCCATGGCCGAGCGCTCCTGCGCGTGCGCATCCTCGATGGCGACCAGATCTGTGACCAGACCCAGATCCGGCTCGTA
>NZ_JAWRXV010001946.1:0-205 GCF_046534875.1 Paraburkholderia sp. SIMBA_054 | reverse complement strand
CTTCCATTCGCTGTCCGCCCCCCATCTTTACACCAATCGGTTCGGGTGAGGCGACAACTAGCCTGACATGGAGGGGCCGCCGCAAAGAAAAGTAGGCAAAAGAAAGCGGCTCACACCGCCAATCCTTGTTCTTGCCTGAGGGCCCCCAAAGGGTCTTACGCTTCACACGGCAGCATTTCTGTTCGCGTTCGTTGCCAACGCTTCG
>NZ_JAWRXV010001945.1:0-209 GCF_046534875.1 Paraburkholderia sp. SIMBA_054 | reverse complement strand
ACCGTATCCAGGAGATTGATCATGACCTCGCTGACCATCAAAGACCTCTCGCATAACGAAGAACTTTCCGTCGAAGCGCTCGCCTCGGTGCGCGGCGGCAGCAACTACAACGTCGGCAACGTGAACGCCGCATTCGGTGGTGGCTTCGCCAGCCCGGCTATCGTGGTGGCGCCCGTCACCCAGACCGACACGAAGGTCGTCATCCCGAC
>NZ_JAWRXV010001944.1:0-209 GCF_046534875.1 Paraburkholderia sp. SIMBA_054 | reverse complement strand
CACTTCCTGCAGCAGTGGTTCAGTCTCTCGGACCCGGCCATGGAGGAGGCGCTACACGACATCCCGTTGTATCGGGACTTCGCGCTGCTGGACACGGGCATGACGCGGCTGCCAGACGAAAGCACGATCCTGCGATTCCGCCACCTGCTTGAGGCCCATGAACTGTCAACCAGAATGCTGGCGACGGTCAACGAGATCCTGCAGGCGAA
>NZ_JAWRXV010001943.1:0-209 GCF_046534875.1 Paraburkholderia sp. SIMBA_054 | reverse complement strand
GCGGCCCGTCAGGCTCAGCCGGCGCGCACGGTCCGCCAGCAGGTGTGGGCGCAGCGTGTCGCGTTGCCCGATGCGGCCGGCGACGTGGTGAGCGTCACGTGTATCGTCGCCCGGGAACTCGACCCGCCGGCAGGCGTCAAGCCGCTCGAATGGCGGCTGCTGAGTAACCGCCATGCGAACGACCTTGATGCGGCGGCGCAGCTGATTGA
>NZ_JAWRXV010001942.1:0-209 GCF_046534875.1 Paraburkholderia sp. SIMBA_054 | reverse complement strand
TCCACCCTGCGGAAGTGGGAGGAGACTGGCGAACTGGTGCCCGCTCGCAAGACGGCGGGCGGCACACGCTATTACGCCGTCTCCGACCTGTTGGGTCTCGGCAATGAGGATGCACCGACGGTCTGCTACGCACGAGTCTCGTCGCACGACCAGAAAGCGGATCTCGATCGCCAGCATGCGATGCTGGAGAGCTATTGCGCCGCGAAGGG
>NZ_JAWRXV010001941.1:0-210 GCF_046534875.1 Paraburkholderia sp. SIMBA_054 | reverse complement strand
CACACAGTTTGCCACCTGGGCGGCGGTGGACTATCTGGCAAGGCATGCTGAAACGCGGGAGCGTGAAGCGGGTGAGGTGCACTGCAAGAGCGTTGGCAACGAACTTGAATCGAGAAGTTGCCGCGCGAAGTAAGGGACCGGTTGGGGGCCCTCAGGCAGGAAGAAATGTTGGCGGTGTTAGCCGCTTTCTTTTGCCTACTTTTCTTTGCG
>NZ_JAWRXV010001940.1:0-211 GCF_046534875.1 Paraburkholderia sp. SIMBA_054 | reverse complement strand
TTGACGCGCAACTACTGTTCGAGCGCGATGAATGGCGCGCGGCATACATTCTGAACAAAAAGAAACCACCCAGGACGTCACCGCGACTGAATGAGGCCGTGCGTCTGGTCGCCATGCTGGGTGGCTTCCTGGCCCGCAAAGGCGATGGCGAACCCGGAGTCAAGACCATCTGGCAAGGTCTGCAGCGAGTGATGGATTTCGCCGCCGGACT
>NZ_JAWRXV010001939.1:0-211 GCF_046534875.1 Paraburkholderia sp. SIMBA_054 | reverse complement strand
ATCGGCGTGGAGTCGTTTCACGGTCCTGTTCGGGATGGGAAGGGGTGGTACCGACTCGCTATGGTCATCAGGCATGACGGGTTGCTGCGTCGCATTTGTGTTGCGCCACAGCCAATCTGGAAGAAGCGTAAAGAGGGGGTTGTGTTGTTTCTGGCACAACACCGATCTCAACCTGTGTGTCCTGCTCACCCCGTTGGGGTAAGACACACCT
>NZ_JAWRXV010001938.1:0-212 GCF_046534875.1 Paraburkholderia sp. SIMBA_054 | reverse complement strand
GACCTGAAGGCTGGCTTCGTCTGGCGTCGCATCGAGCTGACGCTGGACAAGCCGACTGAAGCGGGCGATACCGTGATTCTGTTGTGGAGCAACCTGCCTGCCGCGGTGGGCGCACACGAGATTGCCCGGCTGTACCGCAAGCGCTGGCGTATCGAGGGCATGTTCCAGCGACTCGAGTCGGTCCTGCACAGCGAGATCCGCACCCTGGGTCA
>NZ_JAWRXV010001937.1:0-213 GCF_046534875.1 Paraburkholderia sp. SIMBA_054 | reverse complement strand
ACCATTCGCTGCCGCTCGCCCGTGTATGGGAGTTCGAAGCGGGTGAGGCGTTTATTCGAAGCGTTGGCAACGCGCGCTGACAGAGATGTTGCCGTGTGAAGCATAGGACCGGTTGGGGTCCCTCAGGCAAACACAAGGGCTGGCGGTGTTAGCCGCTTTCTTTTGCCTACTTTTCTTTGCGGCGGCAAAGAAAAGTAGGTGCCGCCCCGCACA
>NZ_JAWRXV010001936.1:0-214 GCF_046534875.1 Paraburkholderia sp. SIMBA_054 | reverse complement strand
GACTGGAAAGCCGCGATGAACCAGTTCGCGATCCTCTACGAAGATCGCTTCACCAGGAATCATTTGTAGAATGCAATGATGAGCCTGCCAGATGGCAGGCTTTTAGCTGCCTTGCACACAAAAATTCAGACACTCCCTGCGTCGCCCCTGTGCGGGGCGGCACCTACTTTTCTTTGCCGCCGCAAAGAAAAGTAGGCAAAAGAAAGCGGCTAAC
>NZ_JAWRXV010000280.1:0-411 GCF_046534875.1 Paraburkholderia sp. SIMBA_054 | reverse complement strand
ACGGCGATTGCGGTGTTCTTTATTCCGATGTTCTTTTACGTGCTCGAGACGATGTCGGAGCGCTCGGAGAAGAAGGCCAGGAAGGCCGGGGATGTGCCGCCTTTTGCGCCGGGGGCGGAGCCGCCAAAGGTGCCGCCGTCAGCGGGTGGACCCAAAGTCGGCGGTGGCCCGGCGACCAACCCGTCCGCACCGCGCGAGGGTGACTGACATGCGCCGCGCTCCGCTGACCACTCCGCTCGCCACCGGCCTTGTGTCCGCGCTATGCGTCCTTGCCCTGAGCGGTTGCCTGCTCGGGCCGAACTACTCGCGTCCTCCGCTCGACGTGCCCGCGACCTACCGCTTCCCCGACAACTACGCGGCCGACATCGCCAACACCGAATGGTGGAAGCAGTTCGACGACCCGGTGCTCGA
>NZ_JAWRXV010001935.1:0-215 GCF_046534875.1 Paraburkholderia sp. SIMBA_054 | reverse complement strand
TCCACCGCCGCCCAGGTGGCAAACTGTGTGTAGGCCGTAGCGCCACACACGCCTCACTTCGGACCGATTGCGCACGCATGCCACCATGTAAGAGCGCCAAGCTATACGACGCGACAACCTACACACAGTTTGCCACCGGGGCGGCACAAACCATTCGCTGCCGCTCGCCCGTGTATGGGAGTTCGAAGCGGGTGAGGCGTTTATTCGAAGCGTTG
>NZ_JAWRXV010001934.1:0-216 GCF_046534875.1 Paraburkholderia sp. SIMBA_054 | reverse complement strand
CAGTTTGCCACCTGGGCGGCACATACCATTCGCTGCTGCTTGCCCGAGTACGGGTATTCGAAGCGGGTGAGGCGTTCATTCGAAGCGTTGGCAACGCACGCAAACAGAAACGCTGCCGTGTGAAGCGTAAGACCCTGTAGGGCCCTCAGGCAAGAACTAGAACTGGCGGTGTTAGCCGCTTTCTTTTGCCTACTTTTCTTTGCGGCGGCAAAGAAA
>NZ_JAWRXV010001933.1:0-216 GCF_046534875.1 Paraburkholderia sp. SIMBA_054 | reverse complement strand
CCTTCGTACCCGTCGTTCCTTAACATCTCGCCAGGATACCAGGTTTGCAGCGCAAAGACCTTGAAAGGGCTGGCTCTTACAGCGTGGAACGCGTGCGCAATCGGTCCGAAGTGAGACGTGTGGAGCACTTGGGCCTACACACAGTTTGCCACCTGGGCGGCGGTGGAATATCTGGCGCGGCATGCTGCAGCGCGGGTAAGTGAAGCGGGTGAGGCG
>NZ_JAWRXV010001932.1:0-217 GCF_046534875.1 Paraburkholderia sp. SIMBA_054 | reverse complement strand
AAGGACGACCTGCAGAACCTGATCGCTTCGACGGGGATCGCGACCATCTTCGTCGACCGGCAGATGCGCATCAAGCGGTTCACTGAACCTGCGGTCGGCATCTTCAAGCTGATCGCGACCGACGTCGGCCGCCCGCTGCTGGATCTCACCCATCGCCTGAATTATCCCGAACTGACCGCCGATGCGACAGCGGCGTTCGAGTCGCTCAAGACGACCG
>NZ_JAWRXV010001931.1:0-217 GCF_046534875.1 Paraburkholderia sp. SIMBA_054 | reverse complement strand
AGCCGGGACGGTGGGACGTCGGTGAGAATGGATTCAGGATATCGGCCGGCTCGGGCCACCTCGATCGCACGGTCATCAATGTCAGTGGCAAATACCTGAACCTGCGCGGAGGTCGAATGCTGCGGTAGCGCCTCCGACAGCAGCATCGCAAGGCTATACGCCTCTTCGCCCGTCGAGCAGCCCGCTACCCACGCTCGCACCTGCTCGGCGGGCAGTG
>NZ_JAWRXV010001930.1:0-217 GCF_046534875.1 Paraburkholderia sp. SIMBA_054 | reverse complement strand
TCCAGCGACTCGAGTCGGTCCTGCACAGCGAGATCCGCACCCTGGGTCATCCACGTGCCGCGCTGCTGGGCTTTACCGTCGCGGTGCTGGCGTACAACGTGCTGGCCACGCTCAAGCGCAGTGTTGAAGCTGCGCATGCCGCCGCCGATGAAACAGGTGCAGCGCCGCCGGACGTCTCGACGTATTACCTCGCCGTGCAGATTCGCAGCCAGTATGA
>NZ_JAWRXV010001929.1:0-218 GCF_046534875.1 Paraburkholderia sp. SIMBA_054 | reverse complement strand
ATCAACGGGAGGTTGAGTGCCGTGTAGATCGGGATCCAGTTTTCTTCTTCGCCCTGGCGGCGACGCACAGCGAGTTTCGGATTGAACTGGTACCGCCCGGTGGATACGCGCAGAAACAGGGATCGATTGTAGGCATAGTCCCTGTCGATTTCGTTCCTCGCCAGCACGCCAGAAAGATGCTGGCGCTTGTTGCGCTCCGGCCGCACTATGTTAGCGGG
>NZ_JAWRXV010001928.1:0-221 GCF_046534875.1 Paraburkholderia sp. SIMBA_054 | reverse complement strand
GGTGGCAGTGCGGGTGACTTCAAGGGTAGCAAGCGCAGCAACGAGACGCACCAGTCGAAGACCGATTCCGATGCGCGCCTTTATCGCAAAGGCAAGACGGCCAGTGAATTGCGGTACATGGGCCATACGCTGACCGATAATCGACACGGCCTGGTAGTCAACGCGCGCGTGACCAGTGCTGACGGGCACGCTGAACGCGAGGCGGCCAAGATCATGATCAA
>NZ_JAWRXV010001927.1:0-221 GCF_046534875.1 Paraburkholderia sp. SIMBA_054 | reverse complement strand
CGCCGCACCCATGAGGTGCTGAGCACGATACGCACACACGGGTACGGGGCCAACGCGTCCTCAAGCAGCCGTGCATGCTCGAAAAGCCTGTGATCCGGATAACCAAAAATGAACGGCCCCGAGCCAGGCTTCTCGTATACGGCGTCGGGATGCAGGCAACCGTCCAGATCGAGATAAAGGACACGACCGCCCGTCCGACGCGGTGGCGGAACGCTGTAAGC
>NZ_JAWRXV010001926.1:0-222 GCF_046534875.1 Paraburkholderia sp. SIMBA_054 | reverse complement strand
GATCCATGGCAAAGGTCGAAAAGATCGTTCTGTACCATTGTGGCCAGACACAGCTAGGGAGCTGAAGCGGTGGTTGAAGCAATATCCACGGAGTCCTCATGAACCGATATTTCCAGGTCGCTCTGGTGGAACGCTCACGCGCGTCGGCTTTACCGAACGTCTTAACCTCGCGGTCGAGGTAGCATCGCGACAGTTTCCCGAACTTCTGAAGTGCCGAATATC
>NZ_JAWRXV010000279.1:0-412 GCF_046534875.1 Paraburkholderia sp. SIMBA_054 | reverse complement strand
ATTTGTAGAATGCAATTGATGAGCCTGCCAGATCGCAGGCTTTTAGCTGCCTTGCACACAAAAATTCAGACACTCCCGGCGGCACCTACTTTTCTTTGCCGCCGCAAAGAAAAGTAGGCAAAAGAAAGCGGCTCACACCGCTAGCACTTGTGTTTGCCTGAGGGCCCCCAAGCGGTCCCACACTTCACACGGCAACATATCTGTACGCGTGCGTTGCCAACGCTCTCTCCATAGGCCTCACCCGCTTCATGTGCCCGCGTCGCAGCACGCCGTGCCAGATAGTCCACGGCCGCCCAGGTGGCAAACTGTGTGTAGGCTTTCGCGCCATACGCGCATCACTCCGGACTGGGAAGCAAGGCTGGTGTTACTGGTAAGAGCACTAACCTGTGCGGTGCGACAACCTACACACAGT
>NZ_JAWRXV010001925.1:0-225 GCF_046534875.1 Paraburkholderia sp. SIMBA_054 | reverse complement strand
CGCGGCGGCAGCAACTACAACGTCGGTAACGTGAACGCCGCATTCGGTGGCGGCTTCGCCAGCCCGGCTATCGTGGTCGCGCCCGTCACCCAGACCGACACGAAGGTCGTCATTCCGACGATCCAGAACTTCGGCGGCCTGCAGGCTGTGCTGTAAATCGCAAACACATCACCTTCTTACCATACCCCATCCAGGAGATTGACCATGAGCTCGCTGACCATCAAA
>NZ_JAWRXV010001924.1:0-225 GCF_046534875.1 Paraburkholderia sp. SIMBA_054 | reverse complement strand
CCGGCGCTCGCATGCCGACACGAGCCTTCTCAAGGGACTGCGCATCCTGCTTGTCGACGACTCTGCGGAAGGGCTTGCAGGTTTTCGTGCGCTCCTTGAACTGGAAGGTGCGCAGGTGCGGCCCGAACGCAACGGTCCGGATGCGCTTGCGGCTGCCAAAGAAGGCAAATTCGACCTGATCCTGTCAGACATCGGTATGCCCGGCATGAGCGGCTACGAACTGAT
>NZ_JAWRXV010001923.1:0-228 GCF_046534875.1 Paraburkholderia sp. SIMBA_054 | reverse complement strand
AGCTGTTTTTTACTGTTAAATCGCGCATGCTTCCTAGACCCTTTTCATTGTCTATTTCTCTAATTCCTCTCGTCTTTTACGGCAAAAGAAGCGCGAACTTGAGCAGAAGCGCGCTCGCGCTGTTCGGCCGCACGTTCTCCGCCTTACGCACTCTTTACTGGCGAGTGGACTCTGGCGCACAATCTCGGCGAAAGCGGCTCGTCTGCCGGCTTTCCGTGCTGCCGATTG
>NZ_JAWRXV010001922.1:0-228 GCF_046534875.1 Paraburkholderia sp. SIMBA_054 | reverse complement strand
TTTGATGACACCGATTGATGCGGACGAGATTTTCTGGCTTGAGACGGAAGGTGTCGCCAAAAGGCTGGAGCCGGTCTACGAGACGGTTCGGCTGCTCCGCGAGCAGTTGCCCGACGAAACCACGCTGCTGGGCTTCTGTGGCGCTCCCTGGACCGTTGCGACCTATATGATTGCCGGTCACGGCACGCCGGATCAGGCGCCCGCCCGTCTTTTCGCCTATCGCTTCCC
>NZ_JAWRXV010001921.1:0-228 GCF_046534875.1 Paraburkholderia sp. SIMBA_054 | reverse complement strand
CATCCACAGTCCGGCGAATAGCGAAACCGCGTTCAGAGCAAGCAGGATCTCGGCGCTTGCCGGAGCATCAAAAGAACGTGTGGGCTTCCGGTCCCGTCTGCAGCCACCCGGCAGGAGCGTCGCATCGCATTCTACAGGCGCCCGCCCGTGATGCCCGTCGCGCGCTTTTGCATTGTTGGCGAGCGAAGAACAAGCAGCCTGGCGGCTTTTGCGTGATTGGCGCCGATC
>NZ_JAWRXV010001920.1:0-228 GCF_046534875.1 Paraburkholderia sp. SIMBA_054 | reverse complement strand
GCGCTGTTTCTGCGGCCGGATCATGCGTTTGTCGGCTACTTCATCGGCAGTCCGGGTATGAATCTTTGTCCGATCGAACTCGACGCCGACGGCGCGCGGATCGGCTCACAGCGTCTCACGCTCGGCGCCGCCACCCTCGCGGCGCTGGGCGACGCGCATCAGCAGGCAAAGAGCCCGCTTACATTGGGCATTCGCCCCGAGTTCGTGCGGCTCGCCCACGAAGGCGAA
>NZ_JAWRXV010000278.1:0-415 GCF_046534875.1 Paraburkholderia sp. SIMBA_054 | reverse complement strand
CGGCGAGGCGATGCCGCAGGCGCTGGTGGACAAGATCCAGAAGGCCAAGACCTTCAACCAGGGCTACGCCACGACCGAATACCTGGCGGCCGCGCTGCTCGACCTGGGCTGGCACACCCTGCCGGCCGATGCGCCGCTGCAGGACGTGAGCAAGTTCGAGGCCGATACCCTGAAGAAGTTCAAGGTCGACCTGGCCGAAGTGCCGCCGCGCTACCGCACGACCTACTTCGACCACATCTGGGGCGGCGGCTACTCGGCCGGCTACTACGCCTACTTCTGGTCGGAAGTGCTGGACCATGACGCGTTCGAGTGGTTCGTCGAGAACGGCGGCCTGACCCGTGCCAACGGCGACACCTTCCGCGCCAAGATCCTCTCGCGCGGCAACACCGTCGACCTGGCGACCCTGTACCGCGAC
>NZ_JAWRXV010001919.1:0-228 GCF_046534875.1 Paraburkholderia sp. SIMBA_054 | reverse complement strand
TGAAGCCCCTCCCACAGTTCCTCCCGCCGGCATCGCACCGTGCAACCGCACTGTGGGAGCGGCTTCAGCCGCTACCGCCATCTGACAGACCGCGACTCCGCTCGTCGGGGCTGAAGCCCCTCCCACAGTTCCTCCAGCCGGCATCGCACCGTACAACCGCACTGTGGGAGCGACTTCAACCGCTACCGCCATCTGACAGACCGCGACTCCGCTCGGCGGGGCTGAAGC
>NZ_JAWRXV010001918.1:0-228 GCF_046534875.1 Paraburkholderia sp. SIMBA_054 | reverse complement strand
GGCCGCCGTCAACAGTCCGATAAAGAGCCTGTCGCCACGCGTGGTTGCAATCGGCAAAAAGCCTTTGCGTTCGATAGTCGGCGCGCGAAACTGCCACAGCGTCATGCCTGCGAGCATCGCGACGACGCAGCCAAAGAAGATCCGGACTTCGGGTGTCCAGTACATCCAGGTGAACATCACACGCTCCCCCTCGTAAAGCCCTTCGCGATGGAGTTGCGCACGAAGTGA
>NZ_JAWRXV010001917.1:0-228 GCF_046534875.1 Paraburkholderia sp. SIMBA_054 | reverse complement strand
CTTTATAGCCATCCGGATCATTAAATCCATTCAATAGCATTTCAGCTTCTTCATATTTCATATCATAGACTGACTCACGAATAGTTCCGGCTGTTGTAATCATAAATATCATAGGTTGTTCCCTTGAAGATGTACCATCCACAATAACATCGTAGAGATTCTTATCTTTCCAAGCATGTATTTCATCCATCATTGCTCCATGAACGTTAAGTCCATCTAATGTTTCAC
>NZ_JAWRXV010001916.1:0-228 GCF_046534875.1 Paraburkholderia sp. SIMBA_054 | reverse complement strand
ATGAAGGTCAGCAGCGGCAGCATCACCACCAGCGCCAGCAGGCGCGGGATGACCAGCAGGTCGACCGGATCCAGGCCCAGGGTCTGGATGACGTCGATCTCCTCGCGCGACTTCATCGCGCCGATCTGCGCGGTGAAGGCGCTGGCGGTGCGGCCGGCCAGCACGATGGCGGTCAGCAGCACGGCGAACTCGCGCAGGAAGGCGATGCTGACCAGTTCGACCACGTAG
>NZ_JAWRXV010001915.1:0-228 GCF_046534875.1 Paraburkholderia sp. SIMBA_054 | reverse complement strand
AGCCGATCGCCATCAGCACGAAGAGCCCTTCCCATACGGTGTTGAGGTCGTACAGGCTCGACGCGGTGAAGATCATGTGCCCGAGCCCTTTCTCCGACGAAATGAATTCCCCCACCACGGCGCCGACCAGACCGAAGCCGACGTTGATGCGAAACGTGGAGATCACATACGGCAGCGTGAACGGCACGACGACTTTCATGAACACGTCGTTCTTGTCGGCGCCGAGCG
>NZ_JAWRXV010001914.1:0-228 GCF_046534875.1 Paraburkholderia sp. SIMBA_054 | reverse complement strand
AGAAAATCCCTTCAACCGCTAAATGGGAATTTACACCGGATGGCCAGCACATCGAACTAGGTATCGCAGAAATGAACCTCTTTCTGTTGTTGGGAGCAGCCGGACTTTCGCATTCACTCTTTGGAAAGCGCCTGATACCGATCGGGACAGTCTACGACCCATTTGTGGCACGTGGTCTTGATGCATTGAATTACGCTTGCTATCAGGATGCACGTTTTATGATCATAG
>NZ_JAWRXV010000277.1:0-415 GCF_046534875.1 Paraburkholderia sp. SIMBA_054 | reverse complement strand
AGGTCGGCGTGCGCCACGAGCTGCCGATGATCAACCTGTTCACCCCGGTCGCCGCGCTCAACGAGAACGCGCCCGAGCGCTTCCGCGGCCTGGACCGCTACGACGCGCGCAAGCAGGTGCTGGAGGAACTGGAGGGCCTTGGCCTGCTGGTCGAGGCCAAGCCGCACAAGCTGCAAGTCCCGCGTGGCGACCGCACCGGCCAGGTCATCGAGCCTTACCTCACCGACCAGTGGTTCGTGAAGATGGACGGGCTGGCCAGGCGCGGCCTGGAGCTGGTCGAATCCGGGGACGTGAAGTTCGTCCCGCCGAACTGGATCAACACCTACCGCCACTGGATGGAAAACATCCAGGACTGGTGCATCAGCCGCCAGCTGTGGTGGGGCCACCGCATCCCGGCGTGGTTCGACGCCGAAGG
>NZ_JAWRXV010001913.1:0-228 GCF_046534875.1 Paraburkholderia sp. SIMBA_054 | reverse complement strand
CGAGCTGCCGCGCTTCGCCGGTTGGTGGGGCCACGACAGGCAGAGCCGCTTCCGCATGGCACCGGAATTCGTGCCGACCCCGGGCGCCGAAGGCTGGCAGCTGAGCAATCCGCCGGTGCTGGCGATGGCGCCGCTGCGCGCGTCCCTGGCGCTGTTCGAACAGGCCGGCATGCCGGCGCTGCGACGCAAGTCGGAGCAGCTCACCGCCCTGCTGGAAGCCCTGATCCA
>NZ_JAWRXV010001912.1:0-228 GCF_046534875.1 Paraburkholderia sp. SIMBA_054 | reverse complement strand
AGTTTGGATGAAGTCGAAGGGCTTTTGAATGAGCACGGGCACGAATGCGTCTGTGCGGGAACGGATGATAAATTATTCATTTACACAGTAAAGGAAGACCAGGATCAAATTAAAAAAATAATTAAGGGAACATTAAACTTAAAAGGCTTTAAAGTGGTGGCGATCGAGGAAATCCCGCGAAACGATTTCGGGAAAATCCTTTATTCTGAACTGCCCAATTGACAGGTG
>NZ_JAWRXV010001911.1:0-228 GCF_046534875.1 Paraburkholderia sp. SIMBA_054 | reverse complement strand
CTGCGCTGAATGCCGAGCTTGTCCATCAGCCCGGTGAAACCGAAGCTGTCCATCAGCACGCCGATCGAGCCGACGATGCTCGCCTTGTCGACATAAATCTTGTCCCCCGCCGCCGCGGCGTAGTACCCGCCCGACGCGCACATGTCGCCGACCACCACATAAAGCGGAATTGACGGATGTTTCGCGCGCAAACGCCTCATCTGGTCGTAGATAATGCCCGCCTGGACC
>NZ_JAWRXV010001910.1:0-228 GCF_046534875.1 Paraburkholderia sp. SIMBA_054 | reverse complement strand
CCGGCACGCGCATCGAGGAAACCGCGCGTCTCGCCGACGAAGTCGAGAAGGTGATCCGCGAAGTGGTGCCCGCGAACGAACTCGGCACCATCCTCGATAATCTCGGCCTGCCGTATAGCGGTATCAATCTTTCATATAGCAATGCAGGGACAATCGGCACGCTCGACGGCGAAATCCAGATCGCGTTGAAGGAAGGCCACGAGCCGACGCAAGTCTACGTGGACAAAC
>NZ_JAWRXV010001909.1:0-228 GCF_046534875.1 Paraburkholderia sp. SIMBA_054 | reverse complement strand
CGCCATTTCCCCGGCAGCGAGTTTCTTACTGGCGGTGATTTAGGCTTAACGCCAGGACTGAATCAACCGCGCGTTACCCAGCGTGTGGAACAGGTGCTGGCTGATGCATTTCACGCACAGGCTGCGGCGCTGGTGCAGGGCGCGGGGACTGGCGCGATTCGCGCCGGGCTGGCGGCTTTGCTCAAACCGGGGCAGCGTCTTCTGGTGCATGACGCGCCTGTTTACCCG
>NZ_JAWRXV010000276.1:0-416 GCF_046534875.1 Paraburkholderia sp. SIMBA_054 | reverse complement strand
CTTTCTCGAGCAATTCATCGGCGCGGGCCCGCGCTTTTTCCTTGTCCCACTTGAGCACGGTGAGGCGCCCCTCCATCACGTTCTGACGTACCGTGAGATGCGGAAACAACTGGAAGTTCTGAAACACCATGCCGGTACGGCGACGAATCGTCAGCACTGTTTCGCGCGACGGCCGCTCGTCCTGACTGAACGTGAGCTTCTGATCGCCGATTTCGAGCGAACCCGACTCGGGAATCTCGAGCAGATTCACGCAGCGCAACAGCGTGCTTTTGCCGCTGCCCGACGGTCCGATCAGCGCGGTCACGTTGCCCTGCGCGAGTTGCAGATCGACGGAATCGAGCACACGGTGCCCGGAAAAGTACTTGTCGATTTTTTCCAGTCGGATCATCAGTTGCCCGCCTGAAAGAGTGCATGAC
>NZ_JAWRXV010001908.1:0-228 GCF_046534875.1 Paraburkholderia sp. SIMBA_054 | reverse complement strand
GGATTCATTAAAAATCAGTCAATTCAAACTATTTTATTGATTTATTGGACTCTTTCGCTTATTATATATCTAAATGATATATACCTTTTAGATAGGTGTGTAAATATGAAATCTTACAATAATACAACTTACGCCATATTGGGCATCTTGACGACAGACTGTACTTCGGGCTACTCCATCAAACAATTCATGGATCAAAGCTTGAATCATTTTTGGAAAATCAGCTAC
>NZ_JAWRXV010001907.1:0-228 GCF_046534875.1 Paraburkholderia sp. SIMBA_054 | reverse complement strand
GGCATCAACACTCTGTTCGAAGGAAAGGCCGGAATCTTCAACGTATATTTCGGCGGAAAGTACGATCGGCAAAAGATGCTCGAAGGGTTGGGTGAGCGGTTCTTGGGTAGCACAACGTTGTATAAGGCTTGGCCCGCAGTCGGAAATTCACATTCTTTTATTCACGCGGCGACCACCGAGATGTAAACGGCTCTGAACACTCTTAAGCTAAACGACGCGCTCCGGACC
>NZ_JAWRXV010001906.1:0-228 GCF_046534875.1 Paraburkholderia sp. SIMBA_054 | reverse complement strand
ATCGAAACCATCCAGATGGGTATCCCCGTTGCACGTATCGAGCTTGTAAACACGCTTCAGATGCAGGCGTTGATCCGCCACTCCAAACTGCCTTACGAGGCGCAGCCCTATCTGTTTGTCGAGTTCCACGGCACGGAAAGCGGCGTTGCCGAACAGGCGGAATTGTTTGGAGAAATTGCTGCAGGCAATGGTGGGGGCAATTTCCAGTGGACACACGATGCCGAGGAG
>NZ_JAWRXV010000033.1:0-114557 GCF_046534875.1 Paraburkholderia sp. SIMBA_054 | reverse complement strand
GAGATGCGTCAGACGCAAAAAGGCGGCAGCTGGTACTTCGGCATGAAGGCACATATCGGAGTCGATGTGGAGTCGGGGCTGGTGCATACCGTGAAGTGCACGCCGGCGAACGTTCATGACATCACGGTGGCGCATGAACTGTTGCATGGCAAAGAGCAGGTTGCGTTTGCCGATGCGGGCTATGTGGGCATCGAGAAGCGAGGCGAAACGGGTGCGGTCCAGTGGTACGTCGCGATGAGACCGGGCAAGCGAAACAAGCTGGACAAGAAAAAGCGGCTGGACAGGATCTACAACAAGATCGAGCGGCTCAAGGCGGGCGTGAGAGCGAAGGTGGAGCACCCGTTTCGCGTACTGAAATGCCAGTTTGGGTATCTGAAGGCGCGATATCGGGGACTGGCAAAGAACACGGCGCACATCGAAACGCAGTTCGCCCTGGCCAATCTGTGGATGGCGCGCAAGATGCTGTGAAGCGGCGCAACAACGGAAGAAAATGCGCCGCATGAGCACAGCGCCGGCCAGCAAAGATGCGACTGGTAGTGATTCAGCAACGTGCGGATGACGACGCGATCTTCACTCCAGGTGTTCGGTTAGAAGTCCAACGAAAAAAACGGGTTATTCAGACCTTCCTCTACTTTTCTTTGCGGCGGCAAAGAAAAGTAGGTGCCGCCCCGCACAGGGGCGACGCCTGAACGGCAAACACCATAACGCGGATGCCAGCGCAAAGACGAGCACACCCAACCCGCCGACACCAAACACAAACGCAGATGCGAGAGAAAAAACCAAAACCCCGCCCAGCGTCGCAGACATAGAGAAAAGGAGACACTGCAATGCCAGAAACAACGATCAGCCGATACCCAGTCCCGACCCCGGGCGAATGGCCCGACGACATCCGCGCCCGGATACTGGAAGTCCAAACCAAAGCGGGCTTCGTCCCAAACGTCTTCCTGACACTGGCCCACCGCCCGGACGAATTCCGTGCCTTCTTCGCCTACCACGATGCCCTGATGCTAAAAGAGGGCGGCCTCACCAAAGGCGAGCGCGAAATGATCGTAGTCGCAACGAGCGCCGTCAACAACTGCCTCTACTGCGTAGTAGCGCACGGCGCAATCCTGCGCATCTACGAAAAGCAACCGTTGCTAGCGGATCAACTAGCCGTGAATCACCGCAAAGCCGACATCACGCCACGCCAAAAAGCGATGCTAGATTTCGCGCTAAAGGTATGCCGCGACTCGGCATCCATCAACGATGAAGATTTCAACACACTGCGCACGCACGGCTTCAACGACGCCGACATCTGGGACATCGCCGCCATCACCGCATTCTTCGGCCTGTCGAACCGCATGGCGAACGTAATCTCAATGCGCCCCAACGACGAGTTCTACCTGATGGGCCGCATCCCACGCGAATAGAAGACAGCCAGGAGCACTACTGCTCCATCGCCCGCGACCGTGGCGCCAGCGGCGACGACATCAGCGCGTCCAGCGACATCGGCCGCGCCAGGTGATACCCCTGCCCGTGCGCCGCGCCGATCGTGCGCAACAGTTCGAGCGTCGGCTGATCCTCGATGCCCTCCGCGACCACCGTCAGCTCCAGCGATTCCGCCATCCGCACGATCGCGCGCACAATCGCGCGGCTGCGCGCGCTCTGCGTCAATTCGAACACAAACGACTTGTCGATCTTCAAACCGCTAAATCGATACTGGTGCACATAGCTCAATGAAGAAAAGCCCGTGCCGAAATCGTCGAGCACGACGCACATGCCGTTATCCGCGAGGCTTTGCATCGTCGTGCGCGCAAGGTCCGGCTCGGCAACGAGTGCGCCCTCCGTCAGTTCGAGCGAAATGCGCGAAGGATGCACGCCATAGCGCTTCAACAGTTCGAGCAGTTCGTCCGCGAACTCAGGGCGCGTGATGCTATAGCTCGACAGATTCACCTGCACAGGCGGCCAGTCGACATGCTCCGGCTGCGCGAGAATCTCCGCCACGCGCGTGAGCATGTACATGTCCAGACGACCGATCAGCTTCAGCCCGTCCACCGCAGGCAGGAAACGCCCCGGCGCCCAGACCTCGCCGTTCGGCTGCTGCCAGCGGATCAACGCCTCCAGCGCGACGAGCTGGCCGCTGCCGATATCGACGATAGGCTGGAAATACGGCACCAGCTCGTCATCGCGCTTGAGCGCATTGCGCAGCGCGCCCTCCGTTTCGATCTGATCCGACAGCTCACGACGCATCTGGTGGTTGAACACCGCGAAGCTGTCGCGGCCGCGATTCTTCACGCGGTACATCGCGGCATCGGCGTCGCGCAGCAGGTCGGCGGGCTCGCGGTGATGCGCGCTGTCCGCGCTCACCACACCGACGCTGCATGACGTGAACACCGTCTGCTCGCCGATGTTGAACGGCGTATCGAAGGCCGAAAGAATGCGCTCCGCAAGCGACAGCACCGTTTGCAGGTTCGCGCCCGGCACGACGACGGCGAACTCGTCGCCGCCCAGACGCGCGAGCAGATCGTCGCGCCGCAAGCATTCGCGCAGACGCCCCGCCACGTCGACGAGCAATGCATCGCCGAACAGATGGCCGAGACTGTCGTTGACGACCTTGAAGCGATCGAGGTCGATGAACAGCACGGACAACGGATCGCCGCGCTTGCTGTAGCCATGCCACGCCGCTTCGAGCCGCTCGTACAGATGCGAGCGGTTCGGCAGGCCCGTCAGCGCGTCGTGATAGTTCTCGTGCAACAGCCGCGCGTTGGCCGCGTCGAGTTCCTGCGTGCGCGCCAGCACGCGCGCTTCGAGTTCGAGATTCGCCGCATGCTGCGCTTCCGCGACGCGCCGCCGCGACAGCGCCGTATCGATGTGGCGCGACACGAAGGTCAGCAGTTCCTGATCGCGCCTGTCGTAACGCACGCTCGACGAATAGCTCTGCACGACGAGCACGCCACGCACCACGCTGCCGTCGAAGAGCGGCACGCCAAGCCACGAGCGCAAGCGGATGTTCTCGGTGTCCAGCATGATCTCGCCCGCCTCGACGAGACGCACGGCGTCGCTGGTGTCGAGCAGGCAAGGCACGCGTTTGCGGATCACATACTCGGTCAGCCCGCGCTCGCGACGGCGCGGTACAGGCACATCGTGCTGCGTTTCGTCGATGTAATACGGAAACGACACTTCCGCCGTCGCGGGTTCGAACAACGCGATATAGAAGTTCTTCGCATACAGCAGCCCGCCGACGATCGCATGCAGGCTGCGAAAGAACTTGCCGATATCGACGGATTGACTCGACAGCTCGGCGATCTCAAACAACGCTGCCTGCAGGTGTTGCGCGCGCTCGCGCTCGGCGATTTCCGCGCGCAGCGTGTCGTTCAGCCGCGACAGCTCGGCCGTGCGGCGCGCCACTTCGGCTTCGAGGCCGACGCGGTGCAGAATGCGGTCGAGCGCCATCGCCACGTGCCGCGCTACAACGAGAAACAGCGCGCGGTCCTCGGCGCTATAAATGCGCGACGCATCGTAGACCTGCATCGTCACCATGCCGAACACTTCGTCCGAGGCGTTTTTCAGCGGCGCGCCCATCCAGAACTTCGGACGGTGCCCGACGCAGTAAAAGCGCCCCGTCGCGGCCGCGTCGATGATGCCCTTCTCGTCGATCAGCAACGGCTGGCCCGTGGTCAGGACGTAACCCGTGAGCGACAGGCGTTCGGGGTCGACCATGTCCATGTGATTCGTATCGACGGCTTCGGTGTCGATCAGGTCGATGTAATACGGATACGTGACGGCGCCCGTTTCGCCGTCGTAGAGCGCGAGATAGAAGTTCTCCGCGTCGATCAGCGTGCCGAGACGCTCGTGGATGGCCTGCAGGAACTCGCCGCGCTCGCTGATCGAACTCGCGAGATACGCGATGTCGTACAGCACGCGCTGCACGTTTTGCGCGCGCACCAGCGCATCGGCCTGCATCTGTTCGCCGATCGCGCGCGCGAGCGCGGTAAAGGCGGGATCCGATGCGAACGACGCGGGCGCGAGCAGCCAGCCGAGCGCGAGGTCGCTGCGGCCCGTCGGCCACGCGAACCAGCCGCGCTCGACGCAGGCGTCGTGCAGCATCGCGGGCACGATCGCGCGCGGCCAGTCGAAGCGCGTCGCGCCTTCGCGCACCAGTTCGAGATGCTGTCCCGCGCGATACCACGCCCACGGTACGCCGCGCGCCTCCACCGCGCGCGCCGCCTCGTCGATCGATTGCGACCTCGTCCCGCCTGCCGACAGATCGGCATTCCACATAAATCAGCCCTCGTGCCGTCCCGTGATTGTGTTGCGCCTTGAACCGTTATATCGACGTAAGCAACAGCAAACTTAATGTATCTGGCCCGCAAAAAAAATGCCTCAAGCACACGAAAACGTTTGCTTGAAGATTTTTCGGATGCGGTTTTGCCCTGATTGCTGCGGAAGGGGATTTGCTGTTTAGCTGACGTCCGCGCCGCTCACGCGAGGCGGTCTTTCGATTCGCATGCACAGCGCATCAGCATCAGTTCGAGGAGCAGACATGCAAGCACATACGAAGGGCGCGGTGCACGCGGACGTATTCCGGCTCGGCCCCCGCGACTGGGTGCCGAACAACGCGCATCTCCCCGTCATCCTGTATCGGGACGTGCTGGACGGCGACGGCTCAGCCGACGGCGAGCGGCTCGCCGACGCGTTCGAAGCGATGTTCCAGCGCAACGGCTGGCCGCCGAAATGGCGCAACGGCATCTTCGACTATCACCACTTCCATTCGTCGGCGCATGAAGTGCTCGGCATCGCCGGGGGCGCGGCGGATGTGATACTGGGCGGTCCGGGCGGCCGCGTCGTGCATCTGGAAGCGGGCGACGTGATCCTGTTGCCGGCGGGCACCGGGCATTGCCTCGAATCGTCGAGCGGGCCGCTCAATGTAATCGGCGCGTATCCGCCGGGCCAGCAATGGGACATCCGCCGCGACGCATTGACGGGGAAGGAACGCGCCGCGATGGAAGCCCTGCCGTTTCCGCACAGCGACCCTGTGCGCGGCGCACAGGGTCCGTTGATCGAGCACTGGCTGAACGAGGCGTAAGCGTTGTCAGCGCCGGCGTTGCATCGTCATGGTGCAGCGTCAGTGCTGCACGCCCCAGCGGCGCACGGTCACGCGCTCCAGCGTGTCGAACACCAGATGCTCGACGAGCAGGCCGATCGCGATGACGGCGGCGAGTCCCGCGAACACGCGGTCGGTGTAGAGCTCGTTGCGGTTCTGGAAGATGTACCAGCCAAGTCCGCCGTTGCCGCTGCTCGCGCCGAACACGAGTTCGGCGGCGATCAGCGTGCGCCATGCGAAGGCCCAGCCGACCCGCAGGCCCGCTAGGATGGACGGCAGCGCCGCGGGCACGAGTATCAGCACGACATGGCGCAAGCCCGTCAGCCCATAGTTGCGGCCCGCCATCCGCAAGGTCGCGGGCACGGCGCGAAAACCCGAATATGTGTTCAGCGCGAGCGGCCACAGCACGGCATGCACGAGCACGAACAACAGGCTGCCCGTACCGAGACCGAACCACAGCAGCGCGAGCGGCAGCAAGGCGATCGACGGCAACGGATTGAACATCGCGGTGAGCATCGACAGCAGATCGCGGCCGATGCGCGTCGACACGGCGAGCGATGTCAGCACGAACGCAAGCGCGACGCCGAGCAGGTAGCCGCGCAACAGCACCGACATCGACACGGCTGTTTTCTGCAGCAGTTCGCCCGACGCGATGCCTTGCACGAATGCCAGGAACGTCGCGCCGAAGGTCGGCAGCAGCAGGTCGTTGTCGATTGCGCGCGCAGCGATTTCCCAGATGGCGATCAGCACGATCGCGATGATCGTCTTGCTCAGCCACGACTGGTTCGCAAAGCGCCGCGCGAGCGGCAACGGCGCTTCGACGGCGAGATCGCCGACGGGTTCGAGCGGCCGCTCGTATTCGGCCCGCACGGGCGGCAACAAGGTGGAAGGCGTGCTCATCGGGCGGACTCCGTCTCTTCGAACAGCAGCCGATGGATCTGCGCGACGCGATGCTGGAAGTCGCTGCGGCCCAAGCTGTCCTGCGTGTACTGGTGGCTGTTGAGTTCGGCGCGCACGCGTCCCGGATGCGGCGACAGCAGCAAAATCCGGCTGCCGACAATCAGCGCTTCCTCGATCGAATGCGTGACGAACAGCAGCGTGAAGCGCACTTCTTCCCACAGGCGCAGCAACTCTTCCTGCATCTTGCGGCGCGTGAGCGCATCGAGCGCGGCGAACGGCTCATCCATCAGCAGCACGCGCGGCTGCATCGCGAGCGCGCGCGCAATCGCGACGCGCTGCTTCATGCCGCCCGACAGCGTGTGCGGATACGCATCGGCGAACTGCGCAAGGCCGACCTTGTCGAGATAGTGCTGTGCGCGCTCTTTCGCCTCGGCGCGGCTCAGTTTCTTTGCCGCGCGCAAGGGAAATGCAATGTTCTCCAGCACCGTCTTCCACGGCGGCAACTGATCGAACTCCTGGAACACGACGATGCGATCCGCGCCTGGTTCGCGCACCGTTTCGCCGTCGAGCGTGATCGTGCCCGAGGCCGGCTTGATGAATCCGCCGACGGCTTTCAGCAAGGTCGACTTGCCGCAGCCCGACGGGCCCAGCAGCACGAAACGGTCGCCGCCATACACGTCGAAGCTGACGTCGTGCGTGGCGCGCACCACGCGCTCGCGCGTGCGGTATTCGAGGCTCACGCGATCGACGGCAAGCAGGCGGCTCGAATGCGCCGGCTCGCTTGCCTGCGTCGCGGCCTGTTCAGGGAAAAGCACGGAAGGATTCGCGACCATTAGCGCGCTCCTTTGAGTTGAACTGCGTGCGAAATGACTTTCACAATGACGACACCGCATAAGCAAAACGACAACATACGGTGAGCCTCCGCAAAGACCAACCAATGAATGTAGATATTCAATGCGCTCTGATGCATAAGCGCCGTAAATCGCGCTATGACCGCCGTCGCGTCTTGTTTAGCAGCGTGATTTCACTTGCGCCAGAAACAGAAAAACCCGCTGAAATAGCGGGCTTTTTTGCGTATCGAACGTGGCAGCGGTCAGCTTCCGGCCGCCGTCGCCGGATCGTCGAAGAAGTAATCTTTCCACGACTTCGGTTCGTTGCGAATCGCGCCAACGCGATACATGAACTGCGCAAGCGCGAACGTGTTTTGCGGTGCGACCTTGAATTGCACTTGCGGATTGCGGATCACCGAGAGCAGCAGATTGCGATCCGTCTTCGCCTGATTCACGCGAATGTAGATATCGGCCGCGGCTTCCGGATTCGCGGTGATGAATTGCGCGGCATCGGCAAGTCCATTGACGAATGCGCGATACGTCTTCGGGTTCTCGCTACGGAATTTCTCCGTTGCATAGAGCACGGTCGCCGAACTCGGTCCGCCCAGTACATCGTATGAATTCAGCACGATGTGCGCTTTCGGATTCGCGGCCAGTTCCTGTTCCTGAAACGGCGGATTGCCGAAGTGCCCCGTGATTTCCGTGCCGCCTGCAATGATCGCAGCCGCAGCATCGGGATGCGGCACGGCCTGCGTGAGCTTGTCGAGACGGTTGTATTCCTTGTCGCCCCAACGCTTCGCGGCCGCGAACTGCAACACGCGCGACTGCACCGACACCGTAACGGCCGGCAGCGCGATGCGGTCCTTGTCGGTGAAGTCGGCAATCGTCTTCACGTTCGGGTTGTTCGACACGAGGTAATACGGCAGATTGCCGAGCGATGCGACGCCCTTCACATTCTGTTTGCCGTGCGTGCGATCCCAGATCGTGAGCAACGGGCCGACACCTGCGCCCGCGACGTCGACCGAGCCGGACAGCAGCGCGTCGTTCACGGCCGAACCGCCCGACAGTTTCACCCAGTCGACCTTGATGTCGAGCCCTTCCTTGCGCCCTTCTTTCTCGATGAACTGCTGATCGCGCGCGACGTTCAGCAACAGATAGACAATGCCGAACTGTTCGGCAACACGGATCTGGCCTTCAGCGTGCGCGTCGAGCGACATGCCCAGACTGGCTGCGCCGAGCGACACAGCAAGCATCGTCGAAACGAAACGGCGAGCGAAAGACGGCCGCGCTGCGGCCGGTCGAAATGAAAACGGCATCGGAACTCCGAGTGTCGGAAAACGGAAATGAGGACTGCGCGCGGATCAGAACGGCGCGTTGCCTTCGATCGTCGTGCGGTACAGCTTGCGGCGCAGATGATCGGGCGTGCCTGCGGCGAGATGCATCAGCGAGCGGTTGTCCCAGAACACGAGATCGTGCTCCGACCACTGATGACGATAGATATGTTCGTCACGCACGCTATGCGCAAACAGTGCTTCGAGCAACTCGCGGCTTTCGTCCTCGGGCAAGCCGACGATATGCGTCGTGAAATGCTCGCTGACGAACAGCGCCTTGCGGCCCGTTTCCGGATGCGTACGCACGATGGGATGCACGACGGGCTTCACTTCGGCGACCTGCTCGGCCGACAGATTCGGCCGCCACGGGCTGCGCTTTTGCAGTTCCGCGTATTTGGCGAGGTACGTGTGCTCGGCCGTGCGTCCCTCGACGGCCTTGCGCAAATGCTCGGGCAGCGTGTCCCACGCCAGATGCATGTTCGCGAACAGCGTGTCGCCGCCTTCCGAAGGCAGTTCCTGCGCGTGCAGCAGCGAGCCGAGACTCGGCTTCTCCTTGTACGACAGGTCCGAATGCCAGAAGTGGCCGGCGTCGCCGAGTCCGATCGGCTGGCCGTTCTCGCGAATGTTCGACACGATCAGCACTTCAGGATGACCGGGCAACTGGAACTGGTGCAGCACGTGAATCTGCAGCGGCCCAAAACGGCGGCTGAAGTCGATGTGCTGCGCGGGCGTGATCTGCTGATCGCGAAACACCAGCACGTGATGGTCGAGATGCGCGCGGTGAATGCGCGCGAAATCTTCGGCGGAAAGCGGCTGGTTCAGATCGAGGCCGAGCACTTCGGCGCCGACGGGCGCATTGAACGGAACGATTTCGAGCGGCCGGCGCGCGCCAGCCGATTGCACGCGCGGCGCGGCGTGTAGAGAGGACGAAACAGTGGTTGTCACGCTGAATATTCTTTGTAGGGTTGCAACGATGGAGTCAATCTACGGCCAGCGTACGGGTGCGTCAACGAAGCAAATCCCATACTCATATCTGCTTTAGCGATAAACGGCTGGCTAGCCTGGAGAACCGCACTTTTTGATTTCGTGCAATTTTGTACGGCCGCTTCGCCGTGCGCGCGCAACTTCCAGAGACCGTTGTGCCGCTTGGCCGCGCGGCGGCATCGCTCGCTAGCGCACAGACGTTCGCTGACGAGCGTGACAAGTTCGGGCTACCATCAGGGACCGGCCATTGCCGGCTCAGGGTCTCGCGCCAGTTCCATGACAAAGGATTGCATCCACTCGATTGCCGTGCTGGCCGCCCTGGGAGCGGGACTCTGTTGCACACCCGCGTGTGCGCTCGAACTCGACGAGCAACTCGTCTGCAAGTCCGACGCGCACACCTTCATTCAGCCGCTGCTCGACGATGAATACATCGACCCGAATCCGATGCGGGTCGAATCCAATTCGGTCAACGCATTCCGCCCGAAGCACGGCCGCGATCTCACAGCGTTCGGCTTTCACGTCTACGCCGTGCTCGGCTATCAGCGCGACGACGCGATCTTCCGGCAAGGCACCGGCAAGGCAGAAGCCGATTCGATCTATGGCGTGGTCGTGTCCGGTCCTTCGGAGTCGGTGCGCGTGCGTGTGCAACAGTCGGGCAGCGAAGCGACCGTCAAACAGGTGTTGCCTTTCATCCTGACTGCGATCGTGTGCAGCGCCGGCTGAGACTGTTGTAATTCGCCCAAACGGTGCACGCTGCCATCAAACGGAAATCCCCTTCCAGCTAATCTCATCCGCGCAATTCATGCGTAGCGGGTTGGTCGCGCGCCGCTTCACGGCGAACTTTCCAGCGATTGTTTCGATTTGATGACTCATTCATGCGATGTGACGCAAGAGTCTGCTGCAGCAACACGGCGTTAAATCGGACCCCGCGTTTTCCTATACTCGCCAGGCTGTTTTCACTCATTGTCTGGAATAGCTGGAGCTCAACCATGAAAAGAATTCCCGCCGCAGTTGCGGTGCTCGGCGCATTGGCCGCAACGGGCGCGCACGCGCAAAGCTCGGTCACGCTGTACGGCATCATCGACGCGGGCCTGATGTACACCAACAACGTGCAAAAGAGCGGCACGAGCGGCGCGCTGTTTCAGGCGACGAGCGGCACCATCAACGGCAGCCGCTTCGGCCTGCGCGGCGCTGAAGATCTGGGCGGCGGCTACAAGGCGATCTTCGTGCTCGAAAACGGCTTCAACGTGCAGAACGGCACGCTCGGCCAGCACAGCCGTCTGTTCGGCCGCCAGGCGTATGTGGGCCTCGCCAGCGCCAACTACGGCCAGATCACACTGGGCCGCCAGTACGATTCGCTGGTCGACTTCGTCGCGCCGCTGTCGGGCACGGCAGGCACGTTCGGCGACACGGGCTTCGCTCACCCGTTCGACAACGACAACCTCAACCATTCGATCCGGATGAGCAACGCCGTCAAGTACACGAGCAGCAACTACGCGGGCTTCAAGTTCGGCGCGTTGTACGCGTTCTCGAACAGCACGGACTTCGCGATGAACCGCGCGTACAGCGCGGGCGCGAGCTACCAGTGGGGTCCGTTGAACGTCGCGGCCGGCTATTTGCAGATCAACGGCTCGAACAGCACGACGAACACGGGCGGCGCGGTCGATACGGCTGAATCGGCGGCAAATGGGGTTGGCGGCTTCCAGGTCGGCGCGGGCGTCGAGCGCGTGTTCGGCGCGGGCATCAACTACGCGTTCGGTCCCGCGACGGTCGGCTTCGTCTACACGAACAGCCACTATCAGCAAACCAACGCGTTCGCGATGACGAACGGCTCGATGCACTTCGACAACTATGAACTGAACGCCAAGTATCAGTTCACGCCCGCCATCACGTTCGGTATCACCGACACCTACACCGACGGCCACATCAGCGGCTCGCCGACGTTCGGTTCCGATCCGAAGTTCAACCAGGTCAATGCGCAGGCCATCTACGCATTCTCGAAGCGCACGGACGTGTACGCCGAAGCGATGTATCAGCACGCCATCGGGCAGAACTATGTCGCGTTCATCAACACGTCGGGCGGCGCGTCGACGACGGCCAACCAGGTTGTCGCGACAATCGGCATGCGTCACCGCTTCTAAAGCGTCACGGCTTCAACTATCCGGGATTTGCGTTGCGAAGCCCGCCGCGTTCTGCGCGGCGGGCTTTTTTTGCGTGCGCGTCGCACCGCATCGTTCTGCGAGACGGAAGGCTGCCTTACAGATCCGGCCGTTTTTCTCTGCGCGGGCGATCCGTAGACTTGTTTTGCCGGCTCATGCATCACGGCCGGCATCCTCGGATCGCTATTGGAGAACGTCTTGAAGTCCACAGTTGCCGCCGCTGTCGCCATGTTGACTGCGGCCTTGCTCGCCGCCGCGCCCGCCCTCACGCAGGCCCAGGAATCCAGCACCCGCGTCACGCGCGCGCAGGTCCGTCAGGAACTCGCCGATCTCGCGTCCGTCGGCTACCAGGCTGGAGGCGGCGAAGATCCGACCTATCCGTCGAAGGTGCAGGACGCGATGCAGCGGCTCGCTGCCAAACGCGCGGCCCAATCCGCGTATGGCGCAGGCACGTCGGGTTCCTCGCAGACGGGCGCGGGGCATCCTGCCGCGCAGTGAGGTTTCGATTAGCGCAGTGCCGCGTGATTGCGCGGCATTTTCACGCGTTGCGGGCGCTGCATGACGTGCGCGCCCCGGCATCCTTATTGTACGAACGACCGTGCGCCAATATCGAAGCCGCACGGTCGTCGCTCGCAAGTTCAGCGAAATCTCACTATTTAGCGCGAAATCGCGCACTTCTTCTCGCTTTCGTCTAGCGCTTAACCACGCCACCGCCAACGGATTGACTCGAAAAACAACGATTAGACCGCAAACTCAATCCGGTTTTGTGCATCGCACCATAATTTTGTCTATAGTGGTGGGTGGAGATGTCTTTCGCATCCGCGAAAGCGCTGATTATTGACGGATTAGTCCGCCCGAAGCGGACACCAGCCCGCCGCGGCCCATCAGGCTCGCGGCCGCTCAGGCGAGGAGAAATCACGATGTTCGATGCCGAAATCGCCGCAAAACTGCTGAACCGGTGGACGGTCAGGCCGCCGGCCGCGCATTGCGACAGCTATCTGGATCTGCTTCGCGAGGGGAATCTCAACTTCACCCATCAACTGGGCCGCGCGACGCCGGGCGGCGTCGCTTCAGAGAGTCTCTTCGATCTCGAATCGCTCGTATTCGTCGACGGCTCGCGCGCACTTCGTCTGAAAGCGCCTGGCGCAACGCCCGACTGGACGCAGTGGGCCGCGTTCGAGCCGCCGCTGCGCCCTGTGGCGAGCGTGGCCGCGCCGATTGCCGACGAGTCCTACACGCTTGAGGCGCCCGAACGCTGAGTCATGCCTGTGCGCCGTTACTGCTCCGCCTTGATCCGCTCGATGAGCGCCATCGCGGCGGCGGGATTGTGCGCCTTGTGCCCGCTGATCACGAACAGGTAGACATCGCGCGCCTTCTTCGGCGCGGCGCGGGCATAGGTATCGAGATCGTCGGGCGCGCCGCCCGCGGCCCAGGTCTGGGCGCGCTCGGTCCACTTGTCGAGCGCCTTCTTTGCGTAGCCGTGCGGATTCGCCTCTTCCGTGCCCATGATGCGCGCGTAGACGAACGACGCCGTCGGATCGGCGATCTGCGGATACTTCGAATCGCCCGCTACGACAATCGCGACATCATGCTTGCGCGCAAGCGCGACGAACGCCTCGTCGCAGAAACTCTCGTGACGCACTTCGACGGCATGGCGCAACGTCTGCCCATCGACCTTCGCAGGCAATAATTCGAGGAAGCTGCCGAAGTCATCGGCATCGAACTGTTTGGTTGGCGGGAATTGCCAGTTGATCGGGCCGAGCTTGTTCTTGAGTTCGAGCACGCCGCTCGCGACAAACCGCTCGACGGAATCGCGTGCTTCCGCCAGCACGCGCCGATGCGTCGCGAAACGCGGCGCCTTCAGCGCGAACACGAAATCGTCGGGCGTTTCGTCGTGCCACTTCGCGAACGTCGCAGGCTTTTGCGAGCCGTAGAAGGTGCCGTTGATCTCGATCGCCGTGAGCTGGCGGCTTGCGTATTCCAGCTCGCGTTTCTGCGCGAGCCCTTTCGGATAGAACACGCCGCGCCACGGTTCGAAAGTCCAGCCGCCAATGCCGATATGAATCCGCGTTGCCTTCGCCGTCGTTTTTCGAGTCGTCATGGTTCACGCCTTGGCGCATGCCGCGCGAGAGCAATGATGCACAGAATAGACGATGCAAGCCGGCATTTGCGCAACGGCACATCATCGCATCACGCCAATCGAAGGCGGAGAAGGCACGGCGCGCCCGTTCCTTTGCGCGCCGCGTGAACGAACAGAAGATCAGAACACCGCGCGCACCACGCCGCCATCCGCGCGCAACGCCGCGCCATTGGTCGCCGACGACAGTTCCGAGCACACGAATACGACCATGTTCGCGATTTCCTCGGGCGTCGTGAAGCGCTTGAGGATCGAGCTGGGCCGCGCCTGTTCGAAGAACTGCTTTTCGAATGCCTCGAAGGTCTGTCCGCCCGAGAGCTTGTCGATGAATTCCTCGACGCCATCCGAACTGGTCGGCCCTGGCAACACCGAGTTGACCGTTACGGCCGTGCCCGTGCATGTTTCGGCAAGACCGCGTGCGAGCGCAAGCTGCGCGGTTTTGGTCAAGCCGTAGTGAATCATTTCGGTTGGAATCTGGATGCCGCTTTCGCTGCTGATGAACACGACGCGCCCCCAGTCCTTCTGCTTCATACCGGGTAAATACGCGCGCGACAGCTGCACGCCGGACATCACGTTCACGTTGAAGAAGCGCAGCCACTCTTCATTGGAGATTTCTTCGAACGGCTTCGGATCGAAGATGCCCATGTTGTTGACGAGAATGTCGACCTGCGGAAAACGCTCGACGAGCTGCGCGACTTGCGCTGCGTCCGACACATCGCCGGCGAATCCTTGCACGGTCGCGTCGGGCACTTGCGCGCGCAGCGTCTCGATGGCGTGATCGACCGATTGCTGCGAGCGGCCGTTGACGATCACGTTCACGCCTTCGCGCGCGAGCCCGACGGCGATCGCATGACCGATGCCTTTGGTGGAGCCCGTTACGAGCGCAAGCTTGTTTCTGATCTTGAGATCCATCGTGTTTCCTTTCAATCGTGCGATAAACGGATCGCGGACAAGACGCGCGCAACGCGCTATCGTCCCGCATCGTGACGCTGCATTCGCGAGTGTAGGACCGGGATAAAAATATTGCAGCCGGCGGGACGGATGCCGCGCGGCGCCCGCAATCACTGAGAAGTCGGCGTCTCGGGCGATTGCGAGCACGATTCTTCAAACAGTACTAGCATCCGACTGACATTCGCCGGGCGCACGAGAACACATTCATGCATAACGCGTGACCATCCGGCGCAATGTCCAGATAACGAGTTATCCACGCATCGAGGATACGAAGAGACGCCCATGAGATTACGCACCCGGCTCGCCGCGCTGCTCGCGCTCGCCTCTCCCGTCGCGTTCGCGCAGAACAGCGTGACGCTCTATGGCCGCATCGATGGCGGTGTCCAGTATCTGAATCACATCGCGACGCCTTCGGGCGGCAGCACCTCCAGCTGGACGGCCGAAGGCGGCGACTGGGGCACCAGCATGCTGGGCTTCAAGGGATCGGAAGATCTTGGCGGCGGCATGTCGTCGGTGTTCGATCTGGAAACGGGACTGCAGGTGATGAACGGCACGACGAGCGGCGGCCGGCTGTTCTCGCGCCGCGCGTATGTCGGACTCGCTGACAAACGCTACGGCCAGATTCAGGCGGGCCGAAACCTGTTCATCGATAGCGACGGCGTATGGGAATTCGATCCCTTCGTGCAGCAGGCTTTCTCGTCGGCATCGCTCGTGCGTGGGCGCAACTGGCAACAGACGAGCAATAACATCGAGTATCACAGCCCCGTTTTTTACGGCTTCGATGTCCAAGGGCAATACGCGTTGGGCAATCAGGCGGACGGCTTCAATCGCGGCGCGCCCGGCGAGTTCGGCCGCTCGGACGGCATCATGCTCACGTATCACTCGACACTGTTCGACGTGCGCGGCATCTACGACGAACTGCGCGACGTGAATGGACGCATGACCAACGTCTTCACGAGTTCGCGCGAATACTTTGTCGGCGCGAATGTGCGTGTATCGAAGGTAAAGATTCAGGGCGCCTATACACACCTCGCCGCGCCCGATACGCCAGCGGGCCTCGCCGACAGCGCCGACTACTACTGGCTCGGTGCGACGTGGGAAGCCACGCATCAATTCGCCGTGACGGCGGCTGCCTTCTACGTCCATCTGAGCGAAGGCTCCGGCGACGCGACGCACGATCCCGCCGGACACGCGACGATGTTCGTGCTCGGGTCCACCTACAACCTGAGCCAGCGCACTTTCCTCTACGGCACGGTCGCCTACATGCGCAACAGCAGCCACGCGAACTTCTCGCTGCTCGCGACCTCGCGCGATGCGACGGGCAGCGCGAACACGAACCCGTTGCCCGGCGAATCGCAAACGGGCGCCTACGTCGGCGTGATGCACGTCTTCTGACCGAGGCCGTCAATCGTACGAAGAATAGCAGGCTCATTCCACTTTGGCATCGACCTCATTCCATTGCCGGAATACCTGCCGCTGTCACGCGATTCGAGTAGTACTTCGATATGCGGCGCTTGACCACGCGCAAGGCAACCCGCATTTGCCTACTATTGAATCGCACACTGATTCAACCTGAGACGGAAGCCAGAGATCAACACGCGCATTCGCGTTCACCGCATCTCTCCAGGTCGATTTCGATCACAGCAATCGCGCTCCTGCCGCTGACGGGCTTGCTTCCGGCCCACGTTCAGTTTCGACAACGGCAATGAGAAAAACCGTGTCATGCGCGACACGCCAGCGAATGCTGCCGCAGCGATTTCAACCTTGAAGGAGGTGCCATGAAAAGCCCCATCTATGAAGAGCGTCTCGAACTGCTTGGCTTGATCGCGCGCGAAGCGCTCGGCATCGAGGAACTGAACGAGCATCCGGATGTGCTCGCCGCGCTCGAAGCGGCCTACGACGCCGGGCTGTGGGTCGGCCATAGTGTCGGGCGGGGTGAGGAAGCCTGCGTCGGCTGATGGGAAAGTGGCACGCGGGCTGTGTGACGGCCCGCGCGCGCTTGACTCCTCAATACGAAACCGCGCTACTTATGCAGCCTTCGCGCTCGGCGCAGCGTGTTCCGGCTTCGCCGCTGGCGCGCCATCCTTCTGCTGCGCAATCTGCTCGCGCAGCTTGATCAACGCGAGAACGGTATCGACGGTCGGCGTTTCATGCCCGACCAGCCGGCCCATTTCCTGCACGACGGTCAGCAGCGGATCGATTTCCATCGGACGTCCCGCTTCGAGATCCTGCAGCATCGAGGTCTTGTGCGCGCCCACCGCGCCCGCGCCATCGATACGCCGCTCGACATCCACCCGGAAATGCACGCCGAAACGATCCGCCACGGATTTCGCTTCGAGCATCATCGTCTTCGCGACGGCGCGCGTGCCGACGTGACTCGTGATGACATCGAGGGTCGCGTGCGTCAATGCGCTGATCGGGTTAAAGCACAGATTGCCCCACAGTTTCAGCCAGATTTCATCGCGGATGTTGTCGCGAATGGGCGCGTCGAGTCCTGCTGCGACCATGATCTGCGACAGCGCTTCGACCCGCGGCGAACGCGTGCCGTCCGGCTCGCCGATCGGAAACTTCTTGCCGTACACATGCTTGATCACGCCCGGCTCGACGATCTCCGCGGCGGGATAGACGACACAGCCGATCGCGCGCTCGGGTCCAAGCTTCTGCCATTGCGTGCCACCCGGGTCGATGCTTTCGAGCGTCGTGTTCGCGAACTCGCCGCCATGCTTGTAGAAATACCAGTACGGAATGCCGTTGACGGCCGTCACGATGGCCGTCTCGGGCCCGAGCAGCGGCTGCATTGCGTCGACGACGCCCGGCACCGAATGCGCCTTCAGCGCGATTATCACGTAGTCCTGCGGCCCCAACTCGCGCGGGTCCGACGAACAACGTACGTTGACGACACGCTCGGTATCGTCGATCAGCAGACGCACGCCGTTGCGTTGCATCGCGGCAAGATGCGGGCCGCGTGCGACGAAACTGACATCCGCGCCCGCAAGCGCCAGTTCCGCGCCTACATAGGCGCCAATCGCGCCGGCTCCATAAACACAGATCTTCATCTATCTGCTCCCATTCCAAGAAGTGATCAGTGAGATCGAGCCGGGCGTCTCGCGACGCAGCGCGCGCCGTCATTGTCGATTCATGGTCGACTCATTGGCGATGACGCGTCCGGCTCTCATTGCATGCTCAGTGCGTGTTCCTCAGTGCGCGTTCTTCAGGCCGCCGTCTCGAGCTGCCTTGCGACCGCGAGCTGGTTCGGCAGCGCGCCGATGCCGTCGATCGATACGACGACCGTCGAGCCGTCCTTGATCGAGCCGACGCCGACCGACGTCCCGCATGCGATCACGTCGCCGGGCATCAGCGTCATGTCGTGCGAGATCATGCTGACCTGTTCCGCAGGCGTGAAGATCATGTCGGAGATCGGATAGTTCTGTCGCTCGACATCGTCGAGGCGCGTGACGACATTCGCATTGCGCCAATCGAACTGTGTCTTGATCACGGGCCCGATGCAGCTGAACGTATCAAAGCCTTTCGAGCGGCACCATTGCGCGAAATTCGGGTCTTCGTTCAGCAGGTCGACGGCCGTGACGTCGTTGATGCAGGTGTAGCCGAAGATGTAGCCGTCCGCTTCTTCGGGCGAGACATTGGTGCAGCGCTTGCCGATCACGATGCCGAGTTCGCCTTCATAGGCGATCTTGCCGCTATAGCCTTTGGGGCGGCGAATGGGCGCGCCGGGGCCGATCACCGACATCGGCGGCTTGATCAGAAAGAGCGGATGCGACGGCGCCGCCTTGCCGAGCTTCTGCGACAGCGCATGAAAGTTGTTCCAGAGCGCGACGACCTTGGTCGGCAGGCAGGGGCTCAGCAACTCGACGTCGTCCTGTTGCCACTGCTTTCCCGTCGCTGTTGCGTCGCCGAACATGTCGCCTTCGAATTCGGCGATGTTGCCGTTGTCCAGCACGCCGAAACCGATATGACCTTGCGGCTGCCGGAAGCGTATCCACGATGTCATCGAAACTGTCTCCACAAATTTTTTGTCGACCGACACGGTGAATACGCCCGCGTCACGAGTTTGAATCTTCAGATAGCGCCGACTGTCCGCAGCGCTTCGATCTGTTCACGCGAATAGCCGAGTTCGGCCATCACTTCGTCCGTGTGCTCGCCGAGCAGCGGCGAACGTGTCACGTCCGTCGGGCTGTCCGACAGCTTGATCGGGTTGCCCACCGTCAGATATTTGCCGCGCACCGGGTGATCGACCTCGACGATCGTCCCCGTTTTGCGCAGCGAGTCGTCTTCCGCGATCTCCTTCATCGACAGGATCGGTCCGCACGGAATGTCGTACTTGTTCAGGATCTCCATCGCCTCGAACTTGGTCTTCGTCATCGTCCAGCGTTCGATCTCCGCGAAGATGTCTTTCAGGCGCGGCAGGCGTGCGCTCGGTGTCGCGTACTCGGGGTCGGTAGCCCACTCTTCCTTGCCGATCACGTTGCAGATCTTCACCCACACGGGTGCCTGCGTGATGAAGTAGATGTACGCGTTCGGATCGTGCTCCCAGCCCTTGCACTTCAGGATCCAGCCCGGCTGTCCGCCGCCCGATGCATTGCCCGCGCGCGGTACCGCCTCGCCGAACGTGCCGTTCGGGTACTGCGGGTACTCCTTCATCACGCCCGTGCGTTCGAGCCGCTGCTGGTCGCGCAGCTTCACGCGGCACAGGTTCAGCACGCCGTCCTGCATCGCTGCGAGCACCTTCTGGCCGCGGCCCGTCATCGTGCGCTGATAGAGCGCCGTCACGATGCCCAGCGCCAGATGCAGACCCGTACCGCTGTCGCCGATCTGTGCGCCTGTTACAACCGGCGGGCCGTCATCGAAGCCCGTGGTCGAGGCCGCGCCGCCCACGCACTGCGCGACGTTCTCGTAGACCTTGCAGTCTTCGTACGGCCCGGGACCGAAGCCCTTCACCGACGCGACGATCATCTTCGGGTTCAGCTCCTGGATGCGCTCCCACGTGAACCCCATGCGGTCCAGTGCGCCCGGCGCGAAGTTCTCCACCAGCACGTCGCACTTCTGGATCAGCGCCTCGAGCACGAGCTTGCCTTCGGGATTCTTCGTGTCGATGGTGACCGAGCGCTTGTTGTGGTTGAGCATCGTGAAGTACAGGCTGTCCGCGTCGGGGATATCGCGCAGCTGTTCGCGCGTGATGTCGCCTGCGCCCGCGCGCTCTACCTTGATCACGTCTGCGCCGAACCATGCGAGCAACTGCGTGCAGGTCGGGCCTGATTGCACGTGGGTGAAATCGAGAATGCGCACACCGTCGAGTGCCTTGCCCATGCTACGTCTCCCATCATTGTTGAATGTGTTGCTTGCGCATGTCGGGGGGTTTTTGCCCGGGATTTGAACACGCCTGATATGTGATATATCGTATTTACAGCCCGGTATTTGAGCAAGCTTTTTTGCCAGGTTTTTAGTGGGGATAAACCCCAAGGTCGGGGTTGGCGCTGGCGCTGAGTGATTTTTGTTCGTGGTCCGTGGTTTTTTTGCGTCTGCGGCGCGGGCTTTTTTGGCTGGCATCCGCGTGGCGCCTACGCGGCGCAGGCGTTGCCCCTGTGCGGGGCGGCACCTACTTTTCTTTGCCGCCGCAAAGAAAAGTAGGCAAAAGAAAGCGGCTAACACCGCTAATTCTTGTTATTACCCACGGGCCCCCAACGTCCCGACGCTTCACACGGCAACGAAATAGCCAACGCACGTTGCCAACGTACTTATCAAGCGCCTCCCCCGTTTCACGCACCGACGTCATGACCCACGATATGGAATATCCACGGCCCCATAGCGGCAAACTGTGTGTAGGTCGTGCCTTCGACAAGGCAGCGCTCCTACATGGAGGTATGCGTGCGCTTTCGGTCCGAAGTAAGGCATATGCGGCGCGATGGCCTACACACCGTTTGCCGCTATAGAACGTGGGAAATTTGGTCACGCGCGCGGCGACGCGGGAGCGTGAAGCGGGTGATGCGTATGGAGAGAGCGTTGGCAACTCACGCGAACAGAAATGCTGCCGCGTGAAGTGTGGGGACGTTGGGGGCCCGTGGATAAGAACATGGGCTGGCGGTGTGAGCCGCTTTCTTTTGCCTACTTTTCTTTGCGGCGGCAAAGAAAAGTAGGTGCCGCCCCGCACAGGGGCGACGCGTGAAGCACGAAGGCATAGCGCGGATGCCAGCACCGAGGCAAAAGAACCAACCGCTTGCGCAGCAAACACCGTAACGCGGATGCCAGCGCAAAGGCAAAAAAACCAAACCTCAGGCGCCAACAAAAATCCCCCGCGCCGCACGGCAAAAAGCCTATACGGCCTGCGGCCCAATAACCGCAACAGCTACGCCGCGCGCAGCGGCAATAGCAGCCGCCTCAGTTGCGAACACAGTGTGATCAACAACATGTTGGAAAGGCAAAACATGAACGGGCACATCAGCCCCATCATCCAGTTTGCGCACGGCGGCAAACGCCGCCCACCCACCGTTATGAATAAACTGCATAGCAGACAGCTCGACCTGATAAGGTCCAAAAATTTCCACACGCATCGATGTTCTCCGTACTGAATCGCCGCAACGACGATCGACGTTGATATTGACTGCGCGAGTGCAAGGCGGCGCACACCGCCTTCGAGAACACCTCAGGCGCCAACGCGCGCCTCAAGTTCCGCGATGCGCTTGCGCAGATTGCGGTCTTCCTGGAAGCGCGCGGTTTCATCGCGGATCACCGCAACAATGCCCGTCAATTCGCGCTCGGGTGAATACAACAGTGCAACCGTAAAAGCAATCGACAACGCCCGCCCGTCCTTATGAATCGCAGGCACGCGAAGCAGATCGTTGCCATAGCGCGTCTGTCCCGTCGCCATGGTCTTTTCATAGCCTTCCCAGTGACGCCCGCGCAAACGCTCGGGAATAATCAAATCGAGCGACTGACCCAGCGCGTCTTCCTGCGTAAAACCAAAGATGCGCTCCGCCGCGGGATTCCACAGCGTGATCGCGCCGTGCTGGTCCGAAATCACGACGGCATCGCCGATCGCGTGCACCAGTTGTTCAAAATCGATGGCTGCTTGCATATAGGGGCTCGTGTGTTATGGGCTCGCTGCCGCTCAGTAAAAACAGCGCCACGCGGGCGCTGTTCGTGTGGGCTCCGTCTCTCCTGTCCAACCCGGAGCCCATTGATACGCCGGTGACAATTACACCACTTTCGCTTCCCGCAAGTTCGCGATCTGATCGAAGCTGTAGCCGAGGTCCTTCAGCACTTCTTCCGTGTGCTCGCCGAGCAGCGGCGAACCCGTGATCTCGGGCTTCATGTCCGAGAACTTGATCGGGCTGCCAACCGTCAGGTACTTGCCGCGCGCCTTGTGGTCCACTTCGACGATCGTGCCGCTCGCACGCAGCGACTCGTCGTTGGCGATTTCCTTCATCGACAGAACAGGCGAGCACGGAATGTCGAACTTGCGCAGGATGTCGACAGCTTCGAACTTCGTCTTGTCGGCGAGCCACGCTTCGATCGTGTTGAAGATATCGAAAATGTGCGGCTGACGTGCCTGGGCCGTCTTGTATGCCGGGTCGTCGATCCATTCCGGCTTGCCGATCGCGCGGCAGATCGGATCCCACGCGTGGCCCTGAATCGTGAAGTAGATGTACGCGTTCGGGTCCGTTTCCCAGCCCTTGCACTTGAGCACCCAGCCCGGCTGGCCGCCACCGCCCGCATTGCCGCCGCGCGGCACGACATCGGTGAATTCGCCGTGCGGATACTGCGGATACTCTTCGAGGTAACCGACGCGGTCCAGACGCTGCTGGTCGCGCAGCTTCACGCGGCACAGGTTGATCACGCTGTCCTGCATCGACACGGCCACCTTCTGCCCCTTGCCCGTCTTGTCGCGGCCGATCAGCGCCGTGAGAATGCCGATGGCCAGATGCATGCCCGTGTTGCTGTCGCCGAGCGCCGCTGCGCTGACCGTCGGCGGGCCGTCCCAGAAGCCCGTCGTCGAGGCCGCGCCGCCCGCGCATTGCGCGACGTTTTCATAGACCTTCAGGTCGTCGTAGTGGTGGCCGTCGCTGAAGCCCTTCACGGAAGCCACGATCATCTTCGGGTTCAGTTCGTTGATGCGCTCCCACGTGAAGCCCATGCGGTCCAGCGCGCCCGGTGCGAAGTTTTCGACCAGCACATCCGATTCCTGAATCAGCTTCTCGAGCACTTCCTTGCCGTCCTGCGTCTTCGTGTCGAGTGTCAGCGAACGCTTGTTGCTGTTGAGCATCGTGAAGTACAGCGCGTCGGCTTCCGGAATGTCGCGCAGCTGGTTGCGCGTCACGTCGCCCGAACCGGGGCGCTCGACCTTGATCACATCCGCGCCGAACCAGGCAAGCAACTGGGTGCACGCAGGACCGGCCTGGACGTGCGTGAAGTCAATGATCTTGACGCCTTCGAGTGGTTTGCTCACTTTTGTATCTCCGTGGTTGGCTGATGTCACTTTTTCATTGCCGCGCTTTGCGGGTTCAGATTTGTCAAGCGTCCGCTTTCGGTGCCGGCCGCTTCGTCGATCACTGCGTTGATGAGCGTCGGCTTGCCGGATGCGATCGCTTCCTTCACCGCTTTATCCAGTTCTTCCGGCGTCGTCACGTTGTAGCCGATGCCGCCGAATGCCTCGATCATCTTGTCGTAGCGCGCGTCCTTCACGAACACCGTCGGCGCAACGTCCTTGCCGCCCGTGGGATTCACGTCGGTGCCGCGATACACACCGTTGTTGTTGAAGATGATCGTGCACACGGGCAGGTCGTAACGGCAGATCGTTTCGAGTTCCATACCGCTGAAGCCGAACGCGCTATCGCCTTCGATCGCGAGCACCGGCTTGCCGCTCGTCACGGCTGCACCGATCGCGAAGCCCATGCCGATGCCCATCACGCCCCACGTACCCGAGTCAAAGCGCTTGCGCGGCTGATACATGTCGATGATGGCGCGCGCATAGTCGAGCGTGTTCGCGCCTTCGTTGACGACGTTGATGTCGGGGTTCGCCTTGACGATGTCGCGCAGCACGCGCAGCGCGCTGTGGAAGTTCATCGGCGACGGATTCTTCGCGAGCGTCGCGGCCATCTTCTGGAGGTTCGTGTTCTTCTTCTCGCTGACGGCGTCGAGCCATTCCTTCGGCGGCTGCGGGAAGTTGTCACCAACCTGATCGAGGAGCGACGCGACGCACGAACCGATATCGCCAACGATAGGCGCCGCGATCGCGACGTTGCTATCCATTTCCTGCGCCGAGATATCGATCTGCACGAACTGCTTCGGCTTGCCCCACGTCTTGCCCTTACCGTGCGACAGCAGCCAGTTCAGACGCGCGCCGATCAGCACGACGACGTCCGACTCGGCCAGCACGAACGAACGCGCAGCCGAAGCCGATTGCTCATGCGTGTCGGGCAGCAGGCCCTTGGCCATCGACATCGGCAGATACGGAATGCCCGTCTTTTCGATGAACGCGCGGATCTCCTTGTCGGCCTGCGAGTACGCTGCGCCCTTGCCGAGCAGCACCAGCGGACGCTTTGCGCCCTTCAGCAGATCGATCGCGCGCTTGACGGAATCGGGCGCGGGCAACTGGCGCGGCGCGGCGTCGATCACACGGATGATCGACTGCTTCGCTTTCACGGCGTCGATGGTCTGCGACAGCAGCTTCGCCGGCAGATCCAGATACACGCCGCCCGGACGGCCCGACACGGCAGCGCGAATCGCACGCGCGAGGCCGACGCCGATGTCTTCCGCGTGCAGCACGCGATACGCAGCCTTCGCGTACGGCTTCGCCGCGTTCAACTGGTCCATCTCTTCGTAATCGCCTTGCTGCAGGTCGACGATTTCGCGTTCGCTCGATCCGCTGATCAGGATCATCGGGAAGCAGTTCGTCGTGGCGTTGGCGAGCGCCGTGAGGCCGTTCAGGAAGCCCGGTGCGGACACTGTGAGACAGATGCCGGGCTTTTGCGTCATGTAGCCCGCGATAGCGGCTGCATGACCTGCGTGCTGCTCGTGACGAAAACCGATAAAGCGCATTCCTTCGGCTTGCGCGAGGCGCGCGAGGTCGGTGATAGGAATGCCGACCAGACCAAAAATCGTGTCGATGTCGTTCGCTTTAAGTGCATCAATGACGAGGTGGAAACCGTCCGTCGTTTGTTGTGCGTTCTCTTCAGCGGATTCTTGCGGTCTGATCTCAAGTACATCTGCCATGACGTCTCCTCCTTGGCCGGGTGTTGTGTGGCGTCTCGTGATATACAATATTCCAAACACAATATTAGTCAACGGATTTTTGCAGGTGCTTCAAGTTTCATCCGGTGTTGCTGCAGTGCAAAAGTTGGCTAGCGCTTTGTGTCTGAAGGGTCTGGGCGCCTGAATCGTGCATCGCATCAAGTGCCCGTTCGGGATAGTCCTGGGGTCGCTTTATGTCAGTGGCGGCGGCCCTCAGTCCAGAAAATCGCAATGCGCTTCGACATACAGCGCGAGATCGAGCGAGTGCTGACGCACCAATGTCTCGACGCGTTCGGTATCGCGTGCTTCGAGTGCCTCGATGATGCGCATGTGGTCTTCGATCGAACGCGACGCGCGGTCGCTCTGCGCGATCGTCATGCGGCGTATCGCGCGCACGTGCATGAAGATGTTCTTGATCGTGTCGAGGATGATCTGAGAGCCGGATAGCTCGACGAGCGCCTGGTGAAACGCGATGTTCACCTCGGAGTACTCCTCGATGTGATCGGTTGGCATGGTCGAATGGAAGTCGTCGAACATCGCGCGCAGCCCGGCAATGTCTTCGTTCGAAGCGCGCTGTGTCGCCAGACGCGCCGCCACGCTTTCGAGCGCGGCCCACATGCAGATCATCTCGACGATCTCTTTCTTCGTCTTGCGCAGGATGTAGACGCCGCGGCGCGGCACCGTGCGCAGAAAGCCTTCCTGTTCGAGCAGCGTCATCGCCTCGCGCACTGGCGTGCGGCTCACGCCGAGCGCCTCGGTCAATTCCTTTTCATCCAGCCGCACTTCGGTGCGCGAGTGATAGATGTCGGTGTTCGCGATCGCGTGCTTGAGTCGCGCGTACGCCTGATCCCGCAGCGAAGCTGTCGCGCTGATCGGCGTGAGATTCAGGCTCAACGGGATCGTGCGGACATTTTCTTGCGTGTCGGTGGACATGGTCGACGTGTCTCCTCGGTGTCGAAAACGGTGGTGGCCCGCTCGACGGAAGCGCCGGATCAGGCGCGGTCGTTCGGCCTTTCTGCATGTCTGAAAATACCGCTTTGCATATGTGCAATACTGTATATCACATATCTAGTCGCCACCAATTCTCCTGCACCCTAGGTCTGTAGCAGGCTATCCATAAACGTTAGCGAATAGTTTTCAAAGAAAACTTTAACTATCGTGAATCTATCGACGCGCCTAAGCTGTCTTCACGCAATCGATGAACTGGAGAGCATGATGCGCAACGCACACGATCAACACCGGACTCACTACGAGCGCGCAATCGAGGCGCAGCTGTGCGCGTTCAACAGCGCATTCGCCGACCTCGGTTTGCGCTTCCGCTGGGACGCGCAGACGCTGACGTCGCTTGCGACGATCGACGGCGAGCACGCCCGCGTCGTCGCCTATCTGGAGGCGCATCAGGCGCATTTGCTCAATGCGTACAGCGCCGAGTTCCTGAGCGCGGCGATTCTCGCGAAGAAGAGCGCGCACACGGCCGAGGTGCTGCCGACGCGTATCGAGGCGTCGAGCGATGCGCATCGTTCGAATCGTTCGGGCTTTTCGTTTTCGCAGTACTTTGCCGATGACGGTGTGCCTGCTCTTGCAGGCGCCTGAAGAACGGCAAGCCGCACACGAAGCAGGACGCAAGCAATCTCCCGCGCTGATGAAGCGCGGGACATTTTTTATTGGCTCGTCGATTGTTGAGTTGTTGAGAGAGTGGGGTCGGCGCAAACCCGCGAGATTCAGGCGGACAAAAAAACAAAGCGGCGCGCCGCCCCTTCAGGCCGCGCACCGCTTCAAGATTTCAATGATGAATCCGCAGCGCCGGAACGGCGCCCTGCCTCACTCGCCCGAGCTTGCGCTTAATCGCGACGCGTTGGCCGACGAAGAGGACGCAGACGTCCCCGACTCGATCAACCGTGCGCGCATCGGTGCGAGCACGAACTTGGCCGACACGCCCGCCGCTATCGTAACGACGGCCGAGACGATGAACACCAGGTTCCAGCCGCCCGTGGCCGACAACACCGACGCGAGCGGCACCAGCAGCGCCGCCGTGCCCTTCGCCGTATAGAGCGTGCCAGCATTCGACGCAGCGAACTTGCTGCCGAACGTATCCGCGCAGATGGCCGGGAAGATCGAGAAGATCTCGCCCCAGAACAGGAAGATCAGCGCCGCGAACGTCATGAACGCGTACGGGTTTTGACCGTAGTGCATCATGCCGAGTAACGCGAGCCCTTCGCCGATGAAGATCGCGAACATCGTGTTCTCACGGCCGATCTTGTCCGAGATGAAGCCGCACAGCGGACGCGTGAAGCCGTTGCAGATGTTGTCGATGGACAGCGTCATCGTGAGAAGCGGCAGCGTCATGCCGAACATCGTCATCGGCAGTTTCGCGAGTCCCCAGTCCTTCGCGATCGGGCCGAGCTGGGCCGTCGCCATCAGGCCGCCCGCCGCGACCGCGACGAACGCTGCATAGATCACCCAGAACACGGGCGTCTTGATCATCTGCCCTGGCGTGTAGTCGATCTTGCTCACCGCGAACTTGCGCTTGATGTTCGATACGGCGCGCGTCGACGGCTTGTGCAGCAGCAGCGCCAGCACGAAGATCGCCGCGCCTTGCAGGATGCCGAAGAACAGCAACGTGTGCTCATAACCTGAGCGCGTAATCATGTTTGCAATCGGAATCACAGTCACGGCCGCGCCCGCGCCGAAACCCGCCGCCGTCAGGCCCGCCGCGAGACCGCGCTTGTCCGGGAACCACTTCAGCGCATTGCCGACGCACGTGCCGTACACGCCGCCCGCGCCGATGCCGGCGACGACGGAGCCGATATACAGCTCAGGCAGCGTCGTCGCATGCGCGAACAGCATCCACGCGAGGCCCGCGCAGATCGCGCCGACCGCGACGACGGGACGCGGACCGAAACGGTCGACGAGCCATCCTTCTACAGGTACGAGCCACGTCTCCGTGACAATGAAGATCGAGAACGCAAGCTGAATCGATGCTTCGCCCCAGTGGTGCCGCGCGTTCATCGGCGCGACGAAGAGCGTCCAGGCATATTGAAGGTTGGCGACCAGTGCCATGCACAGCATGCCGATCACCAATTGACACCAACGGTTCGAAAATAGACCGCTTCCCGTCGCCTGTCGGGTGTTTCCATTCATGAGCATCGTCTCCGCATTTCTAGTGTTTTCGATGCAAGCGGCGCGATTCGTGATCGCGCTGCCCGCATCCGCCTTGCTGTTCTCTTCTACCCGGCGCTGGGGACTTTCGACAGACCTGCGTAGTTAACCATTCAAACAGGTTTCAGTCTTTACATTTTTATTCCAGCGGCCTGCGGATTTTCCCCAATGCGTTGCGCTTAAAAACGGTCATTGCACGCGTTAACCCTTAAAACGGAACGCATCTGGGAGAACCCATCGTAAGAGCGCACAGGGGATTGGGAATAATTAAAGAAACTTATCGAATGCATTCGCGATCGTTTATGGATGCGATGGCACGGGGCGCGCAGAGAAGCTCGCCGGTTGGCAATGAGGGAAGATGCGGACATCCGGGAACGGATGTCCGCGGTAGATCAGAGAGAAGCGACTGCTCTCAATCGAGAAAGTCGCAATTTGCCTCGATGAAGGCGGCGAGGTCGAGCGAGTGCTGGCGCACCAGACGCTCGGCGAGTTCGGTGTCGCGCTTTTCCAGTGCCTCGATGATGCGCAGATGATCGACGATCGAACGCGACGCGCGGTCGCTTTGCGAAATCGTCATGCGACGGATCGCGCGCACGTGGATAAAGATGTTCTTGATCGTGTCGAGGATGATCTGCGACTTCGACAACTCGACGATGGCCTGATGGAACGCAATGTTCGCATCCGAGTACTCGGCGATATGTTCGGCCGGCGTCGAATCGCGGAACTGGTCGAACATGTGACGCAGCCGCGCGATTTCTTCGTCCGTTGCGTGCAGCGTGGCAAGACGCGCGGCCATGCTTTCCAGTGCGGCCCACATCTGGATCATCTCGACGATCTCGCGCTTGCTCTTGCGCACGATGTAGATGCCCCGGCGTGGGATCGTGCGTACGAAGCCTTCCTGTTCGAGCAGCGTCATCGCCTCGCGCACTGGCGTACGGCTCACGCCCAGCGATTCGCTCAGCGCGCGGTCGTCGAGGCGTATTTCGTCGCGCGACGCATAGATATCGGCATCGGCGATTGCCGCGCGCAGCATCGCGTATGCGCGATCACGCAGACTGGCGCTCGTCCCGATAGGTTGCAGTGACAGGGTGAACGGCGTAGCCGCTGGCTGACTGTCAAGTTCTGACGACATGCATCGCCTCTGATCCGGTCGGTGCGAATGAGCACCGTAGTTGGCTCGAGCGGCGCACTGTGCCGCTCCCGTACCCGCGCCCGTCTACTGCCCTCATCGTCACGCGGACTGTGAACGTATTTAGTATATCAGCGCGTGAGGTATTGTCGATGAAAGCCGCATCGGTGCTGGCTGCGCAGCTTCGCCACGCGCGTCGCGCAGTGTAGCGTGTGCCCGGCAAAAGAGCCTAAGGATTAGGAACTGTCGATGCGGCGCTCGTCGCGGCTGCCGTCAAAGCCTCGGGCGCCGAGGACGCTTCGCGCGGCGCTTCATGCGCAATCGTGCCGCATTGCAGCTGGCCGGCGTCGCTGGATTCGAGCTCGGCGGCGTTCAGGTTTGCGCAGGCGGCTTCGACGATCGTGCCGATGTCGTGCCGGTTGCGCTCACGCGCGGCGTGCTTCATTTCGCTCTGGAGCCAGCCGCTGAAACTGACGACGGCGAACACGGCAACGGTGAGCAGTACGGACTCGGTCTTGGACAAACGCATCTTGGATAGGGCTTTGCAGGAGGGACGGCCAGACACGTTATCGGCAGCGGCGCGAAAAGCTTGAATGGTTTGAGTGGCTCAGGTGAATCAGCAGGCGCGATAGAAGCCGTCGAACCCGGCGATGGGCGCATCGACGGCGAGCAATCGAGCGATTCAGCATTGGCGAAATCGCCCGCATTTGAATAGGAAAAGCATCCAGAAGTCGCAAGCAATGAGCGCGGCGGCACAGGTTCGCGCGTGAGAAAAAACCGCCAGGTCCAGTCCGCCGGCTCAACCGCATTTGTCAAACCGTCAATATAAATTGGCCATAAAGCCTGGTTAACATCGAATTCGCGGCCGAGTCCAAAGCGGATATAGAAATTCGTCTAATGCAGCAGCACCTGCTCGTGCGGCATGCCCGACATAGCAGCAACGCGCTCGGCAAAACGCCATTGCAGTTCAAAAAATGCCCGGCTATATCGGATCACGCATTGCCCTTCATGCAAATTGTGTTGAGCCAATCGTCTTGGTGTTAGCTGAATTGATCCACTAGCCTGTCGCCTGCTTCAAGCTTCAATACCGCGAACATTACTCCCGGCTTTCGCATTCAATTCGAAAAGCCGCAATATGCAATACGGATTTTGCCAATCCGATCATTGGAGACCGCCATGGCCGTCGAACCCGAGAGCTTCCGCGATCAATTCGTCTCGCTGTTCCAGTCAGCCGTCGATCAGGTCGTGCGCAGTACGACGCCTTCCACGACGCTCGCCTCGCGGCCTGGAGCGAACAACGCGCTCGTCAATGCGGCAGCGACGATTGCGTCGCTGAAGTCGCAAGGCGAATCGGCCTTGCCCGACGTCGCACCGGACGAAGTCGCGCAGGACGCCTGGACCTGCGCGAAGATGGGCTTCGCGCTGATGGAAGCCCGCGCCCGCGGCGACGCGGCCGGCGCCGACAGCATCGAGAACGACCTGCGGTTCAACGTCTGCGATCCGGCGTGGATCAAGGTCATCGAGAGCTACATGCAGTACTTCGGCCCGGACGGCAAGCGCGCGTCGATTCCTTACCGGCGCGCGGCCGCGATCGGCCCAGTGACGGTTCCACTGAAAGCAGGCGCAACAGTCGCGCTGATCGCCGACTGGGGCACCGGGACGGACGTCGCTGTGGATCTGCTGAAGCAGGCCGCGCTGCAAAACCCCGACGTCGTGATTCATCTCGGCGACATCTACTATTCGGGCACCCCGCAGGAATGCGATGCGAACTTCAGGAACATCGTCGACAGCGTGCTTTCGCGCAGCACGAAGGACGTGCCCGTCTACACGCTTTCGGGCAACCACGACATGTACTCGGGCGGCGCCGGCTATTACGGGCTGATCGACACGCTCAACGATCACGCGCGCCTTCAGCCTGCCAGCTTCTTCTGCCTGCGCAACGACGACTGGCAGTTCATCGCGCTGGACACAGGGCTGCACGACTACAACCCGTTCGACGGAACGGAAGTCCTCACGTTTATCGAGCAGGACGAAGAGGACTGGATCGTCGAGCGCATCGCCGAATTCAGCGGCAAGACGATCCTGCTGTCGCATCACCAGCTGTTTTCCGCGCTGTCGCAGATTGGACCGTTGCAGACGGGCGGCAAGCTCGTCGCGCACAACCCGAAGCTGCTCGCGAGCTTCCAGCGTTTCGCACAAGCCGCGAAGCAACCGGTTAGCGCATGGTTCTGGGGCCACGAGCACAACCTGAGCATCTATCAGCCGTACCTCGGATTGAACCGCGGACGCTGCATCGGCCATGGCGCGGTGCCCGTGATCGTCGACGGACCGGAGAACGCGCCGGACACACGTATCGTCAATCCGCCCGCGCTGCAGAACGTGCTGCTGAAAGAGGCGGACAAGATCTATATGCACGGCTTCACGATCATCCGGCTCGGGCAAGGCGCGCAGAGTGGGCAGGCGTCGGCGGAGTACTACGAAAGCAGCGACGGCACGACGCCCATGTTCACGGAAACGCTCTAGCGCCCGCTGAACGCCGTCACACGTCGACGATCACTTCGAAGCCGCCGTAGATCAGCCGCTTGCCGTCGAACGGCATCGTCATCACATCCGGTTGAAGACGCGGATCGGCCATGACCTTGCTCATGCCTTCGTCGCGCTTCGCGCGCGAAGGCCAGACGACCCAAGAGAATACGACCACTTCGTCCGGCTCGCGCTTGACGGCCAGCGGGAACGACGTGAGCTTGCCTTCGGGCACGTCGTCGCCCCAGCATTCGACGACGTTCAGCGCGCCGTACTCCTTGAACACGCCCGCCGCCGTCTCGGCGTGCTTGCGGTAAACCTCGCGATTCTCCGCCTTCACTGCCACCACGAATCCATCCACGTAGTTCATTGCCGCCTCCTGTGCAAAGTCGTCAGATGCCGGGCATAAAAAGCGCCGCTGCCCGGTTCTACACAGACGACGATCGACGCGACAGCAAATCGACAGCTTCGCGAAGATTTTCCTGTCCGAATGCGCGGCGGGCATGCACCGTATGCCGCGCCAATGTCATAATCCGCGCAGCATCTACACACGTTTTCAACATGGCGAGCCGGTTCCATCGGAAGATTGGCTGCATTCTCGGATTGCTTGCGATCCTGATGGCGGCGCTCGCACCTACTGTCTCGCAGGCCATTGCGGCCAGCCGCGGCGCATACGATCCCGCCGCTGCGCTCTGCTCCGCCCAAACGGCCAGTCCCGCCGACACCCAAGAGGACGACACCGGCAATACGCACACGCTCGCCTCGCACTGGCACGCGTGCGGCTATTGCAGCCTGCTCGCGCATATTCCCGTGCTGCCCGCGTCGCCGTCGACGTTCGCGCTGACGGTCGCCGCGATCACGCAGCGCGTGGCGGTTCGGTTCGACAGCGTCGCGCTCATCACGCCGTTCGAAAGCGCGCAGCCGCGCGCGCCGCCCGTGCATCTCTGAGTCGAACCCGCGTACCCGCAACGCCGTCACGGTGTTGCTGTTTTCGCGCACGCCGCGTTGCCGCTTTCAGGCGCGTACGCGGCCGGCGCGCGCTCTCACTCAGGATCACCTACATGAATACCCGACACGCCAGGCGCGGCACGCTGCCGTTCGCCGGCTGCATCCTTGCAGCCCTGCTCGTTCCGTCCATTTCTCATGCGCACGCCATTGCAGGCGACCGCGTCTTCCCCGCCACGATGGCCGTCGACGATCCGGGCGTCAGCGACGAACTCAATCTGGAATATGGCCACCAGCGCGTGCGCGGCGACGATGGCGACCAGAGCGTCAACAGCTTCAGCTTCGAATACGACAAGCTGATTACGCCGCGCCTCGCGGTGTCGATCGGAGGCGCCTATGTCGGGCAGAACAATCCGACCGCGCACGGCTTCGACAACTTCAGCGTCGGGCTCAAGTACCTGCTGTATGTGAACGAAGCGCACGAGTTCATGACGTCTGTCGGTGTGGACGCGGACCTGGGCGGCACGGGCAGCCACGCGATCGGCGAGAGCTTCTCGACCATCTCGCCGACGATCTTCGCCGGCAAGGGCTTCGGCGACCTGCCCGATTCGCTCGCGTATCTGCGCCCCATCGCGATCACAGGCGAAGCAGGACCCGCGCTCACGACGGGCGCGGGCCAGCCGAACGCGTTCAACTACGGCGTGACCGTGCAATACAGCCTGCCCTATTTGCAGCAGCATGTGCGCGACGTCGGCTTGCCGCAGCCGCTCGCGAACCTGATACCGATCGTTGAAATTCCGCTGTCGCGCAGCCAGGGGCAAACCACGGGCACGATCAACCCCGGCGTCATCTGGATCAACCGTTATGGGCAATTCGGCATCGAGGCGCAAATCCCCGTGAATCACGCAAGCGGTTCGCATGTCGGCGTGCTGGTGCAGGCGCATCTGTTCTTCGACGACATCGCGCCCACGACCATCGGCAAACCGCTTTTCCCGTAACGAGGACACCATCATGAACACGACACGACTCGTGGCGGCGCTCGCGCTGTCACTCATGCTGACGCCGCTCGCGGCGCTGGCCCATGTGTTTCCGCAGAAGCAGGAGCCCGGCGCGGGCGCGACCGTCGAAGCGCCTGCCAGGGTGACCATCACCTTCGATGGCCCGCTCGAGCCCGGCTTCAGTTCCTTGACCGTCACGGATGCGGCGGGCAAGCAGGTGAGCACCGCGAAATCGGCGGTCGATGCGCAGCAGCCGAGCGTCGCGTCCGTCGCGCTGCCCGCGCTGGCCGCAGGGAAATACACGGTGCATTGGGTCGCGGTGGCATCGGACGGTCATCGCACGCACGGCGACTACTCGTTCAATGTGAAGTGACGCGTGCAGTAACAGCGGGTGCCGAACCCCACGTCCGCTCTGCTGCATCGCGATTAAAAATGTCGTAAAAAATGGGCCGAATGCGCGACGCGCGGCGTCATGGAACTGGACATGACGCCGCGTTGCACGAGGCCGTGCTACTGTCGCAAACAGCCGTTGCAAACGACCATTGAAACAACGATTGCAAGCGGCTGGCCTGCACGTCGCTTTGACCGTTCAACCCCGCTATGGAGTGTGCGTGAACAATCCGCTGATTTTTGGCTTTGCGCTCGTCGCAGTCGATGTCGTGATCTGGCGTTGCACCACACCCAAAAACGAAGTGGCGCGGCTGCTGGTGCGCCTGTGCATTTACGCGGCGTTCAGCGCGCTGCTATTCGGCTCGGGCCTGAGTCCGTTCTCGCAGGCGCCCTACGCGGATTCGAAGCCGTTGCACGTGCTTGGCCAGGTGCTGGAAATCATCTGGTGGCTGATGGGTGCGCGCCTGCTGAGCCTGGCGCTCGACACGCTGCTGTTGCCGCAGACCTGGCGCCGCCAACGGCTCTTCTCGGACGTGTTCGGCGCGGTGGTGTTTCTCGCGGCGGTCGTCGCGGCGCTCGGCTTCGTGCTCGAGCTGCCGGTGCGCGGGCTGGTGGCGACATCGGGCGCGCTCGCCATCGTGCTTGGCCTTGCGATCCAGAGCACGCTCAGCGACGTGTTCGCCGGCATCGTGATCAACACGACCGAGCCGTATCACATCGGCAACTGGGTGATCATCGACGGCGTCGAGGGCAAGGTGCTGGAGATGAACTGGCGCGCGACGCATCTGCTGACCTCGCAAGGCAATATCGTGATCGTGCCGAATGCCGTTGCGGCGAAGGCGAAGATCACGAACAGCAGCCGGCCGCCGTCGCTGCACGGCGTCACCCTCATGCTGGAAATCACGCCCGAAGCGCGCCCGAGCGTGGTGCTGGCCGCGCTGGAACGAGCGCTTGCGGGCGTGCGAGCGGTGATCGCCGATCCGGCGCCGTATGCGATCGTGAAGCGGACCAGCATCATGTCCGTTACGTACGAGGCGACTGCGTATGTCGACGACATGGGCAAGAAACTCGCCGTCACGAATGAGCTTTTTGACTTGTGTTACCGGCAGTTGCAGGCGGCGGGCGTCGAGTTGAAGCCGCTCGGGGTTGGGTATGCGCCTTCTTCGCCTTCGCTGGCGCAGCAGACCGATCCGCGCGTTGCGCTGCTGAGGCGCGTGGAGATATTCGCCGCGTTGACGGCGGAGGAGTTGCAGCGTCTCGCGCCTATGCTTTCACGTCGCTCGTATGAGCGCGGCGATACAGTGGTCACGCCGGACAAAGTGCTCGACCATTTGACCATTGTCGATTCGGGTGTGCTTTCTGTTGTGGCTGAAGATGCGTCTGGGCCTGTCGAAGTGACTCGTCTTGGTCCTGGTGATGCGTTGGGCGAATTCGGTCTGCTGGCAGGCATGCCGGCGCGTGTGACGATCTCGGCGCTTACGTCGGCGACTGTTTATCAGTTGAAGAAGGAGGACTTGACGCCGCTGCTCAAGGATAAGCCCGATGTCGCCAGGGAGATGTGTCAGATGCTGTCGCGGAGGCAGGATACGTTGGGTAAGCTCGGGACGCCGACGCCTGTTGCTCAGTCGGAGCAGTCGATTTTTCAATGGCTGCTGGATGGGATGAAGAAGTTGCATGATCTGACGTTTTGAGGTTTTTTTGTCTGCGACGCTGGATGGTGGTTTGGGCTTTGTGCTGGCATCCGTGTTTGCGTTTTCTCGGCGCGGGCGGGTTTGGTGTGCCGGTCTTTTCGCTGGCATCCGCGTTTTGTTAGCGTGCTTCAAGCGTCGCCCCTGTGCGGGGCGGCACCTACTTTTCTTTGCCGCCGCAAAGAAAAGTAGGCAAAAGAAAGCGGCTCACACCGCCAGCTCGTGTTCTTGTCCACGGGCCCCCAACGGCCCCACGCTTCACACGGCAACATCTTTGTTTGCGTGCGTTGCCAACGCTTCGAATGAGCGCCTCACCCGCTTCGAATACCCGTGCACGGGCAGGCGGCAGCGAATGGTTTGCGCCGCCCAGGTGGCAAACTGTGTGTAGGTTGTCGCGTCGTATAACCTTGCGCTCTTACAGGGTGGAACGCGTGCGCTATCGGTCCGGAGTGAGGCATGTAAGGCACTATGGCCTACACACAGTTTGCCACCTGGGCGGCGGTGGACTATCTGGCACGGCAGACTGTAATGCAGGTGCGTGAAGTAGGTGAGACGCACAGCAAGAGCGCTGGCAACGAACATCAGTCACGTGATTGCCGTGTGAAGCGTAAGACCCTTTGGGGGCCCTCAGGCAGGGAGAAATGTTGGCGGTGTTAGCCGCTTTCTTTTGCCTACTTTTCTTTGCGGCGGCAAAGAAAAGTAGGTGCCGCCCCGCACAGGGGCGACGCGTGGAGCACGAAGGCATAGCGCGGATGCCAGCGCAAGAGCTAGAACAACCAAACCAGCCGCGCCACGAAGGCAATACGCGGATGCCAGCGCAAAGGCAAAAAAACCAAACCGGATGCCAGCACAAAACCCAAACCACCAACCAGCGTCGCAGACAAAAAAAGCAAACACCTCAAGGACCCAAATGCCGACCCCGGCCCCCCGCCCCGCACTAGAATGCCGCTCACTGAGCAAAGCCTACGCAACAAACCGCGTAGTCCTAGCCAACCTGGACTTCAAACTGGAGGCAGGCGAATTCATCGCCATCATGGGCGACTCCGGCGTCGGCAAATCAACGCTATTGAACCTGATAGCGGGCCTGGACCGCGCCGACAGCGGTGAAGTGCTAATCGACGGCACGCCCGTCTCAACGCTGAACGACGACACCGCCACCCGCCTGCGCCGCGAAAAACTCGGCTTCGTCTTCCAGGCGTTCCACGTGCTGCCACATCTGACGCTCGCGCAAAACGTCGCGCTACCGTTACTGCTGAACGGCATCGCACCACAACGCGCACTCGACATGCTCGCCGCCGTCGGTCTGGACGGACGCGGAAACGACATGCCACGCCAGCTATCAGGCGGCGAACTGCAGCGCGTCGCCATCGCTCGCGCCCTGGTACATCGTCCCACGCTGATCCTCGCCGACGAGCCCACGGGCAATCTCGACCCCGACACCGCGCATGAAGTGCTCGCGCTGCTGCGCGAAGAAACCAAGGCAAACGGCGCAGCGACGATGATGGTCACGCATTCGCAAGCGGCCGCCGCCGTCGCCGACCGCGTGCTCATCCTGAGCGAAGGCAAGCTGCACGCGATGCACGCGACATCTCCCCACGCATCGCGCCAAAACCATGAATGACACAGCGCTAAACGCAACCGCGCACCGCGCGCACCCCACGCGCCACGGCCTGCGCACGCTCACGCGCTGGCTGCTCGCCGCCGAATGGCACAGCCACAAAGGCCGCGCGCTGATCGCGATTGCGACCATCGCGCTCGGTGTCGCACTCGGCTACGCCGTGCAACTGATCAACAGCGCCGCGTTCAACGAATTCTCGGCGGCGACGCGTAGCCTGTCGGGCCAGGCAGACTTGCAGGTGCGCGGCGCGCAGCCCACGTTCGATGAAAGCGCCTATCCGCAACTCGCGACTCAACCCGGCGTCGCGCTCGCCAGCCCCGTGCTCGAACTCGACGTGACCGTGCCGGATCGCACCGCGCCGCTGAAAGTGCTCGGCATCGACATGTTCCGCGCGAGCCGCATCGCACCCGATCTGACGGGCGTAACAGACAGCGACAGCCCGCTCGACGCGCTCGCCGGCGACGCCATCTTCCTCTCGCCCGCCGCGCAGCAGTGGCTCGGCGTGCGCGTCGGCGAAACCGTGACGTTGCGCAGCGGCACGTCCGATGTGCATCTGCGCGTGGCGGGCGGCATCGTCAGGGCGCGGCCCGGCCAACGCATCGCGGTGATGGACATCGCGGCTGCGCAATGGCGCTTCGCGCGCATCGGCAAGCTGTCGCGCGTCGATCTGCAACTCGAACGCGGCGTCGATCGCGAACGGTTCCGGCGTGCGTTGCAGGACCAGCTCGGCAGCCGTTTCGCCGTGGGCGAAACGCGCGATGTCGAAAGCCGCACCGACCGGCTGTCGCGCGCCTACCGGATCAATATGAACGTGCTCGCGCTCGTCGCGCTGTTCACGGGCGCGTTTCTCGTGTTCTCGACGCAGGCGCTCGGCGTGGTGCGCCGGCGCGCGCAGTTCGCGATGCTGCGCGTGCTCGGCCTCACGCGTGCGCAGTTGCTGCGGCAGATTCTGCTCGAAGGCGCCTTGCTCGGCACGCTCGGCTCGGTGGCGGGCATCGCGCTCGGCTTCGCGCTCGCGTATGTCGTGCTGCGCTTTTTCGGCAGCGATCTGGGCGGCGGCTATTTCCCCGGCGTTCAACCGACGGTCGGTTTCGAGCCCATTGCCAGCGCGATTTTCGTCGTGCTCGGCATCGGCGTGTCGCTGCTCGGCAGTCTCGTGCCCGCGCTCGAAGCGGCGCGCGCGCATCCCGCGCCCGCGCTGAAGGCAGGCGGCGAGGAAACCGCGCTCGGCAAGCTGTCGACACCGTGGCCCGCGCTCATCTGCATCGCCCTCGGCGTGGCGCTGACGCAGACACCACCCGTGTTCGACGTGCCGATTGCGGGCTATCTCGCCGTCGCGCTGCTGCTGATCGGCGGCATTGCGCTGATGCCGCGCGTCACGTCGCTGCTGTTTCGCGCGCTGAGCCGTACGCTCGATGGGAACAAAAGACAGCGGCCCGCCACGCCCGTCATCGCGCTTGCGCTCGCGCGCCTTGCAAACGCGCCGGGTCAGGCATCGATTGCGATGGGCGGCGTGCTGTCGAGCTTCACGCTGATCGTCGCGATGGCGATCATGGTGTCGAGCTTTCGCGTGTCGGTCGAAGACTGGCTCGCGCACCTGTTGTCCGCCGACGTCTATGTGCGCGTCGCGCCGAACGGCGACACGGGCGGGCTGAACCCGCAGCAACAGACGATGCTCACTGCCACGCGCGGCATCCGGCACGCGGCGTTCGCGCGTACCTCGCAACTGGCGCTCGACGCATCGCGGCCGTCCGTCGCCCTGCTCGCGCGCGAAATCGATGCCGCCGATCCCGGCGCGAACCTGCAGATCACCGGCGACATCCTGCCGCCGTCCGCGTTGCGCGCTGGCGAAACGCCCGTGTGGGCGTCGGAAGCGATGGTCGATCTGTATGGCTATCGCGTCGGTCAACGGCTGACGCTGCCGATCGGCGAGCACGGCGCAGTGTTCGTCGTCGCGGGCATTTGGCGCGATTACGTGCGGCAAACGGGCGCGCTGCAAATCCGTCTCGCCGACTACCGGCGCCTCACGGGCGACACCGGCGCCACCGACGCCGCCCTCACGCTGGAGCGCGGCGTAAGCGCGGCACAGGCCATCGCCGCGATGCGCGCGTTGCCGTTCGCGAGCGCGCTCGACTTCGCGCAACCCGGCGAGATCCGCGCGCGCACGCTGACCATCTTCGATCGCAGCTTCGCCGTCACGTATCTGCTGGAAGCCGTCGCAATCGTGATCGGATTGTTCGGCGTCGCGGCGACGTTTTCGGCGCAGACCCTGTCGCGCTCGCGCGAGTTCGGCATGCTGCGACACGTGGGCGTGACGCGCGGACAGATTCTCGCGCTGCTCGCGACGGAAGGCGGACTGCTCACCGCGCTCGGCATCGCGATGGGCTGCGTGCTCGGCTTCGCGATCAGCCTGATCCTCGTGTTCGTCGTCAATCCGCAGTCGTTTCACTGGAGCATGTCGCTGCATGTGCCGTGGATGCTGCTATCCGTGCTGGCGCTCGTGATGCTCGCGTCGTCGTGTACGACGGCCGTCGCGGCGGGCCGCCGCGCGGTCTCCGTCGATGCCGTGCGCGCGGTCAGGGAGGACTGGTGATGCGTGCCGCCCGTATTCTGTTGCTCATGTTTGCGTGCCTGCTTCGCGCATCGTTTGTGTTCGCGGCCGAACCGCAGTTCGCGGCAGTCTTGCCGGGCAAGTCGATTGAACTGCCGCGCGATACGGGCGCGCATCCCGCGTTTCGCACCGAATGGTGGTATGCGACGGGCTGGCTGGAGACGCCCGATCATCAGCCGCTCGGCTTCCAGATCACCTTCTTCCGCTCGGCGACGGGCCATCCGGCCAGCGATCCAAGCGCGTTCGCGCCGACGCAGTTGATCATCGCGCACGCCGCGCTCAGCGATCCGAAGCTAGGCCGGCTCGTGCACGACCAGAAGATCGCGCGGCAAGGCTTCGGCCTCGCTTACGCGAAGCCCGACAACACCGACGTTCGGCTCGATACCTGGCGCATGGTCCGCGCGCCGGACGGCCACTACGACGTGAGCGCCGACGCTGCCGGCTTCGCGCTGCATCTGACGTTCACGCCGACGCAGGCGCCGCTGCTTCAGGGCGACAACGGCTACTCGCGCAAAGGACCACTGCCGGAACAGGCGAGCTACTACTACAGCGAGCCCCAACTGCGCGTGACGGGTAGCGTCACACGCCCATCCGCCGATGGTGCGAGCCACGCGCCGACGCCAACGCCCGTCACGGGCAGCGCGTGGCTCGATCACGAATGGTCGAGCACATTGCTCGCATCCGATGCAGTCGGCTGGGACTGGCTCGGCGCGAACCTGACTGACGGCGCCGCGCTGATGGCCTTCAAGGTACGCGCCGCCGATGGGCGCGCGGTCTGGGCGCACGCCGCGCTGCGCACGGCCGACGGACACGTCACGCAATACGGCCCCGGCGACGTCGACTTTTCGCCGACCCGCCAATGGCGTTCGCCACGCACGAACACGCAATACCCGGTGGCGACCGTCGTCCGCACGGGCGATATCCGCTGGCAACTGACGCCCTTGCTCGACGATCAGGAACTCGATTCGAGCGAATCGACGGGCGCGCTCTATTGGGAAGGCGCGGTCACCATCCGCCGTGATGGGCAGCCTGCGGGGCACGGCTACCTCGAACTCACCGGCTATGGAAAAAAGCTGAAGCTCGAACGGCGCTGATGCCCGTCCAGCGGGCGTCTAGGTGTAAACCCTTAAATTTGGAAAAGTCACTTCCACTGGATGGTCTTAATCTTAAACGGCTACTTACCTACACTTGCTTCAACTGATTGCGAACAGGGCTGTTCGCAAAGTCGAAAACAAAGTTGGAGGTTCATCATGAAGTCGCTGATCAAGGCTGTTGCCATCGCTGCTGTGCTCGCTATCCCCGCTGTGTCGTTCGCTCAGTCGAACCAGCCTGTTACTCGCGCTCAGGTCCGCGCCGAACTGGTTCAGCTGGAAAAGGCCGGCTATCGCCCGGGCGCAGGCACGGAAGCGCACTACCCCGATGAGATCCAGGCCGCGCAAGCGCGTGTGGACGCGCAGAACGGCGCAGCGAGTGGCTACGGCGGTGTCGCGAACGCATCGCAGTCGGGCCGTCCTAGCGTGTCGGCTGCGGACTGGAATGCGATGTACAACCGTCCGTAAGTCGCTTTGATGCCCGCTTCAGTCTGACGTCTGTCTAGCGTCTACTTCGCGCCCGCCGTGCCTGTCGCGGGCGCGATTCGCCACACCGCGTTGCCGACATCGTCGGCAACCAGCAGCGCGCCGCGCGCATCCAGCGTGACACCGACGGGCCGCCCAACCGCGTGCCCGTCCGGCGTCAGGAATCCCGTCAGAAAATCTTCCGGTCCGCCCGACGGCTTGCCATTCTCGAACGGCACGAAGATCACCTTGTAGCCCGCAAACGGCTTTCTGTTCCACGAGCCATGCTGGCCAACGAACGCGCCGCCACGGTAACGGTCCGGGAACAGCTTGCCGTCATAGAACGCCAACCCGAGCGATGCCGTGTGATTGCCGAGCGCATAGTCCGGCGCGATGGCTCGCGCGACCATGTCCGGGTTCTGCGGCTTTACGCGCGAGTCGACGTGTTGTCCGTAGTAGCTGAACGGGAAGCCGTAGAACGCGCCGTCCTTCACCGACGTCATGTAGTCGGGCACGAGGTTGTTGCCCAGTTCGTCGCGTTCGTTCACGGTCGTCCACAGCATGCCCGTTTGAGGTTGCCACGCCATGCCGTTCGGATTGCGCAGGCCGGTTGCGTAAGGCCGCATCGTGCCGCTCGCGATATCGAATTCGACGATCCGCGCGCGGTCCGCTTCCGCTTCGACGCCGTTCTCCGCTGCGTTGCTGTTCGAACCGATCGTGATGTAGAGCCGCTTGCCGTCGCGGCTCGCAAGGATATTTTTCGTCCAGTGATGGTTGATCGGGCCGGCGGGCAGATCGGCGACCTTCACGCCCTGCGATGCAATCTTCGTTTCGCCCGTGACGTAATCGAAGCGCAGCAGCGCGTCGGTATCGGCGACATAGAGCTGGTTGCCGATCAGCGCCATGCCGAACGGCGAATGCAGCTTGTCGATGAACACGCTTTGCGTTTCGGCGCTGCCGTCGCCGTCTGCGTCGCGCAGCAGCACGATCCGGTCGGGGCTCGGCACGCCCGCGCCTGCGCGCTTCTGAAACTGCTTCGTGATCCACCCGACCACGCCGCCGCCTTCGTCGTGCGGCTGCGGCGTGTTGGTCTCGGCGACCAGCACGTCGCCGTTCGGCAGCGTGTAGAGCCAGCGCGGATGCTGGAGATTCTCGGCGAACGGCGTCACCGCGAAACCGGGTGGCGCGGTGGGATGCGTGCCGGCGGCACGCGTTTCGACAGGCGCGATGTGGACTGTCGGTACGAGTGATTTCGTGGGCGCGGGCAGTGTCGGCGAAGGGCCGAAACTCGCTTCTTCCGGCGTCGTGGATGGCGCCGCGCAAGCGGCAAGCGGAACGACGACACTCGCGATCAGAAAGGGACGAACGCGCATGGAACCTCCAGCGTCAGTGCAACCGGGAGCGGCGCAATTGATGACTGCGCAGCAAATGTCTTGCCCGATGCTGACGATTTGTGGCTGGTGAGGTTTGGAGATGGTAGCTCGGACTTCTCCACAGATTTCGTTCATAAGGCTGTGGGTAACCTGGGCAAGACTAGCGCAAGTCATTGACGCCATTCAGGTTGCACACGCTGCATCCGCCTCGCGTCACTCGCGCACGCTTCTTCTACGCGTGGACACGCCGCGAGGTTGTCCACAGTTTCCGTGCACAAGCCTGTGAGTATCCTGCGCAAGACTCACGCAACTCATTGATGCGACTCAGATTGCACGCGATGCATCGGCTATCGCTCAATACACGCCCTCGATGTTATCCACAGTTTTTGGTGACAACCCTGTGGACAACACCCGGACTCGCGCCTTATCCCACTGACGCATCACGGCTTTTCCTTGCGACGCGCTCACGCAGCACATCCCGCTACTGCCGCGCATGCACGCGCTCCCGAACACCTTCCAGCCGCTCGCGCACAAATCGCACATGCTCGCGCAGCACATAGAACCCATCGGCATAAGCAAGCGGCATCCGCAGCGTATTCAGTGACGCCTCGATGCCATCCAGCTCCGCAAGCAGCTTCGCGCGTTCTTCATCCGATGAACTGCGCATCGCGTCGCGTTCGATCGCGATCAGCGCGCCGTAGTACCGGTAAATCCGCGAGCGCACGCGCCAGCTGAACAGCGCGGGAATCAGCCGCAACGCGGGAATCAGCAGCACGGCGATCGGCAGCAGCAACACCAGCAAACGGTCGACCACCGTCGCGAGCCAGAACGGCAGCGTCCGGTACAGAAAGCTCTTGCCAGACTTGTAGTAGCGCGTCGCATCCTCGCTGATGCGGAATTCGCGCGCGACGGAATTGGGAAACTGCCCAGCCTTCTGCAACAGCCCCGCCGGACCATTCACTTCCTGCGCGGCTTCGATCAACAGGTCGGATATCGCTGGATGCAGGTTCGAGCGCGCCACCATTTCGACGGTCGGGCTGATCAGATGAAGCGGCTCGGGCGGAATGCGGCGCCTCAGATCGAGCAGACCAATGGGCAGATCGAGGTTGTCGAGATAAGGAAAGATCCGCGTATAGGCATCCGCTTCGGTGAAATTCATCACCGACACGCCAGGAATGGTCAGCAGACGCAGGATCATCGCGCGCGTGGTCGAGTCGCCGCTCAGCAGCGCCGCGTCGACCTCGCCAGTCACGAGCGCTTTCGCGGCGTCGAGCCCATCGAGCGGCAAGAGTGTCGTATCGCCGTCCGGCACGATGCCGTTCGCCCCGAGCAGTTCGAGCGACAGCATCCGCGTGCCGCTGCCTTCGCGGCCGATGGCAACCCGCTTGCCTTCCAGATCTGACAATTGCGACAGTCCCTTGCCGCGATACACGACGATCAGCGGCACGTACGACACCGTGCCGAGCGACATCAGCGACGTCGTATCCCGGCCAGCCGAGACGCCCCCCTGCACGAGCGCGACATCCACCCTTTGCTTCCGGTCGAGCAGCCGGTCGAGATTCTGCACGGAGCCATCGGACTCCAGCACGTTGAGCGTCACGCCATTGCGCCCGAGTATCTTTCGATATTCCTGCGCGTACTGCATGAACGAGCTGTCGTGCGGACCGGCGCTGATCGTAATCGTGCGCGGCGGCGCGGGATCGACCAGCCATATCACGAGCCAGGCGAGCACGGCGAACAGCACCACGAACGGCAGAAACGACACGGCGAGATCGCGCCACATCGCATGCGTGTGGTCGCGAACGACTCGCGGAGAATGCTGACGAACATTTTTCTTCATGGCCCGGCTCGCCTCCGAGATGCATCATCGCCCATCGTAGCCGTCTCGCGCCGCTCTGTGGAGCACCTTGCGCGCGCCCGTCCAAACCCGTTTCTCCGCACCCGCCAACCGACGATTCCGTCATCGACAACAAAATCGCCGCGAGCACTTGCGCGATCGAAAGTGTGTCTCTATAATTCGCGCTCTTCGCTAGGCTCGTAGCTCAGCTGGTTAGAGCACCACCTTGACATGGTGGGGGTCGTTGGTTCGAGTCCAATCGAGCCTACCAACGAATATACGCAGTAAATGGAAGCGGCAAGCATCGTATGCTTGCCGCTTTTTTTTGCGTTCCGCGCCAACGAAAAAAGCCGAAGAACAAACCTGTCCTTCGGCTTCCGTTCACCGGGCATCGCGCTGACGCGCAATGCCCGGATGCATATGCAACGGCTTCAGCGCGACATCATGTTCATGCTGACGTTGTGCATCACCCACACCGTCCCGAACACCAGGAACATTGCGGCCAGCACCGTATAGGCGAGCGCAAGCGTGTTCCAGCGCTGCCCGGACGTCGACACGCTCATGTGCAGGAAGAACACCAGGTGCACGACGATCTGCACGACAGCGAGCGCCGCCAGCGCGAACGGCGCCGAGGCAGCCGGCAGCCAGCCTTGCAGCACGATGCCGAACGCCGCCGCCGTCAACACCACGGCCAGCACGAACCCAATCACATATCCGCCGATACCGCCGTGCCCCGCTTCGCCATGAAGCGCATGGGAATTCGAGTGAGCCATTTAGATCGCGCTCCCGAGATAGACAAAAGTGAACACGCAAATCCACACGACATCGAGGAAGTGCCAGAAAAGACTCAGGCACGTCAGCCGCGTGATTTCACGCTGCGTCAGTTGCGGCGCGCGCGCCACCTGCACGGCGAGCACGGCCATCCAGATCAGCCCCATCGCGACGTGCAAACCGTGCGTGCCGACCAGCACGAAGAACGACGACAGGAACGCGCTGCGCGACGGGCCTGCGCCTTCCGCGAGCAGATGCGAGAACTCGCCCAGTTCGAGCTTCAGGAACACGAGGCCAAGCACGAACGTGACGGCTAGCCAGCCGAGCACCGCACGCGTATTCTGCCGGCGTGCGGCGACCATCGCGAAGCCGTACGTGATGCTGCTCAACAGCAGCGCAGCCGTTTCGACGGCGACGCCGGGAATGTCGAACAGATCCTTCCCCGTCGGCCCGGCGTTGAACTGATGCGCCATCACGGCAAACACCGCGAATAGCGACGCGAACAGCACGCAGTCGGTCATCAGGTACAGCCAGAAGCCGAACACCGAATGCGATTCGCCATGATGGCCGTGACCATCGGCCCCGTTCAGGGTTGCGGTATGGACTTTCTGCAACATCACTCGACCTCCGCGAGCACCGGCGACACTTCCACATGCTTCGGAAGCGGCGTACGGCCTTTGTTTTCGATTGCCCGCACGACGTCGGACGGGATGAAATAGCCGTCGTCGCGGCCGAAGCTGCGGCCGATCACGATCGCCGCAATAGACACCAGCGAGACGATCGCGAGCCACCAGATGTGCCACACGGCCGCGAAACCGAACGCGAGGCTGAACACGCCGATGAAGAAGCCCGCGCTCGTATTCGAAGGCATGTGGATGTCCTGATACGCCGCCTGAATGCCGAGGCCCCTGCCCGTTTCCTTCATGTGCGCGAACGCATCCAGTTCTTCGACGACGGGAATCGTCGCGAAGTTATAGACGGGCGGCGGCGACGAGATCGACCATTCGAGCGTGCGGCCGCCCCACGGATCGCCCGTGACGTCGCGGTACTCCGGCTTGTTGCGATTGATGATGCTGACCACCACCTGCGCGACCTGGAACACGACGCCGACCGCGATCAGCGCGACGCCGCAAGCCGCGACGATCATGTACGGCTGCCAGGCGGGATTGTCGTAGTGGTTCAGACGACGCGTCGCGCCCATGAAGCCGAGCACGTACAGCGGGGTGAACGCCACAAAGAAACCGACGAACCAGCACCAGAACGCGCTCTTGCCGAGCTTGTCGTTGAGCTTGAAGCCAAACACCTTCGGGAACCAGTAGCTGAACCCGGCCAGATAACCGAACACCACGCCGCCGATAATCGTGTTGTGGAAGTGCGCGACGAGGAACAGCGAGTTATGCAGCACGAAGTCCGCGCCCGGGATCGCGAGCATCACGCCCGTCATGCCGCCGATCGTAAAGGTGATCATGAAGCCGATCGTCCATAGCACGGGCGCCGTGAATTCGAGGCGGCCGCGATAGATCGTGAACAGCCAGTTGAAAATCTTCACGCCCGTCGGAATGGCGATGATCATCGTCGCGATACCGAAGAACGCGTTGACGTCGGCGCCCGAGCCCATCGTGAAGAAGTGGTGCGCCCACACGAGGAACGCCAGCACCATGATCGCGCAGGACGCGTACACCATCGTCTTGTAGCCGAACAGCGGCTTCTTCGCGAACGTCGAGATCACTTCCGAGTAGATGCCGAACGCGGGCAGAACCAGGATGTAGACCTCCGGGTGTCCCCAGGCCCAGATCAGGTTCAGGTAAAGCATGGCGTTGCCGCCGGCTTCGTTGGTGAAGAAGTGCATGTCCGCGTAGCGGTCGAGGCCGAGCAGCGCGAGCGCCACCGTCAAGATCGGGAACGTCGCCATGATCAGCACGTTCGAGCACAGCGCCGTCCATGTGAACACGGGCATCTTCATCAGCGTCATGCCGGGCGCGCGCATCTTGATGATCGTCACGAAGAAGTTGATCGCCGTGATCAGCGTGCCGACGCCGGACAGTTCCAGCGCCCAGATGTAGTAATCGACACCCGAGCCCGGACTGAACTGCAACTCGGACAGCGGCGGATACGCGAGCCAGCCGACCTGCGCGAACTCGCCGATCACCAGCGAGATGTTCATCAGGATCGCGCTGATCGCCGTCATCCAGAACGACAGCGAGTTCAGGAACGGGAACGCGACATCGCGCGCGCCGATCTGCAAAGGCACGACGATATTGAAGAGCCCCACCATCAGCGCCATCGCCATGAAGAAGATCATGATGACGCCATGCGCGGTGAAGATCTGGTCATAGTGATGCGGCGGCAGATAGCCGGTCGCGCCGCCGCTCGCGAGCGCGAGTTGCAGGCGCATCATCACAGCGTCGGCGAAACCGCGCAGCAGCATCAGGACGGCGACGACGATATACATCACGCCGATCCGCTTGTGATCGACGGACGTGAGCCATTCCCTCCACAGCCAGCGCCATTTTTTCAGGCGCGTCACGAGCACGACGACGGCCAGTACGATCAGCCCCATCAGGGCGGCCGCGCCCATGATGATCGGCTGATCGAACGGAATCGCCTCTAAAGTCAGATTGCCGAACATGGGTTACTCCTTCGAAGTGTTCGTGATGCAGTTGGCGTCACGGAAATCGACGACATGCCCGCTGTTGTATTTCGCGATGACGTTGCGGAACAGCTTCGGGTCGACCGCGGAGAAATAGCGCACCGGGTCTTTCTCGCTCGGCTTCGCGACCGCGTAGTACCCGTCCATATCGAGCCGTTCCGGCGATGCCTTCACCTTCTGCACCCAGGTATTGAAATCGGCGGCGCTCACGGCGAGCGTGCGGAACTTCATGTCCGAAAAGCCCTTGCCGCTGAAATTCGCCGATACGCCCGCGTAGTCGCCCGGTTCATCCGCGATCAGATGTACGCGCGTCTGCATGCCCGCCATCGCGTAGACCTGCGTGCCGAGTTGCGGGATGAAGAACGAGTTCATCACCGAATCCGACGTGATGTGGAAATTCACGGGCGTACCGACGGGCATCGCCAGCTGGTTCACCGACGCAATGCCGAGATCGGGATAAATGAACAGCCACTTCCAGTCGAGCGCGACGACTTCGACGTCGATCGGCTTCACGTTCGATTCGAGCGGCTTGTATGGATCGAGTTCGTGCGTGGTTCGCCACGTCAGGATGCCTAGGAACAGGATGATCAGCGCGGGGATCGTCCATACGACCACTTCGATTGCGGTTGAGTGCGCCCACTTCGGCGCGTAGACCGCGCTTTTGTTCGACGCGCGGTAGCGCCACGCAAAAAACAACGTCAACAGAATGACGGGCACGACGACGAGCAGCATCGTCCACGTCGCTGTCGCGATCAGCGACTTCTCGGCGACGCCGACGCTGCCCTTCGGATCGAGCACTTCAAGTTGACATCCCGTGAGAAACGCGGTCAGACCAATGCTGACCGGTAAGAGGCAAGCTCTTAAGGTTTTTCTGGCTAACATGTTTGCCCAATAATCGTTGAACCACGCTGAACACGTGTGGGGTTTGCAAGGCAAAGCGCACAAGGTCCTATGTGCCCCGCGATTCTATGGACGCGCTGCGTTTGAAGTCCTGATCCGCGTCAAGGACACGACGCTAAGGTATGTGATGGATGTGCGACCGGATGTCACACGACCGAAGGATGGCGGGTGTTTTTGTTTTTTCTTGTGTTCGCCCGCTCGACTTTGATGCACGAAAGCTGTCAGGCGAGTGTGTCGACAAGCCGCCCGATTGTCGAATGGATGCGGGCGGCCATGTGAAGTGCGCTTAGCTCGCCAGATCGGCGGGCAGCTTGCCGCCATTCGCGGCGAGCGCCGTCATCAGCTGCTTGTGCAGCCAGATGTTCATCGACGCCGAATCGTTCGTGTCGCCGCCGTACTTCAGTTCGCCCGCCAGCTGCTTGCGATGCTCGAGGCTGCTGTCGACGTCGAGCAGCTTCATCAGATCGACGATCGAACGACGCCAGTCGAGCTTTTGCGGGTTCGCCGCGGCAAGCTGGTCCATCACGGCCGCGACATCGACATCCGCGAGCGCCGTCGAGACAGGTGCGCCTGCCGACGCTTCCGCAGGCGCCGGCGCGATGGGTTCGGCGGGCAGCGTCTGAGCCGGCTTGGCCTTGCCGAAAATCTTGCTGACGATGGTTCCAAAGATGCTCATGGTGTGGCTCCTTCCTTTTCAAGTGGATAACGAGAGACTGCGCAACATCGTCCGCCTTCCGGTTGTCTGGATTCACGGCGACGCTGCTTGCGACTAACGCCATTTGATCCGAACCGTTGACCTTTGCGTGTGGTCGGTCGCAAGTTTCACGTTTGTTCGCACTTCGGTGCGTCCACGCGACACCTCCGTGTCAAATTTTGAAAAACTTTGCATGCCTTAGCAAAATTTCTCTTCGTTTGATGAAAAATCCTGGTCTGACGCGACTTTTCCTTCCCCTCTCTCCCACAACGCCATCACAACCATGAAAAAACTGTTGACCATCGCAGCCTGCGCCCTTTCCCTGTCGGTGCTCGCCGCGTGCAGCGGCCTCGATCGCAGCAAGGAAGAAGCGCTGAACCAGCAAGCCGGGATCGAAGTAACGCAGACCAAGGAAGGCGTACAGGTTCGTCTGCCGGAGAAGGTCCTGTTTAACTTCAACGAATCGAGCTTGCGTCCTGACGCGGGCCCTGCGATTGCCCGCGTGGTGGTCGTACTGAGCCGCACGCAAAAGCCAATGATCGTCGAAGGCCATACGGATAACGTCGGCACGCGCGAGTACAACCAGCAGTTGTCCGAAGCGCGCGCGAAGTCGGTCGCGGATGAACTCGAGCGCCGCGGCATCAGCGCGTCGCGCATCACGCTGGTCGGCTATGCGTTCGATCGCCCCGTGGCGGACAACGACACGCCCGATGGCCGCGCACGAAACCGGCGTACGGAGATCGTCGTGAAGGGCGAATCCCTCGAAGCCGTGATGGGCAAGTAATCGCTCGTCGTACTCAGTCAGGCGCCGTTCGATGGCGCCTGACTGTGGCCCGATCGGTTTCGCGAGCACGTAAAGATCTGTCAAGACGTCGCTGTAACTATCGCATGCCGTCAACGCGAAAATTTTGAGACCGTTAGACCCGCTTCTCTTGCTGATTCGTGATCTGCCGTGTCAACCATTCGTCTTTTTGGATTACTAGGAATTTTCGGATTATTTGCCGGTTGCGCGCAGATTCCATCTGAGCATCAGGCGTCGAGCACGATAGGAATCGTATCGACGCCAATCACGCCCCCCAACCCGGATAGCGTGTCGGATAACGAGAAGGTTCAATCTGAAGTCATCGCACTCCGGCCGGCTGGCGCCACGCTGCAAACGGGCCACGCATCATGGTATGCGCGCAAGTTCGAGGGACGCCGCACTGCAAATGGAGAGCGTTACAACGGCCACGCGATGACGGCTGCGCATCGCTCGCTGCCGTTCGGCACGTATGTGCGCGTGACGTCGCTGTCCACTACGAGGTCGGTGGTGGTTCGCATCAACGATCGCGGCCCGTTCGTCAAGGGACGCGTCATCGATTTGTCTTATGCAGCGGCAAGTGCACTCGGCCTGACTCGAGCGCCGTCGATGGGCGTGCAGATTGAACGCGTCGAAGAGCAAGCAGACACTCGAACGGCATCCAGTGGATCAGAATCTTGAACCGCAAGACGGCGATATCTCATGCACACCCGGCGAGACCAAAGAAAATCAGCGTAGTAGCGCGGCATGTCGCAGTTGCCGCGTGCATCGTCGCCTGGTGTGCGTCCGACGCGTTCGCCGCACGCCGTACGCCCGAGGCACTCGAAACAGATAGCGCGGCGCGCAGCCCGGCGACGCACGCCCTCAAAAAGCCCAAAGCCGACAAGAAGGCGTCAAAGGCCTCACGAAAAAACCACCGTAAATCCAAAGCGGCTCGTCGTTCAGACGTGTTTTACCGCTGGTCCGACGAACAGCTGACGTTGGGCGGCGTCAGCCCATCGCAAATCGGCAAGCACGACGAGGACGCAAACGGTAAGCAGACAAGCAAAGGCGCAGCCTCCGCAAAATAGACGCCGCGCCCCGTCATCCAGTCTTAAATAGACCCGCCGCTGTACCTTACGACATCCAGCAGCGTCTTCTTCCTGTCCTGATAGTGATATAGGGTGATCGCGCCTTCCTTCATGTCGCCGTGCGCGTCGAAGGCGATATGTCCGATCACACCGTTGTAGTCGGACATGGGCATCGCGGCGAGCACCTTTGCGGCGTCGGTGGTGTTGGCCCGCTTCATTGCATCGACGACCACGTACACGGCGTCGTAGGCGAACGGCGCGTTGAAGAGAATCGGACCGTTGAAACGCGCCTCGAAGCGCTTTTCGAACTCGGCACCCTGCGGCATGCGCGATACCGCAAGACTTGCTTCGGAACAAACGAGATTGTTCACAGCATCGCCCGCAAGCGCCGCCACCTTTTCCGTGCACGCGCCGTCGCCGCTCAGAACTTTCGCACTCAAACCAAGCGCCGCCGCCTGACGAATGAACGGACCGACCGTCGAATCCATCCCGCCGAACATGATGACATCCGGATGCGCGCTCTTGATGGTGGTGAGAATGGCGCGGAAGTCGGTGGACTTGTCGGTCGTGGCCTCGCGCGCGACGACGCGCCCGCCGCCCGCCTGCGCCGCCTTCGCGAACTCGTCGGCGAGGCCTTTGCCGTAGGCCGTTGCGTCGTCGACGACGGCAATGGTCATCGCATTCAACGACTTCAGCGCGTAATCGCCGAGCGCGGGCCCTTGCTGCGCATCCGTCGCGACCACGCGATACGCGCTTTTGTAGCCCTGCTTCGTGTAATCGGGATTGGTCGACGACGGCGAAATCTCTGCGATACTCGCATCGTTATAGATGCGCGACGCGGGAATCGACACGCCCGAATTCAGGTGGCCGATCACCGCGACAACATGCTCGTCGACGAACTTCTGCGCGATCTGCGTGCCTGTCTTCGGATCGGCCGCGTCGTCTTCGCCGTCGAGTTCGAGGCGCACTTTCTGTCCGGCGATCACGAGCCCCGTCTTGTTGATTTCTTCGACGGCAAGCCGCGCGCCGTTCTCGTTGTCCTTGCCGAGATGGCTGCTGCCGCCTGTGAGCGGACCCGCGTGGCCGATCGTCACCACCTGCTCGGCTGGACCGCCATTGCCTTGCGCGGCCTCGTGCGATGGGGGCTCTTTCTTGTTGCAACCCATCAGCGTCAAGCTGGTCAGCGAGATGCCGACCACTGTCAGTTTTACCAGATTGTTCACAGCTTTCTCCTCCATGATTGTTTGAATTTTCGATCTACCGTGATTCAATTCGCATTCCGAATAGATATTCAAAAACGGTAGCACAGAGGAAAAACTGGGACTGTAAAGATTGGTCAAGCGAATTCAACAACTGATCGCGCTTTCCTTGACATACTTTGACGCATCTCACGCGCCTTCCAACGGACAATCAGATGCGCACGTGCGGCGCACTGCGTCCAGCGCGAAGCGCATTGAACTTACCAATCAACCGGAATGAAAACAACCATGAACAGGATTTCTGCCGCTTTGCTCGTTTCGCTGCTGGCCGTTGCAGGCGTCGCCTCGGCGCAAACTTCCAGCGATGGCATCGTGATGACTCGCGATAGCAACGTCGCCGCCCAGATCGAGCAGCACGCTCGCGACATCCAGGCTCAGCCTGCCGCCCAGCACAACGTCGACGCTGCTGCCGGAAAGGCCGGGCAAAAACCCGCACATCAGCAACACGGCCACCAGAAGGTAGCAAAATCGAAGAAGGCGCATACGCCTGTCGCCAGCCAGTAAGCGCGGCGCACAACGAAAAACGGGCTAGCCGAAGCTAGCCCGTTTGCTTTTGCAGCGTGGACGACACCCGTCGATCAGGCCTCAACCAGTTCCGCTGCCTGCGCGTCTTCCAGATCTTCGACGCTCGAACGGATCAGATGATCGAACGCGGCCAGCGATGCCTTCGCGCCCTCCCCCACGGCGATCACGATCTGCTTGAACGGCACCGTCGTCACGTCGCCGGCTGCGAACACACCCGGCACCGACGTCGCGCCCTTCGCATCGACAACGATCTCGCCGTGCTTTGACAACTCGACCGTGCCCTTCAACCATTCGGTGTTCGGCACCAGACCGATCTGCACGAACACGCCTTCGAGTTCGACATGCTTCGACTCGCCCGACGCACGGTCCGTGTAGGTCAGACCGTTGACCTTCTTGCCGTCGCCCGTGATTTCCGTCGTCTGTGCCTGGGTGATGACCGTCACGTTCGCGAGGCTGCGCAGCTTGCGTTGCAGCACTTCGTCGGCGCGCAGTTGTGCGCCGAATTCGATCAGCGTCACATGGCTCACGACACCCGCCAGGTCGATCGCCGCTTCGACGCCCGAGTTACCACCGCCGACCACCGCGACGCGCTTGCCCTTGAACAGCGGACCATCGCAGTGCGGGCAATACGCAACACCATGATTGCGGTACTCGCGCTCGCCCGGCACGTTGATCTCGCGCCAGCGCGCGCCCGTCGCCAGCACGATCGTCTTCGCCTTCAGCACCGCGCCGCTCGCGAGGCGCACTTCGTTGATCTTGCCGGGGATCAGCGCTTCGGCGCGCTGTACGTCCATCACATCGACTTCATAGCTCTTCACGTGCTGCTCAAGCGCCGTGGCGAACTTCGGCCCTTCCGTTTCCTGCACCGACACGAAGTTTTCGATCGCCAGCGTGTCGAGCACCTGGCCGCCGAAGCGTTCCGCGACGACGCCCGTCGCAATGCCCTTGCGCGCCGCGTAGATCGCGGCCGCCGCGCCAGCAGGACCGCCGCCGACGATCAGCACGTCGAACACCGACTTGTTCTCCAGTTCCTTCGCGGCGCGCGCGCCGGCGTTGGTGTCGAGCTTCGCGAGGATTTCCTTCACGCCGCTGCGGCCCTGGCCGAACACTTCGCCGTTCAGGAACATCGTCGGCACGGCCATGATCTGGCGCGACTCGACTTCGTTCTGGAACAGCGCACCATCGATCGCCACGTGCTGGATGCGCGGGTTGATCAGCGCCATGATGTTGAGCGCCTGCACGACTTCCGGGCAGTTCTGGCACGACAGCGAGAAATACGTCTCGAACGCGAAGTCGCCGTCGAGTTCGCGGATCTGCTGGATCACGGCGTCGTCGAGTTTGATCGGGTGGCCGCCCGTTTGCAGCAGTGCCAGCACCAGCGACGTGAACTCGTGACCCATCGGAATGCCGGCGAAGCGGATGCCCGCGGCCTTGCCCGGCTCGCCGATCGAAAACGACGGCTTCCGTTCGTCGTCGCCGCGGCGCTCGATCACGCTGACGCGCTCCGACAGCGTCGCGATGTCGTTCAGCAGCGCGAGCATTTCCTGAGACTTCGCGCTGTCGTCGACGGAGGCGACGATCTCGATGGGACGGCTGACTTTCTCGAGGTAGGCTTTGAGTTGGGTCTTCAGATTCGCGTCGAGCATGGTTTTTCGAGTCCGTGGCGAGATGGGAATGAGAGGTTCGATCGCGCCAATGCGTTACGACGAACGCGGCGCGTAAGGCAGTTCGCAAGGCTTGTGACCTTGCGGACTGCCTCACAACGGCGCCGCGCGAGGCGGCGCCGCTCAAGGCAGGGTTTGCAGCGGGTAGCGTGTGGCTTCTAGCGAGCCGGCAACTTAGATCTTGCCGATCAGGTCCAGCGACGGCGTCAGCGTTTCAGCGCCCGGCGTCCACTTGGCGGGGCAAACTTCACCCGGGTGCGCCGCGATGTATTGCGCAGCCTGCACCTTGCGCAGCAGTTCGCCAGCATCACGGCCGATGCCGTTGTCGTGGACTTCGCACAGCTTGATCTCGCCTTCCGGGTTGATCACGAACGTGCCGCGCAGCGCCAGACCTTCTTCTTCGATCAGAACGTCGAAGCTGCGCGAGATTGCCAGCGTCGGGTCAGCGATCATCGGGTACTTGATCTTTTGGATCGTGTCCGACGTGTCGTGCCATGCCTTGTGCGTGAAGTGCGTATCCGTCGACACGCTGTAGATTTCAACGCCGATTTTCTTGAATTCTGCGTAACGGTCGGCCAGATCGCCCAATTCCGTCGGACACACGAACGTGAAGTCGGCCGGATAGAACACGACGACGGACCACTTGCCCTTCAAGCTTTCGTCGGTGACGGTCACGAAATCGCCATTGTGGTATGCGGTGGCCTTGAACGGTTTGACCTGGCTGTTGATGATCGGCATCTGATGCGTCCTCTTGGTTGAGTGGGTTTGGGTACTGCGATGGATTGAAGTATGAAGAAGTCGCAGAATTTGATAAATTTGATTGTTGCGATGCACCCTATTTAAATTTCCTATCGACAAGCCCAAACCCTTGCCCGACAAGGGAAAGCGCCCCGGGCGCGCCGCTTCGGGCGCGCGTAGAATTGCCGAAAAAAGTGTCGGGGCAAGTGTCCTGGCAGGCGTTTTCAGCAGAGGTTTTCGTTTGAGTGAGCTTCAACAGGGGTTTCTTCTCACCCGTCATTGGCGCGATACGGCCGCCGGAACGGAGGTCGAGTTCTGGCTCGCGACCGACGACGGTCCGCGCCACATTCGCCTGCGCCCGCAGCCGAACGTCGCGTTCATTCCCGCCGCGCACCGCGAGCGCGCGGAGGACGTGCTGCATCGGGAGAAGACCGCCCAGTCGCGCGGCGTCGAACTGCGCCCGCTCGATTTGTGCGACTTCCAGCATCGGCCGGTGCTGGGGTTGTATTGCCCGCAGTACCGGCAGCTGACCGGGATCGAAAAGCGTCTGAAACAGGGCGGCGTCGACGTCTACGAAGCCGACGTGTTCCCGCCCGAGCGCTACATGATGGAGCGTTTCATCACCGCGCCCGTGCTGTTCGGCGGCGAGACGAATCCCGTCGGCGGGCCGTTGCTGAACGCCGACATGAAGCCCGCGAGCGGCTATCGTCCGAAGCTCAAGCTGGTTTCGCTCGATATCGAAACCAGCGCGCACGCCGAACTGTATTCGATCGCTCTCGAAGGCTGCGGACAGCGTCAGGTGTACATGCTCGGTCCGCAGAACGGCGACGCGTCGGACCTCGACTTCGCGCTCGAGTATTGCGACACGCGGGCGCAACTGATCGAGCGGCTGATCGGATGGCTGGAGACGCACGATCCCGACGCGATCATCGGCTGGAACGTCGTGCAGTTCGATTTGAAAGTGCTGCATGAAACCGCGCAGAAGTGCGGCGTGCCGCTGCGCATCGGGCGCGGCGGCGCGGTGATGGAATGGCGCGAGCATGGCCTGAAGCAGAACCATTTCTTTGCGGGCGCGGCGGGGCGGCTGATCATCGACGGCATCGAGGCGCTGCGCTCGGCCACGTGGAGCTTTCCGTCGTTCAGCCTCGAATACGTCGCGCAGTCCGTGCTCGGCGAAGGCAAGTCGATCGACAATCCGTATCAGCGGATGGACGAAATCCAGCGGCGTTTCGACGAAGACAAGCCCGCGCTCGCCCGCTACAACCTGAAAGATTGCGAACTCGTCACGCGCATCTTTGCCAAAACGGACCTGCTGCCGTTCCTGCTCGAACGCGCGACTGTCACGGGACTGCCTGCCGACCGCAGCGGCGGATCGGTGGCGGCGTTCACGCATCTATATATGCCGCGCATGCACCGGCTCGGCTACGTCGCGCCGAATCTCGGCGACGTAGCGGGCGCGGCCAGCCCTGGCGGCTTCGTGATGGACTCGAAGCCCGGCCTTTATGATTCCGTGCTCGTGCTCGACTACAAGAGCCTGTATCCGTCGATCATCCGCACGTTTCTGATCGATCCCGTGGGCCTGGTCGACGGCGCGCGTCATCCCGACGACGAGCATTCCGTGCCCGGCTTCCTTGGCGCGCGTTTCTCGCGGGCGCACCACTGCCTGCCGTCGATCGTCGCGCAGGTGTGGGAAGGACGCGAAGCCGCGAAGCGCGAGCAGAACAAGCCGTTATCGCAGGCGCTGAAAATCATCATGAACGCGTTCTATGGCGTGCTTGGCTCGACGGGCTGCCGGTTCTTCGATCCGCGCCTTGCGTCGTCGATCACGATGCGCGGCCACGAGATCATGCACCGCACGCGTGAGTTGATCGAAGCGCGCGGGTATGCGGTGATCTACGGTGACACCGATTCGACTTTTGTGTGGCTGCGCCACGCGCATGACGAGGAAGACGCGGCGCGCATCGGACGAGAGCTGGTTAGCGGGATCAACGCATGGTGGCGTGAGCATTTGCGCGAGCGCTTCGGGCTGGAGAGCGCGCTGGAGTTGCAGTTCGAGCGGCATTACAAGCGCTTTTTCATGCCGACCGTGCGCGGCGCGGAGGAAGGCAGCAAGAAGCGCTACGCCGGATTGACTGTGCTTGCCGATGGCAGTGAAGAAGTGGTCTACAAGGGTCTGGAGACGGTGCGCACCGATTGGACACCGCTTGCGCAGCGGTTCCAGCAGGAACTGTATCTGCGCATTTTCAAACAGCAGCCGTATCGGGATTACGTGCGCGATTATGTGCGGCGCACGCTGGCGGGTGAGTTCGATGATCTGCTTGTGTATCGCAAGCGGCTGCGTCGGGCGCTGTCCGACTATGAGCGCAATGTGCCGCCGCATGTGCGTGCTGCGCGTTCCGCCGATGAGTTCAACCGGCAGCGCGGTCGGCCGCTTCAATATCAGAATGGTGGATGGATCAGTTATGTGATGACCGGCAGCGGGCCTGAACCGCTCGAAACGCTGCGCTCGGAAATCGACTATGAGCATTATCTGACGCGGCAGCTTCAGCCTGTGGCGGATGCGATTTTGCCTTTGCTGAAGGATGATTTTGCTACGCTGGCTTCGGGGCAGAAGCAGTTGTTTTGAGGGGTTTTTCTGTCTGCGACGCTGGGTGGGTTTTTGACTCTGCGCTGGCTTCCGCGAGGCGATGTTTGCTGCGCAAGCGGTTTGGTTTGTTTGCCTCTGCGCTGGCATCCGCGTTTGCGTTTTCTCGGCGCGGCCGGGTTGGGTGTGTTGGTCTTTTCACTGGCATCCGCGTTTTGTCTTCGTGCTTCAAGCGTCGCCCCTGTGCGGGGCGGAATGTCTTTTCGCTGGCTTCCGCGTTTGCGCTTTCTCGGCGCGGGTGGGTTGGTTGTTCTAGCCTTTTCGCTGGCATCCGCGCTATGCCTTCGTGCTCCACGCGTCGCCCCTGTGCGGGGCGGCACCTACTTTTCTTTGCCGCCGCAAAGAAAAGTAGGCAAAAGAAAGCGGCTCACACCGTCAGCTCTTGTTATTGCCTGAGGGCCCTCAAAGGGTCTTACGCTTCACACGGCAATCACGTGACCCATGTTCGTTGCCAACGCTCTTGCGGTGCGCCTCACCCGCTTCGCGCGCCCGCGTCGCAGCGTGCCGCGCCGGATATTCCTCCGCCGCCCAAGTGGCAAACTGTGTGTAGGCCATCGCGCCACACACGCCTCACTCCGGACCGATAGCGCACGCGTCCCACCCTGTAAGGGCGCCAAGCTATACCACGCGACAACCTACACACAGTTTGCCACCTGGGCGGCGCAAGCCATTCGCTGCCGCTAGCTCTTGTTCGGGTGTTTGAAGTGGGTGAGGCGCTCATTCGAAGCGTTGGCAACGAACGCGAACAGAAATGCTGCCGTGTGAAGCGTAAGACCCTTTGGGGGCCCTCAGGCAAGAAGAAATGTTGGCGGTGTGAGCCGCTTTCTTTTGCCTACTTTTCTTTGCGGCGGCAAAGAAAAGTAGGTGCCGCCCCGCACAGGGGCGACGCGTGGAGCACGAAGGCATAGCGCGGATGCCAGCGAAAAGGCTAGAACAACCAAACCGGCCGCGCCGAGAAAACGCAAACGCGGATGCCAGTGCAGAGGCCAGAACAACCAAACCGGATGCCAGCGAAAAAACAAAATCACCACCCAGCGTCGCAGACAAAACCAAACCCAAACCTAATCACTCTGCTCAACAGGCACAACAACCACCTCAACCCGCTGCGCCCCGCGCAAAACACTCACACTCACAGAGCGCCCAATCCTGGACCCATCCAGCACGCGCTGCAGCGCATCGACCCCCTCAACAACCTGCCCATCAACCGCAACGATCGTATCATCCGTGCGCAGCCCGCCGAGCGCGGCAGGACTCCCCTTAACGATCTCCATCACCCGCACACCACTTTCCGACTCAAGCGCGAAATACCGCTGCACACGCCGCGGCAGCGCGAAAGTCGTACCCGCCACGCCGATATAAGCCCGCCGCACGCGCCCGTGCGCAAAAATCTGCATGATGACCCACTTCGCAGTATCGATCGCCGTCGCAAAGCTGATCGACTGCGCGCCCGGAATGATCGCCGTATTCACACCGATCACCTGGCCCGCGGAGTTGATCAACGGCCCGCCCGAATTGCCAGGATTGAGCGCGGCATCCGTCTGGATCACGTCATAGATCATGCGTCCCGAGTTCGACCTCAGCGAGCGGCCGAGCGCGGAAACCACGCCCGCCGTCACCGTCTGCTCGAGCCCAAGCGGATTGCCAACCGCGATCGCGATCTGCCCGACGCGCAGCTTGCCCGATTCGCCGAGCGCAACATGCGGCAGCGGCTCCGGCGAGCCGACACGCAACACAGCCAGGTCGCTGTGCGGATCGTCGCCGACCAGATCGGCGTCGAACTTCGTGCCGTCGGCGAGCTGCACGCGGATATGCGTGGCGCCGTGCACGACATGGCTGTTGGTCAGAAGATAACCATCGGGTGTGAAAATAAAGCCCGAGCCGGTGCCCGCACGCGCATGGCGCTCCGGCGCACCCGGCACGCGGCGCTCGACAGTGATGAAGACGACGGCCGCCCGCACCCGTTCGAGCGCATCGATGACGGTGCGCGAATAGGCGTCGAGGAGTGCGTCGTCTTCGGACGACCCGGCGGCAGCGGCGCCTGGCAGCGCACCCGACAGATCGTCGACAAAACGGGGACGGCTTCCCATGACAAGGCTCCGTATAAACGAGAGCCGCACATGCAGGGCAAGCAAGCCGTTTTCAAGCGCGGCGGCCGGCGAGGGAAAAACGACGAGGCCAGCCCGGGGAGAAAAGTCAGATAAGCCTGAGGTTACGGATGCGGCCGATGCGCGGAGAACGTTCGAGTATCAGCTTCTCGATTGCTTCGGGCAGCAGCGCCTTGGGAATGTTCGACGGTACATCCGTCACCAGTTGCGACGGCACATTCACGATGAAGTCGTCGGGAGCGGTGACGAGGCTGTGCTCGTAGGTAACGCGGTAGTCCATGCTGGGTGCGAAAACGTAGATGATGTTGCGAAATCGTGGCGTCGGAAGGCGCGCCGCTATCGCGCGGGCGCATTCTTTCCGAGATCGTACCGCAGACCCGCAGCGCGCGCGGCACAGCATGCGCCGGCAATGTGCGCCGCCTAACGCCTAACGCCTAACGCCGAACACCAGCCACCGGGCTGCCCTCGTGCCGCGCCACGCAAAAGCCGGACGGACGCTCACGCATCCACATCCGGCTTCTTTGGGTCTCGATCATGTAATCGTTCTGGATGATTCGCCGCCGTGCGGCCTGAGTTCACCCTGCCGCGGCCACGCGCTTACCGATGCCACCCGCCACGGCCCCAGCAACAGCTATAGCCGATGCCGACGTTCACAGACGGCCCCGCGTAATACCCCGGCCCGTAGCCATACCCGTAGGCCGGCGCGTACCCATAACCATACGGCGGCGCGACGACGCAGCCTCCCAAACCGATCGTCGCCACAGCGACGGCTGCTAGCGTCAGAAGCTTTTTCATGGTCGTTCTCCCTTCTCTTCTGTCATTTGAGCAGACGCTACAGAAGACGTGCGTGACCACTTGTGACGGTGCATTACGGCTCAATACGAACGCACAGCCGCCGCGCCTCACACCCGACCCGCGCAAGAAAGGCGCCCGCGCAACCCAGGGCCTCTACGTGCAGACCGCGCAATAACAGTTGCTTACCATTCGCCGGGACGTGGACAGGAAGCGGGCAGTCTGGTCGTTCGCAGGCACATTTCGATGACGGCGGTATGAATCCGAAATCGGCCTCTGTTCGACCGATTGAGCGCAGGCCTCACAGCGCACACTGCAGTCATGCCAGTGCACTGAGGAGCCTGAAATGTCTTCCCGTCATGACAGCAGCAACCCGTTTGAGCCCGACGCGCTCAACGCGCCGGAACGGAACAACCCGCGGGAATGCCCGGAGTCCGAGCTGATGCGCGGCTTGCAGCTCGCGTCCGACACGGTGCTGCGCCTCGCCACCCAGACACACGCCGCCGTCGCACGTGGCGATGCGGTGAGCGCGGAACTGGCGCGCGTGTCGCTGGAGAAGCAGCTTGCACTGACCACGCAGCTGATCGACGAGCTTCTGTTCGACGGCGAGACGCAGCACACCACGCATTGACCGGCCGCCCCGCGCGACCGTGAGAACTGAACTTGACGGTAGCAACCCGGCAACAACCGCAGCGCCGACCGACTGAGACTGGAACTGGAAATGAACGTCTTGACCGTACTTCTTTGCATCTGGGCCATGGTGGCGTTGTGTGCAGTGTTGTTCATCCGCGGCGCGAGCCCGCGTGTCGAGCGTCCCAGCAAGGCGAAGCAGACGCGGTCGTCGCGCTTTTCGATCGCCGAGTAATTCTTCCGCCGATATGGCGAGGATGCGCTGGCCATCAGCGCCCTCGCCTTCCGGCCAGCACTTTCCGAAACTGCTGTACCAATAGACCGATAACGCGCGCCGCCGCGCGCTATCGCGCCCTTTTTTAAGGGTCAGCCCGCCGTCGCCCCTAGCGACGGCAGCGCCGCCCGCCCTTCCTGGGCCGCCGGCTCCGGCCAGCGCAAACGCTCGACAGTGATCTGCCGCTGCGCCGCGCCGCCTACGAACGCATCGAGCGTGTCGCGGATATCCCGGTCGATAAAATCAGCACGCTCCGCGTCGATCAGCACCGTCGCGCGGTCCGGAATCTGCGCGAGACAGCGCGTGAGCATCGGCTTCGACAGGAACGTCGCGTCCTTGCGCAACACCAGCAGATAGTGATCGTCGTGACATGTCAGCGTGAACGTGCGCGACAGGTTCGCGCGCAGCGCGAGCACCGCGCTCGTCGCAATGCCGATGCCAATGCCGATCAGCAGATCCGTCGCGAGCACGCCGGCAATCGTCGCCGCGAACGGCACGAAGCGGTCGACGCCTTCGCGCGCCATCGCCGTGAACAGCGCTGGCTTCGCAAGCTTGTAGCCCGTGTGAATCAGGATCGCCGCGAGACACGCGAGCGGAATCAGGTTCAGCACGGCCGTCAGCGCGAACACGCTCGCCAGCAGCAGCACGCCGTGAATCACGGCCGACATGCGCGTCTGCGCGCCCGCATTCACGTTCGCCGAGCTGCGCACGATCACGGCCGTCAGCGGCAGACCGCCAAGCACGGCCGCCACCATATTGCCCACGCCCTGCGCCTTCAACTCACGGTCCGGCGACGCGCGGCGGCGCTTCGGATCGATCTGTTCGACGGCCTCGAGGCTCAGCAGCGTTTCCAGACTTGCGACGATAGCGAGCGTCAAGCCGACGCGCCAGACGTGGCCGTCCACGAGCTGCCTGAAGTCGGGCATCGAAATCGCGCCCGTCAACGCGGCGAACGAATCCAGCGACACCAGCGACACCCGATGCTCAGCCGGCACCGCAAGCGCGGGCGCGAGCACATCGAGCGCGAGCGTCACGCCGATGCCGAGCGCGACGACCGCGAGCGGCCCCGGCAGCATGCGCACGAGCGCGTAGCGCTTCGCGCGCGGCGTCTCCCATGCGAACAGCATCGCCACCGAGATGAGCGCGAGCGCAGTCGTCACCATCGACAGGTCGCCGAACGGCGTCGCCAGCATGGCCGCGTGCGCGACGTTGGCATCCGCGCCGCTCACGAGCCCCACGCTGAGCGGAATCTGCTTGATGATCAGGATGATGCCGATCGAAGCCAGCATGCCCTTGATGACGGCGACGGGCACGAAGCTGGCGAGCTGTCCCGCGCGCAGCAGGCCGAAGCCGATCTGTAACGCGCCCGCGATCAGGACGGCGGCGAGAAACGCGGAGAAACTGCCGAGCGACGCGATCGCCGATACGACGATCACGACGAGGCCCGCCGCCGGCCCGCTCACGCTCAGATGCGAGCCGCTCAACAGCGCGACGACCAGTCCGCCGACGATGCCGGACACCAGCCCGGCAAACGGATCGACGCCGGACGCAGTGGCGATGCCGAGACACAGCGGCAGCGCGACGAGAAACACGACGATCCCCGCGAAGACATCGCTGCGCAGGTTCGATAAACGGGAAACAGGTGGAGTGTGCATGGTATCCGCAAGGTCGAGTTGAGCCACGCCGCCCGGCGACGCGCGCCGGCGGCTCGATGAACATGAACGTGAAAAGGCGTGAGTAAGTCTGAAAAGGGGCGTTGCCCGAACGTCGCTACGCGGCGTCGCGCACGGCAACGGACGGGTGCGCGTCGGCGTGCATGCCGGCGTGCATGCCGGCAATGTCGCGGGCCTGGTCCATATCGGTGAGTTGCGTGATAAGCCCTGCGCGCAGCCCGAAAATCCAGCCGTGCACCTGCGGCGGACGCGGCGCGCGGCGCACGATGGGCGACTCGCGCAACAACCGCACCTGCTCGATCACGTTCAACTCCGCAAAGCGGTCTACGCGCTCGTCGAAATCCCCGATCGCATGCAGTTCGTCGCGATGACGTCCGGCGAGCTCGCGCAAACCGGCAATGCGCCGGTTCACGATGGGCAGCGCATCCGAAGGCGGCGACAGCGCGGCGCGCACGCCGCCGCAATGATGATGTCCGCAGATGATCACGTGCTCGACCTTCAGCGCATGCACCGCGTACTCGATCACGCTCGATGTGTTGCCGTCGTCGGAGGTGTAGAGGTTCGCGATGTTGCGATGGACGAACAGCTCGCCCGGCTGCGCGTTGGTGATGCGCTCGGCGGGCACGCGGCTATCGGAGCAACCGATCCACAGGAAGCGCGGCTGCTGGCCGCGCGCGAGGTCCGTGAAGAACTCGGGCTCGCGCGCCGAGACCTCTTGCGACCACGCCAGATTGGAAAGCAATAAGCGTTTTGGATGATTCATCGATCGGGCTCCTGCCGGGTTCTGTATTGAACGGAGTCAGTCCATCACGGACAAACGTGATGGTGTTTACGAAAAGCTTACGGCAAGAAGGTTCCGAAAAAAAATCAACAAAAATCATTTGATGCCGCCTGCATCGGATGCCCTGAAAGCGTGCATACATGCGGCTTTCGGGCTTTTCCCCGGTTTTGATCGGGCGGTTGTACTGTGAGCTAGCGGAGCATTTCGGATCGGAATTTTTTCGTCATTGATTTCCATCAAGCGTGCGACGTCAGATCGCGTTTTCACACGTTCTGGTCACTTTTGACAGCGGTGTCAACGACGGAAATACGACGGAGAACCGGCGACGACGCGTCGCGATTCGATGGAAGAAGTGAAAGTTTTGAAGCCCTCGAACGAGGGCTTCGATGTCACCGCAACGGGCCAGAAACCAGCCGCCCGCTTGCGTCCTCATTACGTCCTCATTGCGTACTTATTGTGCGCTGACCTCGATGGCGTCCACGCGGTCGCGATAGAACGCGACATGTTCCCGGATCGACTCGACCGCTTCGTACGGGCTTTCATAGCTCCACACCGCATTGACGGAACGCTCGCCGCCAGCGGGAATGCTGTAGTAGCTGCACTCGCCCTTGTACGGGCAATACGTCGAATGACCGGTGCGTTCGAGCAGCGACATGTCGACGTCCTTGCGCGGAATGTAGAGCACTTCCGGGTACGAGGCTTCATGGAAGGACAGCGCGTCGGTGCTGTCGGCGATCTTGTGTCCTGCCACGGACACGACCACGCGCGATCCGCTTTTTGCAATCGTGATGGGATGATCGGGTCCGGGAATCTTCACTGTCTTGTGCATGTCGACGTGTCCTTCCGATGGGAACAGGTTGTGGCCGGGCGGCGAAGTACCGTCCGAGTATGGTCGCCCGTCTTGCGATGTCAAGACAAGACCTTGCGCCGCGTGGCGGCTATCGGGCGTTTCCGCGCACGATCGGTGTGCATATGCATCGCCGGACAGCCTGATGCGGCAAGCGATTGGCGTCGTTTGCCGTATCCGTGCCGTCCCATTGTTTGAATTAGATAAATTGAGTGTTCATTTAGCTGGCATTTATCTGCCAATGGCAAGCCGTTAGGATGCACGCCATGCGACCGGTCATCCGTGCCGGCCGCGAAAGCTGATTGAAACGCTGTGATGCAGCGTGAAGCCGCTCCCATCGTTCGCCGTCAGGGCGCGGCGACGTGCGGCGCATGCGTTTTCGCCCGCGCGCAAGTGGCCGCAAGTGCGGCTGCCGGGTGGCCATCAAAAGCAGAACGTAAGGTTCTGCGTGATCGAATGAGCCGGCTCGAAGGGGCACGCTTTAACGAGGAGTCGACGTGAGCAGGATTGGAACTGCAACAGGCACTACGCCTGAACCCAGGCCTCGCGCCCACGCAAACCGGCGCGCGAACGGTGAGCCGGAACTGCGTCGCAAGGAAACGCTGTACGCCGACCTTCGGTCCGAGTCTGCAGGAGGCGGTGTTACGCCCGCCGCGCCCGCGCTGCACGACCCATGGACCGCGACGATTTCGCGGCTCGGCAAGTCGCCCGCGCAGGACAGCAAGCTCGCATCATCCGACAAATGCGACAAGGGCGCTTGCGCCGCGCGTCCCGCGCGCCGCAGCCCCACGGCCGAACGCGTGCAAGCGGCTGCGAGCCAGCATAGCGACGCGGTGATCACGTTCGTCGAACGCTTCGGCGCGAAGTCGATTTCGATTACGTGGCGCGATTCGACGGCCGGCCGCTATACCGAGCAGTTGTGGGTGCGCCGCATTGCGCGCTCGCGCGGCGTGTGCGCGCTGACGGGCGCCAGCATCGTGCGCGGCGATGCCGTCTATGGACCGTTCAGCCGTCCGTCGAGCCGCCCGCGCAACATGTCGCAGATGATCCTCGCGGAACAGCTCGACGACCTCGAATGATCGACACGGCGCGTACGCGCTACACTTCGGACGCGCACGGCTAGCGTGCGACGCGCCGCCCGCGCTGACACGCCGGGCGGCGCTTTCAGTTCCGGAGACCTGCCATGGCTACACAAGCCGATGTGGCGCGCACGGCGCCCGTCAAGCTGCACTCCTCCGCGTCGTCGGCGACGATCGACGGCACGACGAGTACGGGCGCAATGGACCGCTTCGGCTCGCTCAACATCTTCGTGCGCGCAGCCGAAACCCGCAGTTTCACGGAAGCAGGCCGCCAGCTCGGGATCTCGGCTTCCGCAGTCGGCAAGGCCATTTCACGGCTGGAAACACGGCTCGGCGCGCGGCTCTTTCATCGCAGCACACGCAGCATCACGCTCACGCCCGAAGGCGCGCTGTTTCTCACGCGCTGCCAACGCATCTTCGAGGAGATCGAGGCCGCGGAGAGCGAACTCGCGCTCGCGCATGCAGCGCCGCGCGGCAAGCTGCGCGTGAGCATGCCGATGGTCACGAAGCTGCTGATGCCCGTGATCGGCGAGTTCATGAAGGCGTATCCCGAGATCATGCTGGACATCGACTTCAGCGACCGCATGGTCGACGTGATCGAAGAAGGTTTCGACGTCGTGATGCGCACGGGCGACGTCAACGACTCGCAACTGATCACGCGAACCATGGGCACGTATGTGCATCTGATCGTCGCGTCACCCGCGTACCTGGCGAAGCATCCGCCCCTCACGACGCCCGAGGCGCTCGTCCATCATGCGTGTCTTCAGCATCGTTTTCCGACGACGGGGAAGCTGCGCCGCTGGCCGCTCGAACGCGATGGCGAGTCGATCGATATCGAGTTGCCCACGACCGCCGTCGCAACGGCCGTCGAGCCGCTGATCGCGATGGCCGAGCAGGATCTCGGCCTTGCATGCGTGCCGGATTTCACGGTGCGCGCGCAGGTGGAGAGCGGCACGCTCGTCCCGGTTCTGCGCGAATACTCCGGCGCGCTCAGCGTGTTTCGCGCGCTGTGGCCTTCGGGTGGGCAATTGACGCCGAAAATGCGGGCCTTCGTCGACTTCATGAGCGTGCATCTTTTTCCCGTGGAAGCCACTACCAAAGCACACTCGCGCAGCGACTGACTCCATACCCGCGATGCCGTAAACAGGCCGCAAATCGTACAATGTGTGCGCATTGTTTTCGTCCGCCCACTGCTCACAGGTCACCATGCTTTCGCACGAACCGCTTCAGAAGCTCGACATCATCGCGCCCGACAGCATCGGCGCGCATCTTCCCTCGCATGTCGCCGCGTCCATCGAAGGCCGCGACATCGTCGTGTTCTCCGTCACCGACGACGCATCGGACACCGCCGACTTCAGCGCACGCTACGGTTTTCCGATGGAAGACTGCGCGAACACGATCGTCGTCAAGTACAAGAAGGATGGCGGCGAGCATCTGGCCGCGATCGTGACGCTCGGCTCGCTGCGACTCGATGTCAACGGCGCAGTGAAAGCCGCGCTGGGCGCAAAGCGCATTTCGTTCGCGCAGCGTGAGCTCGCAACGGAACAGAGCGCGATGGAGTTCGGCGGCATCACGGCGTTCGGCTTGCCCACGAACTGGCGCGTTCTCGTCGATGCCGGCGTGATGGAACGCGGGCAGGTGGTGATGGGCGCAGGCATTCGCAAGGCGAAGCTGTTGCTCGCACCGTCCGTGCTCGAACAGCTCGACAACGTCGAAGTCGCGCAACTGACGTTGCCGCCCGACGCGCCGGCAGCGGCCTGAACGACGACGCACTGAATCGCGCGCGAGTTCTTGTGCATTCAATCGCCCCGCCGCCGACGTCAACAAGCAAAAAACCTCTCAGCCAAACAGCTTCGCCGCCGTCTTCGCAACCAGTTCGCCCTGATGCCGCGCGCCTTCCAGATCGATTGCGCTCGGCTGACGCGAACCGTCGGCCGCTGCGATCGTCGTGGCGCCATAAGGCGCGCCGCCGACGATCTCCGTCATGTTCATCATTCCCTGATGGCTATACGGCAAGCCCACGATGATCATCCCCAGATGCATCAGGTTCGTGATGATCGAGAACAGTGTGGTCTCCTGCCCGCCATGCTGCGTACCCGTCGATGCGAACGCCGCGCCGACCTTGCCGTTCAGCGCGCCGCGCATCCATAGTCCGCCCGTCTGATCGAGAAACGCGGCCATCTGCGACGACATGCGCCCATAACGCGTGCCCGTGCCAACCACGAATGCATCGTATTGCTCGAGATCGGCGACCGTCGCAACGGGCGCCTGCTGATCGAGCTTGAAGTTCGACTTCTTCGCGATCTCTTCGGGCACGGTCTCCGGCACGCGCTTGATATCGACCTGCGCGCCCGCGGCACGCGCGCCTTCCGCGATGGCCTCCGCCATCTTTTCGATATGCCCATACGACGAGTAATAGAGAACGAGAACCTTGGCCATTGCGATCTCCTGACGAGTGTGCGAAGCCGGCACCGTTTGCCGTGGCACACACGATACTCCAGACGCGCGGCACATGTCTTCGCAGACGTTCGCAGCGCGCGAACGTATTGCATCGCAGCGCGCTGCGCGCCACAAGCTTTACGCCCCGTTACACAAGCGACATCGTCGTTTCACCTGCACGCGGGACCGGCCCCTAGAATGCCTTCGGCTGATTCATACATCACTGAAGGAGAACACATGATCCGTTTGCCCATCGCTTCCATCGTCTGTGCATCCACGACCAGTCTGTTGCTGTTCGCATCGGCGGTGAACGCGCAAACCACGCAACCGGCACAGGCCGCGTCCGCGGATTCCGTGCGGCTGCATGCAGCCGACCAGACCTTCGTCAACGACGGCACGCAAGCCGTCGCCACGCAGCGCGATGCCGCGCGCATCGCAACGTCGCGTTCGACGGACCGCGACGTGAAGGCATTCGCCGAAAAAGTCGCCGCCGACAACCTCACGATCGCCAATGCGCTGCGCGCAGCAAGCCCGCGGGGCGTCGACGTGCCGCACAACAATCCGGATACCGCGACGCTCGACAGCATCAAGAATCTGCGCGGCGCGGAATTCGACAAGGCGTATATCGAGCAGGTCGCATTGAGCGGCGAGCAGAAGACGCTGTCGGCGTTCCAGGCAGAGATCGCATCGGGACGTGACGCGCAGTTGAAGGAAGCCGCGCAGAAGGCGCTGCCCACCATCCAGGCGCAGTACGCGGCCGCGCAGGAACTCGCGAAGCGCAAGCATCTCGCGACGCAGTAAGCCCACGGCTCAAATAGAAGTAGACGTTCAGCAAAGCGCATCGCGGCATCGCCACGCGATGCGCTTTTTTTCATTCAGGCGTCGGCTCCACTTCCTTCGCGGACCAACTGACGCTCGACACGCTCTTCTCCATGCTGATCCGGCTCGCCATCAATTCGAGCTTCGCCTGATCCTTCGGGTGCATGCGCAACGTCGCCGTCACCTGGATACGCGACGGATCGCCTTCGACATCCTCGCTCGTCAGACTCTGAAACGACAGCGGTTGCGAATACATCGAGTTCGACAGCACCGTGCGAATGTGGATCTCGTCTTGTTCGCGGCACACGACCGTCAACACATATTCCCGCACGAGGTCCGCACTCGACACCGGCGTCGCGTTGATCGCGCGGCTCACTTCGCGCAGCACCGTGTTGGTCACGAGCACGACGACCGTACCCGCGAGCGCCGGTCCGTAATGCCCCGCGCCGCACAGCACGCCGACGGCCGCCGAACACCAGAGCGTCGCCGCCGTATTGATGCCCTGGATCGAGCCCTTGTCGCGCATGATCACGCCGCCGCCCAGGAAGCCCACGCCCGACACCACATACGCGGCGATCTGCGTGACGCCCGCGACGCCATTGCCCGTCAGCATGCCGAGCGTGACGAACAGACAAGCGCCGCTCGCGACGAGCGTGATCGTGCGCAGTCCCGCCGTGCGCTGCCGCATCTGACGTTCGAGACCGATTGCGACGCCGCACGCGAACGCGGCAAGCAGCCTCCAGATGAAATCCGCTGACATATCGTTTGACTAGTTGATGCAGGACCGATGTGGGATGAAGCCCGGCGTTCGAGCCAGGCATGGGGACGATATCCTGAGGCCGCTGTGTATCAGGTCTGTGTTACGCGATCATGTTGATCGCCAAATTAGTGCGACTGCCGCGACGTTCCTGGTGATCGACAAGCGGAAATGCCATTGGCATAAAACCAGTTGCGCGCTCAAACACGCCCCGTTGCGCCGCCAACCCCTGAGGCAACCTCACCGCTTTCCCAATCCTCCACGGTCAGAGTTTCCGAACGACCACCATTCTTGAGTCAAGTTTCCCGATTTCGCAAACGTTTGCGGTTTGCATATCAAGTTCGACGCGATTCTGCCGACAAATACGAAATAGCGTCAACGACTTCTGGGAGCAGCTCGTGAAGCAGCTTGCGTTTTGTATGGTTTTCGCCGCACTGGCCGGTTGCGCGCAATTGCCGGCCAATACGGCGCCGCAGGCGGACAAGCCGCCCGTGTCGAACGATGTCATCAGCTTTACGATTCCGCCCGACGCGCTCGGCGCACGCGATCCGCAACTGTCGGCCGTGCTCGCCAAGGCGGGCGCGCTGGCCGCTGCGCAGAAGCAGCCAACCACGATTCTCGTCACCGCCCTCGGCCAGGATCTGCCGTACCTGAACCAGGCGATCTGGCGTGGCGTGCCGTCGCAGCATCCGGCGAAGCTCAGCCTCGAGAACCTGACGGCGGGCGCGAATCAACCGTATAGCGTGTCGGTCCGGCCGACAGCCGCGACGCCATGAGGGAAAGCCACGTCATGTTCCGCACCGTCATCTGCGCGGCGAGCCTCGTTGCGCTCACCACGTTCATGAGCGAAGCCGCGCAAGCGGGTCAGCCGGCCGTCGCAGGCACGCTGTCGGCGAACGGCGCCGCCACGGCAAATAGCACCAATGGCGCGGCCGCCGCAGCAGCCGCAACAGCCGCCGCCGACAAGGTCTATCCGCCGCTGCCGACGCTCGCGATGCTGCCGCCTACGACCGACGACGACGAGCCGCTCGCCCCAAAACCCGCCGCGAAAAAGCGCAAGGTGCGCGCCGCCGTCGACGTGCGGCCCACCGCGCCCACCGCGCGCCTCGTCGTGTCGGACGCTTCGCGCACCTATCTGCGCTCGGTCGACAAGCAGCTCGACCTCGCGCTGGCGAAATAACCGCTGATTCGCACACTCGACGGAGCGTCACACGTGCTCAACCATCGACTCCGCGCCGCGCCCCGCTCGCTGCGCCCGCTCAGACGCGCACTGGGCGCGCTCGCACTTTCGCTTGCCTCGTTGACGTGCGGCACGGCCCACGCCGACGATTGCTTCGAGCAGGCTGCTGTCTATCAGGGCGTCAATCCGCTGATCCTGCGCGCCGTCGCGTGGCATGAATCGAAAGGCGACCCCGCTGCCGTCAACCGCAACGCGAATGGTTCGATCGACGTCGGCCAGTTGCAGATCAACTCCGTGCACTTCAGCGATCTGAAGCGCCTCGGCATTCCGCATCGCGCGCTCACCGATGCTTGCGTGAACATCTATGTCGCCGCGTGGCTCATGAAGCAGAAGATGGTGAAGTACGGCAACACATGGCGCGCGATCGGCGCATATCACTCGGAGTCGCCGAAAGAGCGCGACGCTTACGCGCGCAGCATCCAGAAGATTCTCGTCGCCTGGGGTGAACTGCTGCCTGCGTCGCACTGAGGACAACGGCGCGCGCTTATTTGTGCGCTCACTTGCGGGATTTGGTAAGCCGGTGCCCTAGGCCGAGATTGGTGGCGATCTGCCATGTGTAGACACGCGAGTAGCTGACACCGAACTGCGCGCGTATCAGCTCGCGCAGACGGTTGCTGGTCCATGCATCGGACGGAAAGCCGTGTATACCCGCGGGCCCGCTCAGCGCAGCCGCGATCCACTGCATCGCGGCCTCGTCGAGCACCGACGAACGGCCACCCACACTCATCTGCCGCAACGACTCCAGCCCGCCCTCGTTCACGAGCGCGCGATATTTGCGCACGGTGTTTTCGGAGATATGCAGCTGCGCGGCGATGTCGCTAACGGACGCACCTTCCATCAGCATCTTGCCCGCCGCGAGCCTGCGCATGACAGTCGGCAATGCTTCGTTTCGTGAAGGCATGAGCGGTCTCGCTGACGGTCGGACGACGAAAGCCCAAGGTGCCGCATAACGGGCCTGCGTGGCAGATGACATGACATAAAAAACCAATATATGTTCCAAGCCCTGTTGTGTCGGCTATCCGTAAAATTTCATGAATATCGAAAAATCATTTGCGGATTTTATTGCGTTTCATTTAACGGCAATAAACAGTCAAACCATTTCGATCAACAGTACAAAGTCCTCGTATTTTTTTCAAGAGCATTACATTGCGCCTTGAACTTACCGAAATCGTTTGCTAGCATGCTGTAACCGCTACTCGCATCGAGTGCACTCCAGCCTGACAATCCGCACTTTGGTCCGTGCGCCTGCTACGTTTTCAAGGGAACGTTGTATGGCAAGATCTGGCTACAAAATCGAACACCTCGATTGCATCGCCAATAGTATTTACTCATGCTTTGTTTGCCGCTCTAAAAAGCGGCGTGTATGTGCATGCTCAAAAAAAAATGCTTTTGCATAATTGAGTTAAATCAATATTCCAGCGACGCGAAACAATTTCATCTATAAACGGCATAGCCAATTAATCGCAATAGCCTGTCGCGCAGCATGCGTATTGCTCGCGCGACGGCGCATCACGCGAGGAGGTCAAGATGGAAGCCGAACGGGTCGAGCGCATCGTGCTGGCATTGCGACGCGCCGCGGAACATGAGCGTCTCCTCAGTTATCAGCGCTTTCACGCCATGTTCGGCGCGGGCGATCCGCTCACCGTCCGCTACGACGCACTCGAGCGCGCCATCGCGTCGCTCGGCGAAGTGTCGGCCATCGACTATGGCGTGCTGCTCGCGCTGAGCAACGGCTTGCCCGGCCCCGACTTTTTCCGCCGCTACCAGAAGCATCGCTATGCCGACTACGTCGCGGTAATGGGACCGCCCATTCATCGCCAGTCGGTCAAGCGCAAGCGCCTGCTGGTCGAGGCGGAACGACGCCGCGTCTATGAAGATGCAAGAAGAAAAGCGGCCAACCACGTTGCTGAACCCGCCTGAACCTGCCTGACCCCAGACGCCGGCTTCGCGCCCAGCTTCGTCGCGACCAATCGGCCCCACGGACCGCAGGCCCATTCTACCGAGGAGTCTCCTATGCAACTTGCAGCTCGCCGTCCGGTTCGCATCCTGGCCATCGCAGCCGCATGTGCTGCGCTCGCCGCGCCCGCCATCGATGCTCGCGCGCAGGACAATCCGGCGTCCTCGCCCACCCCGAATGCCATCGGTACGGCCGCCGTTGCTGACGTCACGGCGCACATCGTCAAGATCGACGCCGACAACAACGAAGTGACGATACGCGGGCCGCGCGGCGAGACGACGATCGTCGACGTCGATCCCGATGTCGGCGACGTGAAGAAGCTGAAAGTCGGCGACGAGGTGCATATCTCGTACAAGGGCGCGCTGCTGCTAATGGCGGACAAGGTCGACGCGAAGGGCGTGCGTTCGCGCGTCGAATCGCAAACGACCACACCCGTGCAAGGCGGCGCGTCGACGCAGACGCGCCACGTCGAGGTGGTCGCGACCGTGCAGAAGATCGACCGCAAGAAGCGCGAGGTCACGCTGCGCGGCCCTCAGCACACCGTGGTCCTGCAAGTCTCGCAGGACGTGCCACTTAAGAAAATCAAGGTTGGCGACAGCATTCGTGCGACCTACGTGTCCGCGACAGCCGTGCAGATTACCCGCAACGGTACGCCGATCAAGCAAGCGCGCGTTTGCACGACTCCGTCTCGCCATGCTGGCGAGACGGAGTCGTAGATCATCTCGCAGTCCCGCACAATCAACCCGATGCCTATTGAACCCTGGAATTCCCCGAAGCGCCGCGCGCGCCGCAAAATGATCTGGAGCAAGGCGCACGTCGTGCTGGCTGCGATCGGCACCTTGTCGGCCGTCGCCGGTATTGCCGTCGCGATCAACGGCGGGCTCGAATTCAACCGCACGAAAGTCTTCGTCGGCGTCGGCATCATCGTCGTGTCGACGATCCTCTACGTGTCGATGCTGTTCGTCGACGACTAGCGCAGCCGCGCTTACACGACGAGCGTCGCCACGCGATTGCGTCCGCCGCTCTTCGCCTTGTACATCGCGCGGTCGGCTTCGTCGACGAGCGTACGTCCGAGGCCGTCGAGATCGGCGCCTTGCTGCATCGCATGCGCGGATACGCCGATCGACACCGTCAACGGAATACGCGCGCCATCGTCCGCTCCATCGTTGTCACGCAGGTCGAGTTGCGCGACGGCTGCGCGCATGCGTTCGGCCACGACCAGCGAATCCTTCAGGTCGCCTTGCAGCAGCACGGCAAATTCTTCGCCGCCGTAGCGCGCGATCGTATCGCCGAGGCGCGTCTGCTTGCGCAGGCAGGCGCCGACCATCGCCAGCGCGCGGTCGCCGACGGCGTGACCGTGCGCGTCGTTGATCGGCTTGAAGCCGTCGATATCGATGAACAGGCAGCCAAGCGGCAGCCGGTAGCGCGACGCGCGCGTCGTTTCTTCGCGCAGGCGTTCGTCGAAATAGCGGCGGTTGGGCAGACCCGTGAGCGCGTCGGTTGCGCCAAGGCGTTCGAGCTGCTCGCGATGCGCGACGTTATCGAGGCTCGCCGCGACGATCACGGCGAAACGCTCCAGCATGTCGGTCGCCATGCCGGGCGCAAAGCGGCTTTCGTTGTCGCTCGCAAGGCATAGATAGCCGCTCGGCTGTCCGTTCGTCGCGAGCGGCAACAGCGCGATACTGGCAGGCCGCGGGTCGCTGCCGAAGCACGCATTGATCGCCGCGTCGTCCATCGCGGCGGGCGTGCCGAGCCACGGACGGCCCTGAGAACAGAGCCGCGCGGCGGCATCGCCCATCTCGCGCGAGGTCTTCAGCGACGACGCGGCGGCCATCCCATTGTTCTCGTTGCTTCGCCGGTTCGCGTTGCTCGCGTGCCGCAACGCCAGTTCGTGCAGCAGCGGCAGCGTGTCGTTGAGCCACAGCGTCACGCGCTCCAGTCCGAATTCGCGTGGCAGATAGTCGAGCAGCACACGACAAAGCGACGGGAAATCCTGCGCGCGGATCAACTGAAGCTCGACATCCTGGAAGCGGCGCAACGTGCGTTCGTTGCGCTGCACCGTATCGACGAGTGCGCGAAGGCGAATGGACTGGGGCGTGTGTGTTGTGCTCATCTGGGCCGTGGCATTGGGGCCCGATACAGAGGCCCAACGTCTGGTTATCGGCCTCGAAGCGCATTTGCTTGAGGCCGATGCATGCAACCAGCCTGTTCAGATGTGTTTGCAACGAATGCGCTTACGAGCGCCGGCCGAGCGCTTCGTCGATTTTGCGGTCAGTGTTGTACTGGCTGAGCGCATACACGGACCAGATCGCCGCCGGCAGCCAGCCGATGATCGTGAGTTGCAGCACCAGGCAGATGATCCCGGCGAACGGCCGGCCAATCGTGAAGAACTGGAACCACGGCAAAAGCAGAGCAAGCAACAGACGCATTGACATTTCCTTCTGGTTGAAAAACTTCGGTTACACGTTGCGGCGCACGTGTACGGCTGTTCCATAGCACAGCACTTCCGTCACGCCCGCGCCGATCTCCGTCGCATCGTAACGCATGCCGATTACGGCATTCGCGCCGAGCGTCACCGCTTCGGCCAGCATGCGCTCGTAGGCGTCCTGCCGCGCGCGTTCGCACAGCGACGTGTACAACGAGATATTGCCGCCAAAGATGGTCTGCAACCCCGCGCCGATCGCGCCCACCACCGAGCGCGAACGCACGATGATGCCGCGTGCGATGCCCAGCGACGTATCGACGGTATAGCCGGGCAAATCGAAGGCCGTGGAGACCATGTTTCGTTCGATCATGTCGTTCCCTTCCCTGTTGTAGCTGTTTCGATCAGCGTCCCGCCGCCCACAGCAGCGACAGACCGGACGACAGCATCAGCCCGTCGACGACCAGCCTGAACGTGCCGGGACTCATGCGCACGACGATGCGCCGCGCGAAGAACGCCCCCGCCATCAGCGCGGAACCCGTGATCAGGCCATCCAGCACGACGTGCAGCGGCAGCGCGCCAAAGTGGTTGAAGGTCGCAACCTTCGCGGCATAGACGGCGAGCGAGCCGGCCGCTTCCGTCGCGAGAAACGCGCCTTTCACGAGGCCATAGCCCATGAACACAGGCACCGTGATCGGCCCCGTCGAGACCACGATGCCCGTCAGAAAGCCGACGGGCGCGCCGATCGCCGCCAGGTGCCACGGCGAGAAGCGCACCGAACGACGCGCAAGCCAGCGGCGCACCGGCACCATCGCGACGAAGAAGAGGCCGAGCGCGATCTCGACGGCATGCGGCGGCAGCGCGAGCAGCGTGCGCACGCCGAGCGCCGCGCCCGGCACGGCGGTCGAGCAATACGCGCCGCAGGCGCGCCAGTCGATCTCACGCCACCACGCGAGCACCTTGCCGAAATTGCCCATGATCGCCGCGATCGCCATGATGGGCACCGCCTGCTGCGGACCGAACAGCATCACGAGCACGGGCATCAGCATCATCGACGAGCCCGTGCCGATCACGCCGCTCAGCGTGCCCGCCGCGAGGCCGACGGCGAGAACCAACAGATAACCCATGCGCATCCCCGAAAATCGTGTTGGCGCCATGCTACTGGAAAATGGCGGCACATCAGCCAAACCTATGACGAATCCTGCTCGCCAGATTTTTATTTGGCCGCGTTGCTGCATCCAATTGCTGCTACAACTCGTATTGCATACGAGCGCAGCTCGCGCTTTTTTTGTCTGCGGAATGCGCGTGTAGCGATGCGCGTATCGACGTGTGCGGTATCGACCCGAAGGGAAGCGCGATGTTGAGTGAATCCAACAGAATGTTCGTTGCGGGCGGCCTGCTGATCGGCGCGCTGGCGCTTGCGACGCTGGGGCTTCGGTTCGGCAATCGCGAGTCGGCTGCGAAGGATACGGACGGCCGCGTCGATAGCGCCATGTCGTCCGCCGCGCGCCCCGTGACGCCCGACGCGCCTGTCGACGATCCGCGCAACGCGGGCATCGCGCGCGTGTTGCAGGCGGTACACGACAGCCTGCAACGCGGCGACCTCGCGTCCGCGCACGTGCTGCTCAACGCGGTGCTGACGATGCGCAGTGACGAGCCGCAAGCGCTGCTGCTGCAAAAGGAACTGGCCGTGCGCGAAGCGCAGGCGCGCGAAATGCCGTCGGCAACGTTGAATGAGCAAAGCGCTGCGCAGCCGCTTGTGCGCGCTCATGCTTCCGCGAAGACGACGCATGCGCGGTCGGCAACGTCACGTCATGGGACGGACACTTCGGACCCTGACCAACCCGCAATTGAAGCAGCGCCGCTCGTCGATATCCGCTCCGACAGCGTGAAGGACAATGCAACCGTAAGCGATCACGCGGCCAACACGGCTCCGCTTCAACCTGAGGCGCGGCCGGAACCGGTGATCGCATCCGCGGTGCAAACTGCCGCGACGGTCGCCGAACCCGTCGAGCAGCCGCCGGCAGCTGCTCTGCCATCGATGGCGCAAACGCACGAGCCCACTGCTCCGCCGCCCGCCGCCGCACCCAGCGACGCACCAAAGACACGCGCCCAGGTGCGTGACGAACTCAGTCGCGCGCGCAAGAACGGAACGATGTCGCGCTTCGGCAATCCCGATCCCTATGGTCCAGGCGGTTCGCCGAGAGACAACACGCAGCCTTCGATCCGGACCTGGTAGCCTTCCACAGTCCGGTCCGCATTGCGAATCACCAACATAGGCTAACTGGCCCGCGTGCGCGCTTTTTCTCCCGCTGGTGCCTCACACAATCTTTAGTGGTTAACCCCGTAATTACCCCTTCACAATCCATCTCACAATAGATACGAACCCCGCGCCAGATCGCCTGCCAGAGCCAACTGGCGAATCCGTCAAGCTCGCTATACAATGGTCCGCTATGCGAACCATCACCCCAAAACCGATTGACTTGGAGTTGAGCGACATGACAGCATTCGCCCCAAGCACCAAAACGGGAGACAAGCGCGACATGCGTCCCAACCAGCCGCCCGAGCATCGCGACATCGCGCGTTTCGACGACGAACCGTACGAAACCGATCGCCAGTTCGTCACAGCGCTGGCGCGCGGCCTCGAACTGCTGCGCTGTTTCGGCCTGAAGGAACGGCATCTCGGCCTGACCGAACTGGCGCGCAGAACGGGCTTACCGAAAGGCACCGTCGCGCGGCTCGCCGGCACGCTCGCGAAGCTCGGCTACTTGCGCTACGACGAACCGCTCGGCAAGTACAGCCTCGGCACGGGCGTGCTGTCGCTCGGCTACGCGATGTTGTCGAACCTCGACATTCGCGACCTCGCGCGGCCACTGATGCAGGAGCTTGCCGAATACGCGGGATGCTCGGTGGCGATCGGCGTGCGCGACCGGTTGTCGATGATGTACGTCGAGTGGGTGCGCAGCAGCGCGCCGATCACCGTGATGCGCAGCATCGGCACGCGTCTGCCGATTGCAACGACATCGATGGGCCGCGCGTATCTCGCCGCCGCCACCGATGCCGAACGCAACGCGGTGCTCGACCAGGTGCGCGCGCAGGACGAACCTGCCTGGCCGCGCATTGAAAGCGGCATGGGCGAAGCAATAAAGGATTACGCCACACGCGGCTTCTGCCTGTCGTATGGCGACTGGGATGCGGACATCGCGAGCGTCGGCGTGCCGTTCATGGCACCCGATGGCACGCAGATGGCCTTCAATTGCGGCGGGCCCGCCTTCGTGCTGAGCCGCGACAAGCTGGAGAACGACATCGGCCCGCGCCTCGTGGCCCTTGTCAAACGCGTGGAGGCCGCCATCGGGCGGCGATGAAGAAGACCCGGCGCGGCGCGCTTCACGCGTTCATGCGAGCGCGATAGGCAAACCGCGTCATAGCACACAGGTAAAACGATGATCCGCGATCAGGAAACACTGTCCATTCTTCTCGACTCGCTGTCGCGCTTCGTGCGCGAGCGTCTCGTGCCCGCCGAAAACGAAGTCGCCGAAACGGATGAGATCCCCGCCGGCATCGTCGGCGAGATGCGTGAACTCGGTCTCTTTGGGCTGTCGATTCCCGAGGAATACGGCGGTCTCGGACTCACAATGGAAGAGGAAGTGCTCGCCGCGTTCGAGATCGCGAGGACCTCGCCTGCGTTCCGCTCGCTGATCGGCACGAACAACGGCATCGGCTCGCAGGGACTCATCATCGACGGCACCGATGAGCAGAAGCACTACTATCTGCCGAAGCTCGCGTCGGGTGAACTGATTGCGTCGTTCGCATTGACGGAGCCGGGCTCGGGTTCGGATGCCGCATCGCTGCGCACGACCGCTGTCCGCGACGGTGACCACTACGTGATCAACGGTACCAAGCGCTTCATTACCAACGCGCCCGAAGCGGGCATCTACACCGTGATGGCGCGCACCAACCCTGAAATCAAAGGCGCGAGCGGCATCTCGGCGTTCATCGTCGAGAAAGGCACGCCCGGATTGTCGCTCGGCAAGATCGACAAGAAGATGGGCCAGAAAGGCGCGCATACCTGCGACGTGATCTTCGAGAACTGCCGCGTGCCTGCGGCGAACATCATCGGCGGCAAGGAAGGCGTCGGCTTCAAGACGGCGATGAAAGTGCTCGACAAAGGGCGCCTGCATATCTCGGCGATCTGCGTCGGCGCCGCCGAGCGCATGCTCGACGATGCGCTGCGTTATGCGATGGAGCGCAAGCAGTTCGGCCAGCCGATCGCCGAGTTCCAGCTCGTGCAGGCCATGCTCGCCGACAGCCGCGCGGAAATCTACGCCGCGCGCTCGATGGTGCTCGATGCCGCGCGCCGCCGCGACGACAAACAGGACGTATCGACAGAAGCATCGTGCTGCAAACTGTTCGCGTCGGAGATGTGCGGCCGCGTCGCGGATCGCGCGGTGCAGATTCATGGCGGCGCGGGTTATGTGTCCGAGTATGCCGTCGAGCGCTTCTATCGCGACGTGCGCCTGTTCCGCATCTACGAAGGCACGACGCAGATCCAGCAACTGGTGATCGCGCGCAACATGATTCGCGACGCGAGCCACTAGCCTGGATAGAACATTCGATCAAGGCGGGCAATGCAATCCCCTTGATCGAAGTCAACGCTTCACTTCCACACATCCTCGCTGGCATATTTCAGATTGCCAGAAAAATCATCCCGTCCTACACTGGGTTGTTGACGCAACGCAACAAGCACCGGATCACGCAACGTGCGTGTCCGATGTTCGCATTCATCAATGCGTCACACTTCTGCCATTTTTATCGCTGATCTTGATCGAAGCCGCGCCTCGTCGAGGCGCGTTGATGTCTCGCCCTGGTTTCAGGCCGTGCGACTCATTGCGACGATGCTCGCGCGTCGGGTAAGCGCTTCATGCGCGCATCGCGTGTGCATGTGAGCCTCGCGTGAGACCGCGGCGGCGACCCATTGAGGGAGCAGATGCGACCATGAATCAGTCTCAACCGACCGCCGCTACACCTGACACATTCGCGCCTTCGATGCCCTTCGCATCGATACCGGGCAATCTGTTCGCGCAAGGCTACGCCTACGCCGTCGACACATGGCAGCGCAGCGTGCTGTTCGCCGACGTGATGCGCGAACGCGGCAATCAGTATCAGGCGCACATGCAGGAGCGCGTACCCAACGTGCTCGACTTCGGCACCGAACTCATCGTCGATGGGCGTACGCTGCCGCGCCCCGTCAATTACGGGCTCGTGCGCATCGTCGCGCCGGATGATCTGAAGCCCGACCGCGACCTTGCGGAAGGACATGATCCCGGCCGCCTGCGTCCGTTCGTGGTCGTCGATCCACGCGCGGGACACGGGCCCGGCATCGGCGGCTTCAAGCGCGACAGCGAAATCGGCGCTGCGTTGCGCGCGGGTCATCCCTGCTATTTCATCGGCTTCCTGCCCGACCCCGTGCCAGGACAAACCGTCGAAGACGTGATGCACGCGGAAGCCGCGTTCCTCGAAAAAGTCATCGAACTGCACCCAAACAGCCCCGGCAAACCCGCCGTGATCGGCAATTGCCAGGCAGGCTGGCAAGTGCTGATGACGGCCTCGATGCGCCCCGACCTGTTCGGCCCGATCGTCGTCGCGGGCGCACCCGTGTCGTACTGGGCCGGCTGGCGCGGCAAAAACCCGATGCGCTATTCAGGCGGCATGCTTGGCGGCTCGTGGCTGACGGCGCTCACCGGCGATCTCGGCGATGGCCGCTTCGACGGCGCGTGGCTTGTGCAGAACTTCGAGAACCTGAACCCGGCGAACACGCTGTGGACCAAGCAGTACAACCTGTACACGAGCATCGACACGGAAGGTCCGCGCTATCTCGGCTTCGAAAAGTATTGGGGCGGCCACGTGTTTTTGAACGCGGGCGAAATGCAGTACATCGTCGATAACCTGTTTGTCGGCAACCGCTTCGTCAGCGGCGAGATCGTGACATCGGAAGGCGTGCGGCTCGATCTGCGCAATATCCGCTCGCCCATCGTCGTGTTCTGCTCATATGGCGACAACATCACGCCGCCGCCGCAAGCGCTCGGCTGGATCACCGATCTCTATCGCGACGACGCCGATCTGCTCGGCCACGACCAGACCATCGTCTACGCGACGCACGAAAGCATCGGCCATCTCGGCATCTTCGTGTCGAGCAGCACAGGGAAGAAAGAACATCGCGAGTTCGTCAGCAATATCGATCTGATCGACCTGCTGCCGTCGGGCCTGTACGAAGCGCACATGGGCGCGAAGACGGACGCGACGCCTTACGCGGAACTCACGCAAGGCCAGTATGTGCTGTCCATTTCTCCACGCACCATCGCCGACGTGCGCGAGATCGTGCAACCCGACCCCGAAAGCGACCGGCGCTTCGCCACGGCTGCGTATCTGTCGCGCGTCAATCTCGGCCTGTATCGCAGCTTCATGCAGCCGTGGGTGCGCGCATGCACGACGCCGTGGACAACGGATCTTTCGAGCAAGCTGCATCCGCTGCGCGTCACGTACGAACTGTGGTCCGATCGCAATCCGTTTGCGTCGTCCGTCGCGCAGGCGGCCGAAAGCGTGAAGGAAGCGCGCGCGCCCGTCGCAGCCGACAACCCGTTCCTGCAGATGCAGACGGCCATGTCGAATGCCGTCATCGCGTCGTTCGATCTCTATCGCGACATGCGCGACGCCGCCGTCGAGCAGATTTTCGAAACCGTCTATGGCGCGCCCTGGCTGCAAGCCTTCGCGGGCCTTCCGCCGCGTAGCGACAGCGAAGCAAACGCCGCGTTGACGGAACCCGGCGACACCGAAGAGCGCGAAGCGTCGATCGTCGCGGAACATGAACGTCTGCGCCACGACATGACGGAAGGCGGTCTGCTCGAAGCGAGCGTGCGCGCGCTACTGTATGTGAAGCGCACGCATGGCGAAGCGGACGAGCGCCGCTTCAACCTCGCGCGCGAAATGCTGAGCAAGCTGTCGGATCAGGGCATTCTGGCGTTCAAGCATGTCGTGCGGGAACAGGCCGCGCTGCTGCGCCTCGATAGCGAGGCGGCGATCGACGCCTTGCCGGGCCTGCTCGCGAGCGCGCCGCCCGACAACATCCGCACCGCCGCGCGCGACATCGACAAGCTCAGCACGGTGCTCACGCTCGACGACCACGAGCGCGCCGATCTTGCACGCGTACTGACGATTTTCGAATCAGCGTCGAAGAAGAAAGCGTCGCGGCGCGCGGAGCCCGCGCGCCAGCAGGTCGAATGACAGATGGCATCCGCGTGCGCGAGTGGACGGTTACAGTCCGCCGCGCACGACAGGCACTCCGATCGCCTCACCTACGAGGGCACTGAAGATGGAACACAAGCGCGAGAAATACGAGCGTCTGGTCGCCTTTGCCGCCACGCTTCCGCCGACGCCTACGGCCGTCGCGCATCCTTGCGATCACGATTCGCTGTCGGCCGTCATCGAAGCCGCGCGGCTGAAACTGATCGCGCCGATACTGGTCGGCCCGCGCGCGAAAATCGAAGCGGCCGCGAAGGAAGGCAATCTCGATCTCGGCGATCTGCCCATCGTCGATGCGGCGCATAGCCATGCCGCTGCCGAATGCGCGGTGCAGCTCGTGCATGAAGGCCGTGCGCAGGCACTGATGAAAGGCTCGCTGCACACGGACGAGTTGATGGGCGCCGTGGTCGCGCGCGCCACCGGCCTGCGTACCGAGCGGCGCGTGAGCCACTGCTTCATCATGGACGTGCCGGGTCGGGCTGAAGCGCTCATCATCACCGACGCCGCCGTCAACATCACGCCCACGCTCGATGAAAAACGCGACATCGTGCAGAACGCAATCGACCTCGCGCATGCGCTGCGTTTTCCCGTTGTGCGCGTCGCGATCCTGTCGGCGATGGAAACCGTCAACTCCAAGGTCCCATCGACACTCGAAGCCGCCGCGCTGTGCAAGATGGCCGACCGCGGCCAGATCACGGGCGGCATACTCGACGGCCCGCTTGCGCTCGACAACGCGATCAACGAAGAAGCCGCGAAGATCAAGGGCATCGACTCGCCTGTCGCGGGTCATGCGAACGTGCTCGTCGTGCCCGATCTCGAGGCAGGCAACATGCTCGCGAAGAGCCTGACGTTTCTCGCGGGCGCGGATGCCGCCGGCATCGTGCTCGGCGCGAAAGTGCCCATCATTCTCACGAGCCGCGCGGATTCCGTCATCACGCGGCTTGCTTCGTGCGCCGTTGCGTCGATGGTCGCGCTCGCGCGGCGCGAGCAACCCTCTTCCGCCATCGTTTGACACGTCTTGAGGGAGTGGCATGGACGTCATCCTCGTCATCAACGCGGGTTCGTCGAGCATCAAGTTTCATGCGTTCGAAGCGCAAGGCGCGCAGCTCGAACCCATTGCAGGCGGCAAGATCGAAGAGATCTACACGAACCCGCGCTTCACCGCGAAGCGGCAAAACGGCGAAGTCATCGAAGACAAACGCTGGCCCGAAGGCGAGCGGCTCGGGCACGACAACGCGACCGCATTTCTGCTCGACTGGCTGCGCAGCCATGGCGAAGGGCGCGCGACGCTGCTCGCGGTTGGCCATCGGGTCGTGCATGGCGGCGACAAGTATTCGAAGCCCGTGCGCGTCGATGCGCAGGTGATGCAGGATCTCGAAGCGCTCGTGCCGCTCGCGCCGCTGCATCAGCCGCACAATCTCGCCGTCATCCGTTCGATCATGGCGCGCAATGCGCAGGTGCCGCAGATCGCGTGCTTCGATACGGCGTTTCATCACACGCAGCCAGCTGTCGCAACGCGCTTCGCACTGCCGCCTGACATTACAGAACGTGGCGTGCGGCGCTATGGTTTTCACGGGCTGTCGTACGAATACATCGCGAGCGTCCTGCCGCAAATCGACGAGCGCGCCGCGAAGGGCAAAACCGTCGTGTTGCATCTGGGCAACGGCGCGAGCATGACGGCCTTCGACCAGTGCAAAAGCATCGCGAGCACGATGGGCTTCACCGCCGTCGAAGGACTCGTGATGGGCACACGCTCGGGCAGCCTCGATCCCGGCGTCGTGTTGTGGATGCTCGAAGAAGCGAACATGGATGCGCGCGCGATCGAATCGCTGCTCTACAAGCGCTCCGGCCTGCTCGGCGTGTCCGGCATTTCCAGCGACATGCGCACGCTGCTCGCCAGCGACGATCCGAAAGCCGCCGAAGCCGTCGAGCTGTTCTGCTATCGCATTTCGCGCGAACTCGGCTCGCTCGCGGCGGCGCTCGGCGGACTCGACGCGATCGTGTTCACTGCGGGCATCGGCGAACGCGCGGACCCGGTGCGCAAGCGCGTGGGCGAGCTGGCGGCGTGGCTCGGCGTCTCGCTCGATGAAGCGGCGAACCAGCGACACGGTCCGCGCATCAGCAGTCCGACCAGCGCCGTCGACGTGTGGGTGATTCCGACCAACGAAGAACTGATGATCGCCCGGCACGCGCTTGGCCGGCTGGAGGGGTAAGCATGGACACGCCAACGAGCCAGGTGATGGCGCAACACAAGGTGCTGGTCGTCGGCATCGCGAACGAACATTCGATCGCGTACGGCTGCGCGCGCGCGTTCCGCGAGCTTGGCGCCGAACTCGCGATCACCTATCTGAATGAGAAGGCAAAGGCTTTCGTCGAGCCGCTCGCGCAGGAACTCGGCGCGTCACTGCTGCTGCCGCTCGACGTGTCGAAGCCCGGCGAACTCGAAGCGGTGTTCGATGAAATCCGCGCGACGTGGGGTCGGCTCGACGTCGCCGTGCATTCGATCGCGTTCGCGCCGAAGGCCGATCTGCAGGGCGGCCTGCTGAACAGTTCGGCGGAAGGCTTTTCGGTGGCGATGGACATTTCGTGCCATTCGTTCATCCGCATGGCGCGCCTCGCCGCGCCGCTGATGGACGAAGGCGGATCGCTGTTCGCAATGAGCTACCTGGGCGCGACGCGCGTCGTGCCGAACTACGATCTGATGGGGCCCGTGAAGGCCGCGCTCGAAGCGTCGTGCCGCTACCTGGCTCACGAACTCGGGCCGAAGCGCATCCGCGTGCATCCCATTTCGCCGGGGCCGCTGAAGACGCGCGCCGCGTCGGGACTGAAGGACTTCGATCTGCTGCTCGCCGAAGCGGCCGAGCGCGCGCCCATCGGCGAACTGGTCGACATCATGGACGTCGGCTACACCTGCGCGTTCCTTGCGACGCCCTACGCGCGCCGCATGACGGGCAACACGGTGTTCGTCGACGGCGGCGTGAGCATCATCGGCTGAACGGTACAAAAGCATGAAACTGTTGATCAGCGGTCTGCCGCAAAAAGCCTCGCTCGATGAAGTGAAAGCGCTGGTGTTCCGCTATTCGCACGCGGACTGCCGCGATATCGAACTGGTCGGCGAAGCTGACGAGCACCCCGCCGCACTCATCGCCATCAAGGGCGCCAACTGGACGACGCTGAACTATATACGGCGCCGCCTGCATGGCATGTACTGGCATCGCTGCCGGTTGTCGGTGCAGGTGCTGTCGTTCTGGGACGTCAGCGAAGCGGCCGAGACGCGCCGCCAGACACGGACCGCGTTGCCGGGGCCCGTCTAGATTCTAGATAGCGGATTCAGACCGCGGGCGGATTGGTCGTCGAAAAGCTATAACGCGCGACACGCCAGATGCCGTCCGGCCCGCGATGCAGGATGAACAACTCCTGGTTGGCTTCGGGCTGCGTCGAGTGCTTACCCGTCAGCGTTTCGATCGTACCTGTCGAATGCGTGCGTGCGAACGCCCAGTCGCGCGACATCGGCTTGATCTCATCGATCGAAAAGCGCACGTTCAGCCTGACCGCGCTGAAGGCGTGCGTGTACGCGTTGCGCACGCCTTCACGCCCTACTGCCGGCGGCGCGTTCTGTGCCATGACAACGGGTGCGTCGTCGTAGAGTCTCATGATCGCGTCGGTGTCCGACGCGTTCAACCCCTGCTCGTAGCGATGCAGTTGTTGCGTGATGGCGCGGTCCGTGTCGCTCAAGGGCGCGGCAAACGTAACGTCCGGTAGCGCAACGCTAGCCGCAAACAGCACGGGAACGAACAATGTCCTGAATAGCATGGTGACTGTCCTCTCGCGTGCCGCATTCATAGCCGCACCACGATCTTGCCGAGCGCGCGGTTGCTCTCGATCAGACGATGCGCGTCCTGCAGTTCGTCGAATGCAAAAGCCTGTACGAGGTGAGACGGGATACGCCGGTTTTCCACATCGAGTGCGAGCGACTTCAGCGGCGTGCTGGTGAGCGGCAAAGCCTCCGTGCCGAACAGCTGGCTCGGAAAGAAGCTCAGTCGCGCGGCAGGCGGCAGATCGGCTATCAGATTGAACTGATCGAGCACGGGCGGGCCGCCGAGCATGCCGATCACCGTGATCGCGCCGAACGGGCGCACCGTTTTCATGGTGTCGCGAAGCGTCGCGGCGCCGACGATTTCGAGCGCGGCGTCGATGCCGGCCGGTTGCGCGTCGAGAACCTGTTCTGCAATCGCCCCGTCGTCGATGATGACCGCGTCGGCGCCTGCGCGATACAGCCGCTCGACGTGCTCCGTGGAGCGGGTCGAAGCGAGCACGCGCGCGCCCGATGCCTTCGCATACGTAACGGCAGCAAGGCCGACCGACGATGTGGCGCCCCGCACCAACAGCGTTTGCCCCGCTTCGATCTTCAGGCTTTTGCGCAGTGCGCCCCAGGCGGTCAGATACGCTTGCGGCAGCGCGGCCAGTTCTTGCCACGGCAACGCGGTGCCCTGGAGCGACACGACGTTACGCGCGAGCACGGTGACTTCCTCCGCATAGCTGCCCGCCCGCGTGAACTGCAGCCCACCCATCGCGGTTGCAACCCGCTCGCCGACACGAAACGCGCCGGACGGATCTTCGAGTATTTCGCCGACTGCTTCGATGCCGGGCACACGCGGCGCGTCGATCGGTCCGAGTTTGCCGGCGCGCAGATACGCTTCAGCGCGGTTGATACCGAAGGCGCGCACGCGAATGCGCACTTCGTCGAACTTCGGCGCGACAGACGGCACGTCGCGCAGCTCGAGCACTTCCGGGCCACCGGCCCGTTCGATCACATAGGCCTTCATCATGGACTCCTTATTAATTGGGTAATTGTTCTGCTTTCATCTGAACGCGCCGGTATCAGGCGAACAGCAATACGTCGGCAACGGGCCTGCGTGGCTTTTGCGGCCAGTTGCCCGGTGCGGGATAGCCAACGGTAACGAGCATCGCGGGCAAGTCGGTCGACGCGAGTCCGAACTCGCGCGCGACACCGGCCGGATCGAAGCCGATCATCGGGCCGGACGCGAGTCCCTTCCCCTGCGCCGCGAGCATCAACGTCATCGCGGCAAGCGACGCCGAGCGGATCGCCTCGTCGCGCTGGAGCGCCGGGTTGTCCTGATACATCGAGCGCGCGGCGCCGACCCAACCGTCGCGGGTCGCGTCATCGATCAGCCCGGCGCTCACAGACGGCTGAAGCGCAACCGACAGCGTCCGGTGCGGTTCGAGCGTGCCGCAAACGATGAACGTGACCGCCGCGTCGACGACCTTCTGTTGGCAATACGCGTGCGGCAACAGACGCGCCTTCGCGTCGGCAGTGCGAACCGCGACAAATTTCCAGTTCTGCAGGTTGAACGCCGAAGGCGCCTTCGTCGCGAGGCGAATCAGGTCTTCGATTTCGTGGTCGGCCAGAAGGCGCGCGGCATCGAAATGGTTTGCAGAGATGCGTGATTCGATGTGGCTTTCAACCGGGTTCTCAACGGTAGACATCTTGTTCTCCTTGTTGATTGGGACGATGTGATGCTACTTTGGCCTATCGGAATGAAAACCGGAACCCGCAAAACTGATATGCCTCCTCTCAAATATGGAAGGACGAACGATGGATCTGAACGCGGTCGAAATGTTCGTCAACGTCGTGCAGACGGGGAGTCTGTCGGCGGCGGCGCAGCGGCTCGGCATTCCGCTGCCCACACTCAGCCGCAAGATGCGCGAACTGGAGCAGCAACTGTCCGTGCAACTGCTGGAACGCACGACGCGCGGCACGCAGCTGACGGACGCCGGCACGCGGCTGTACGAGCACGCAAGCCGTGGCATCGAGTCGCTCGTCGACGCGCGGGAGGCCGTGCTCAGTTCGCAAGCGCAATTGAAGGGTTATCTGCGGCTGTCGCTGCCGCCGTCGTTCGAACCGTGGTGGACGGTGCTCGACGCGTTCCAGCAGCGCTATCCGGGCATTCGCGTGTTCGTCTACTCGACCGAGCGCCGCGTCGATCTGACAGCTGACGGAATCGATGTCGCGCTGCGCGTCGGCGCGATCGACCACGAGTTGATGGTCGCGCGCAAGATACTCGCGTACCGGCACGTGCTGGTCGCAAGCCGGGCGCTCGTCGAGCGGCTCGGTCCGCCCGTCACACCGGACGACCTCGATCGCTATCCTTGCGCGGCGTGGATGCAGAACAGCTACGCGCGGCCGCTATGGCGGCTCGGCAACGCGACATTCCAGCCGAAGCCGCTCATATCGACGAATGACTACGCGCATTTGCGGTTTCGCGTGCTGGGCGGCGAAGCCGCGACGGAACTGCCGCCGTACCTGATCGCCGACGATGTGAAAGCAGGCCATGTCGTCGCGCTGCTGCCCGATTACCCGTTGCCCTTGCAGGAGATCAATCTGCTGTATCCGTCGCACCGGCATCCGTCGTCGATCGTTCGCGCGTATCTCGATTTCTGTCAGGAACGCCTGGGCGGCGACGACGCGGGCGATGGCTCGTTCCCTTGACGTTGTACTTCTGCACACCGCGCGCGTTGCCCGCTGACGCCGTTGCCGTTATGTCATAACATGATGGATCTCGCAGCGCGGCTGCCGGCCACGGCCTACGCCCATCCTGTCCAGTTACCGGTTCGAAAGAAACACGTTGTCGAAATGAACGATGCGTCGCATAAGATAGGTTCTATCTCTTCGTCGTCTAAAGCTTCCGCCGTGACCACACCGTCTACCCTTCCCGAGCCGGAACGCGCGCAGGACACCACCTGCGTCGCGAAGGATGCCGCGAAGCACGGCGGCACGCCGTGGGCGATGTTCGCGCTGTCGGCCGTCGGGCTGCTGGTCGGCGCGTTCGCGGTGATCGGGCCCGAGCATGTGTCCGTGGCCGTCGCCAAGACGCTACTGACGGTCGGCTGCCTGCTGGTCGCGGCGCTCGCGGGCATTGTCGCGTCCGATCTGTCGCGCAATCGGCGGTGATGGGCATGCACCAGCACGGGGCATCAGCAGTTGCATAAAACTGGTGCACCGCACCACCTTTTCTGCTACACTTGCAGATTCACTTTTCAGCACGCGTCGAATTGCGTCCTAACTGGAAGGCACTGCGCCGGAGTCGGGTGAACGTGCTGGCATGCCAGCACATCGCCAGTGACTTCGAGCACACCGTTCCGCGTCAATCGATTCGTGCAACACCCCGCCCACACCTCACGATCCGACAGGTTGCCCGCCTGCCGCGCGTGTTTGCGCGGGGATGCGAAACAGCCTGCCGAGGAGAACGTATTGGCAAAGCTTGACCGGGACAATTCCCAGTTCGAAACCACCGCACCGAAGGCGCCCAAGCGCGCAGCAAAAGCGAAGGCGCAACCCGCCGCCGCGCCGCTAGATGCGGCCTTGCTGGAATCCCTCGTTGAAGAACGTCAACGTCAGATGCGCGCGCTGATCGCGCTGGGCCGCGAACGCGGCTATTTGACGCACGCCGACATCAACGACCACTTGCCCGACAATTTCACCGAAACAGCCGCGATGGAAACCATCGTCAGCACGTTCGGCGAAATGGGCGTGTCCGTGTACGAAACGGCGCCCGACGCGGAAACGCTGCTTCTGAACGACGGCCCGTCGGCTGCCGCATCGGACGATCAGGCCGATGAGGAAGCGGAAGTCGCGCTGTCCACGGTTGACTCCGAATTCGGCCGCACGACCGACCCGGTCCGCATGTATATGCGTGAAATGGGTGCGAGCGAGCTGCTCACGCGCGCCGGCGAAATCGAAATCGCCAAGCGCATCGAAGGCGGCCTGCAGGACATGGTGCAAGCCATCGCAATGTGCCCGTCGATCATCTCGACGATTCTCGCGGACGTGGACCGCGTCGTCGCGGGTGAAATCCGCATCGACGAACTGGTCGACGGCATCAGCGACACGAGCGAAGCCGCCGAACTCGACGAGGAAGCAGCGGACGCCGCTGCGGAAGAAGAGCTGGAAGCGAGCGCCTCGGACGAAGATTCGGACGAAGACGACGGCGACCTGTCGGATGACGGCGGCGAAAAAGCCAACGCCGCGCGCCTCGAGCAACTGACGGTCGACAGCCTCGCGATCTTCGGGCGCGTGCGCGACCTCTTCGCCAGCGTGCCCGACATGCCCGTCACGGACAAGCGCCGCGCGACGGCCATCGCGAACCTGCGCGAGTCGATCCAGCAGGAACTCACGCCGATCCGCTTCACGGCCAAGACCATCGACCGCCTGTGCGCGGAAGTGCAGGCGCAGGTCGCGCAGGTTCGCGCGATCGAACGCCACATCCTGCAGATCGCCGTGGACCGCTGCGACATGCCGCGCGAAGCGTTCGTCGAATCGTTCCCGGGCAACGAAACCGATCTCGACTGGACGATGCGCATCGCCGCGAAGTCGAAGTCGTACGGTCCGGCGCTCGAGCGTCACCTGCCTGCCATCCAGTCGGAACAGCAGAAGCTGGTTGACATCGAAGCGTCGATCGCGCTGCCGCTGCAACAGCTCAAGCAGATCAACAAGCAGCTTGGCTCGGCGGAAGGCAAGATGCGCCAGGCCAAGCGCGAGATGATCGAAGCGAACCTGCGTCTCGTCATTTCGATCGCGAAGAAGTACGTCAACCGTGGCATGCACTTCCTCGACCTGATCCAGGAAGGCAACATCGGCCTGATGAAGGCAGTGGACAAGTTCGAATACCGTCGCGGCTGGAAGTTCTCGACGTACGCAACGTGGTGGGTCCGTCAGGCCATCACGCGCGCGATCGCCGATCAGGCACGCACCATTCGTGTGCCCGTTCACATGATCGAATCGATCAACAAGCTGAACCGCATCCAGCGCGAGATCGTCCAGCAGACGGGTCAGGAGCCGCATCCGTCGGTGCTCGCCGAGCGCATGGACATGCCCGAAGCGAAGATCCGCAGCATCCTGAAGATCGCGAAGAATCCGGCCTCGCTGGATTCGCCTGTGGGTGAAGATGCCGACACGACGCTCGGCGACATGATCGAAGACACGTCCGCGACGTCGCCCGCCGACGCCGCCGTGCACGCGAACATGCGCCGCGCGATCGACGAAGCGCTCGACGCCCTCACGCCGCGTGAAGCGAAGGTGCTGCGCATGCGCTACGGCATCGACACGGCCTCGGAACTGACGCTTGAAGAAGTGGGTCGCCAGTTCGACGTGACGCGCGAGCGTATCCGCCAGATCGAAGGCAAGGCGATCCGCAAGCTCAATCACCCGAGCCGCGCGGACAAGCTGCGCCCGTTCCTCGAACGCAGCTGATCGCTATCGCCGCCGCCTGATAAGGGCGCGGCAGAGCCTCAAACGAAACGCGGCAGCCCAAAGGCTGCCGCGTTTTTTTATGCTTGCGGTTCGCTCGAACTCGATACGAACCGCATGACACGCTTAGTGATGCTCGCTGTATTCCTTGCGAGCGATCGGCGTTGCGCGAACCTTCGTGTACTGGAACGCCGGAATGGCCTTCACAGCGTCCTTGGTCGCGCCTGCCCACACCAGCTTGCCGCCCGTAAAGTCGATCTGCGAGAACGGCACGGCGACGTCATGCTGCGACACACCGAGGAACTGATGCGCGGCGACGATCGCGAACGAAGCAGCGTTGTCCGGCGCAATGATGATGTCGTGCAGCACGCCGACCTTCTGGCCCTGCTCGTTGTAGATCGGCTTGCCAAGCAGGCTCTTCTTCGCGCTCCAGCCGTTGACGATGATCGATTCCTGCTCGACGCTCACGCCAATGGTCTGCGAGCCTGCCACTTGCGCGCTTGCCTGGCCTGCCATCAAGCCGAACGTCGATGCCGCGATCAGAACCGCTGCCCACTTTGCCTTCATAGCTTATTCTCCGTTGTGAAATGTTGCGAGGGACTGCCGCTGCTGTAAGAGGAAGCGTAATACCTTACCGCATCAGAAAGAAAAAGTCGCAGAAGGGTACGTAGGTTTTTTCCGAGAATGCGTGCGCCCTTTCCGACATGCACGGCGACGCGCATCGCGTCGATATGCGCCGCTACTTCCCAAGCCGCAGTCCTTTACCGATCACCGTGCCGTCTTTCTGGTTCACCAGCCAGACGGCCTGAACGTTCGCGTGCAGCGTCGAGGTGCGGCGCGTGATGTCGGTGGGTTCTTCGTCGGTGGGATCGCTGTGCTCTCGCGTCTCCGTCAGATACGGCGGTTCGAGCGTGCAGACGAGCACGATCGCGAAGCTGTCGTCGGTCTGCTCGAAGGTTGCTTGCGGGACGGTCAGACGCCCGCGCGCCGCCGTCTTCGCCTTGCCTTCCGTGGCCAGTTCGATCGAATCGATTTTCTGAATAAAGCCCTTGGCCTTCGCATCGGGCGCGATCACGAGGCCGCGCCCGCTCGGGCCATCGATGCTCTGGTAGAGCTGGATCGCGTCGGGATGCTCGTCGCTCGCAAGCGGCACATTCACACTTAGCACATGCGTATTCGACCGATACAGAATGCCGTGCGGCGCCGGAATCATGAACAGGAAAGTGCGCTGCCCGCTTTCGGCCGCCTCGGCATGACCGCGCACGATGCGGTCGTAGGGTTCGCGCGCGAACTTGCGGATGCGAGTGGTCAGCGAATCCGTCGCGGCCGGGGGCATCTGGCTCGCGAGCATGTCGCGCACCTTGACGGGGTCGTCGGCGGTGAAGCGGTCGGGCGTTGCCGGGGCGCTTGCCTCATGAGCCACGTTGCCCTTGGGCGCGGCCGGCGTGGCGTTCGCCGTGCCGGCGCACAACGCCAGCGCGACACACAGCATTGGCAGCACGCGATTGCCCGAAGCAACCGTGCGATTCAGAAATTGCACAACATCCTCTCCGTTGAAAACGGCGCTATCGGTGCGCCTCGCTGCGTTGAACGCAATCCATTTCACCACGCATTCTAAGCGTATTCGATCAACGGGATATGGCATGCACGCATTTGCCCGAATGCGTTGGCGCAAGAAAACCAGGTGCGCAAACACCTGGCGTACATCGACATCGAACTGCACGGCGCGCGAAGCGCCTTCGTTCTTCCTGGTTATCTCATTGCGAGCACGCTGCTCACCAGTTGGCTCCACCAGGCGGGCAGGTTCTTGTACGGATTCGGCAAGCCCGTCGATGTGACGAACACGCTGCCCGCGCCATGCATCGCCGCGTACGGCACGATGCCCGGCATCTGCGCCTCCGTCGCGCCGTACAGCATGCGCACGAAACGCTTCGCGACGCCCAGTTGCCCGCCTTCAGGCTTTATTGTGGAACTTCAAATAGGGAGAGAATGCAGAGATATTTTCGATGAATTTTGTGATCCTGATTATTTGAACGTTTGTGAATGGCGATAACACGATTCGCAAACGTTGCCTTTTCCATATTCACGACACTGCGGCCGCGGAAAAATTATTGCGCGCTCGAACCGAGCAGCCCGCGCGCCGCGAGATTTGCGTAGAGCGCGCGCACGCCGAACGTCCACGGCGTGATCTCCGTGCACAGTTGTACCGTGTTGCGCAACGCGCCGAGTTGCGGCGTCGAGATCGTCACGATATCGCCCAGGTGATGCGTGAAGCCGCCGCCTTTCGCGTCGCGGTCCTTGATCGGCGAAAACATCGTGCCGAGGAACAGCATGAAGCCATCCGGATACTGATGATGCTTGCCGCAAGTCTGCGCGACGAGATCGGCGGGATCGCGGCTGATCTCCGACATATGGCTGACGCCTTCGAGCAGAAAGCCATCGTCGACGCCTTCGACGCGCAGCGACACGCTCGTGCGCCGTACGGTATCCAGCGTGAAGTCGCCGTCGAAGAGTCGCACGAACGGTCCGATCGAACACGAGCCGTTGTTGTCCTTGCACTTGCCGAGCAGCAACGCCGAGCGTCCTTCGATATCGCGCAAGTTCACATCGTTGCCGAGCGTCGCGCCGACGATCACGGCCTTGCTGTTGACGGCCAGCACGATCTCCGGCTCGGGGTTGTTCCATGTCGATGCCGCGAGCAGGCCGACATCCGCGCCGAAGCCCACGGACGACATCGGCTGCGACTTCGAAAACACTTCCGCGTCGGGGCCGATGCCGACTTCCATGTATTGCGACCACGCGCCGCGCCGCTCGAGTTCCGCCTTCAGACGCGCCGCCGCTTCCGAACCCGGCTTGATTTTCGACAGGTCGGTGCCGATCACCGTTGCAATCGTCTGCCGCACTTCTTCTGCCTTCGCGGGATCGCCGCCCGCCTGCTCTTCGATCACGCGCTCGATCAGGCTCACGGCGAATGTCACGCCGCATGCCTTGATCGGCTGCACGTCGCAGGGCGCGAGCAGTTGCAGGTTCGCCGACGCGTCGTTCGCGAGACTTGCGGCGATCAGTTCGGCTGCGCTGCCGAGCCGTTCGCCGGGCGCATTGCGTGCGATCTCGACGGCATCGTCGCGTTCGAACAGATCGGCCGTGGTCGGCGCGCTCGATGTAATGTCGAACACGTCGCCATTGCGCACGGCCACGACGCTCGGCCCTTCATGACGGTCTGTCTTGCGCCACACGCGGCCAATTAGCAGCGCGCGGTCGAGATCGTCAGGAAGATAGTTCGTTTCGTTCGATGCAGTCATGAAGCGAGTCTCCAATCATTGTTGGTCAATGCGAATGCCGCGGATTCCCGCGCTCGGCGATCACTTTCAGATAGAGCGTCGCGGGCTCGAGACAGCCGCCCGTCGAAAGCTGCCCGACCGTCTGACGATACAACTCCTGCCACGGCGTTTGCGCAGGCGGGATGTCGAACGTCATGCTTGCGCGGCGGCGCGCCAGTTCTTCCTCATCGACGAGCAATTGCACGCTGCGCGCGTTGAGATCGACGCGAATGCGATCGTTCGTGCACAACAGCGCAAGGCCGCCGCCGACAGCCGCTTCCGGCGACATGTTGAGAATGGACGGGCTCGCCGACGTGCCGCTCTGCCGTCCGTCGCCCATGCAAGGCAAGGACGTGATGCCCTGCCGCACGAGTTCCGCGGGCGGCGCCATGTTGACCACTTCCGCGCTGCCCGGATAACCGACCGTGCCCGCGCCGCGAATGACGAGCATGCAGTGCTCATCGATGTCGAGCGACGGATCGTTGATGCGCGCGTGATAGTCCTCGGGACCGTCGAACACGATCGCGCGCGTTTCGAACGTATTCTCGTGGCCCGGCTCGCTCAGATAAGTTTGCCGGAACGCCTCGCCGACCACGGACATCTTCATGATCGCGCTATCGAAGAAGTTGCCCGACAGCACGATGAAACCCGCGCCATGTTTGAGCGGCTCGGCTGTCGTGCGAATCACATCGCGATCGCCGGTCACCGAACGCGCGGCGATATCACCGATGCTGCGGCCCGATACCGTCATACACGATTCGTGTACTAGGCCCGCTTCGCACAGTTCATGCATGACGGCAGGCACGCCGCCCGCGCGATGAAAACTCTCGCCGAGATATTCGCCCGCAGGCATGCAATTGACGAGCAACGGCACCTGTTCGCCGACACGTTGCCAGTCCGCGAGACTCAATTCGATGCCCATATGCCGCGCTATCGCGATCAGATGCGGCGGACAATTGCTCGATGCGCCCAGCGCGGACGCCACGACGATTGCATTCTCGAACGCCTCTTTCGTCATGATGCGCGAGGGCTTCAGATCTTCGCGGACCATCTCGACGATACGCTTGCCTGTTGCATACGCCATCTGCCCGCGCTCGCGGTACGCAGCGGGAATGCTCGCGCAGGCGGGCAGCGACATGCCGAGCGCTTCCGCGAGGCTGTTCATCGACAGCGCTGTGCCCATCGTGTTGCAGTGTCCGATGGAAGGCGACGAGGCGGTCGTCAGTTCCATGAAGCCTTCATAGTCGATCTCGCCCGTCGCGAGCAGATTACGCGCGTGCCAGATCACGGTGCCGGAGCCGACGCGCTTGCCTTGATGCCAGCCGTCGAGCATCGGGCCACCCGACAGCACGATTGCGGGCATGTCGACGGTCGCGGCCGCCATCAGACAGGCGGGCGTGGTCTTGTCGCAGCCGGTGGTCAGCACCACGCCGTCGAGCGGAAAGCCATGCAGGATTTCTACGAGACCGAGATACGCGAGATTGCGGTCGAGCGCGGCCGTCGGGCGGCGGCTCTGTTCGGCAAGCGGATGCACGGGAAATTCCATCGGAATGCCGCCCGCGTCGCGGATGCCCGCCTTCGTGCGCGCGGCCAGTTCGATGTGATGCCGATTGCAGGGCGCGAGATCGCTACCCGTCTGCGCGATGCCGATGATCGGCCGGCCCGACTGCAACTCTTCGCGCGTGAGGCCGTAGTTCATGAAGCGCTCGACATAGAGCGCGGTCATATCCGCGTGCGAAGGATCGTCGAACCACTCCTGGCTGCGCAGACGGCGTGCTTGCGTGTTCTCCGTCATCTCGTGTCTCCATGTTTGCTTGTGCCGTCGTTGCTTCGGCTGCATCGCTTGCATCGCGCGTCAAAGGCGCATCACATACGGCACGTTATCGGTAACATCGGACCATGGTAGCACGGCATTCGCGCGACACGAAAGGCCGCAACGACAAGCGTCAGGCGCTTTCGCGCGCGATCACCGTGTAGTCGATTTTCACGCTTTTGCGCGTCGATGTGCGCGCCGATGCATGACGCGCTGCACCGTCGCTTTCGGCAAGCGCGGCCAGCAGCATTTCGCCCGTGCGCGTGCCGATGCCGTAAGCGTCGACGGATACTGTCGTGATGGTGGGCGTGCAGCACGCGGCCATTTCGAAGTTTCCAAAACCCGCAATGGCGATATCGCCGGGCACCGACAGGCCGCGCCGATGGCACTGCATGATCGCGCCGAACGCGGACATATCGCTCACGCACATCACGGCATCCGTGTCGGGCCATTGCTGCAACAGCGCTTCGAGCGCGGGCGCGCCGTGGCTCATCGTGATGGGCGATTCGCCCAACCGTACGACGCGCGGCTCGCCCATATCCTGCGCCTTCACTTCCTGCAGATAGCCCTTCAGGCGCTCCATGCCGCGTCTGTCAAGCTCGCTCGCGCCCCCCAGAAAGCCGATCCGCCGATAACCGCGCCCGGTCAGATAGCGCACCATCTCGCGCGCCGCTTTGGCGTTGGAGAAACCTACGGCCGCGTCGATCGGTGTCGCCGGCAAATCCCACATCTCGACGACGGGCACGCCCGAGCGCACCAGCAGTTCGCGTGTCGCGGGCGTGTGCTGCGCGCCCGTCAACGCAATGCAGCGAGGCTGATGACGCAGCATCGAACGCACGAGCCGTTCTTCGCGTTCGAGGTCGTAGTCGGTGTCGCCGATCAGCAGTTGCAGGCCGTGCGGTTCGAGCGCGGACGTGAGTCCGCGCACGGTGTCGGAAAAGTTGGAACTGGCCAGCGACGGCACGAACACTGCCGCGAACGCCGAGCGCCCGGAGGACAGCGCGCCTGCCGCAGCGTCCGCGACGTAGCCGAGTTCGTCGATCGCCAGCTGCACGCGCTCGCGTGTCGCGGGCGCGACGCCGCGGCCAGCCAGCACGCGCGACACGGTCATCTTCGATACGCCCGCCAGCGCCGCAACGTCGGACATGCGCGGCGGTCCCGCGAGCGTGTTGCGTGTTGCGGAGACGCGCCTGGTGATGCGTGGAGTGCTCGACATGCTGATGGGTTCGGTCGCGTTCGTGGACAGGTGCCTATGATAACGGCAGCGCCGTATGCCCCATCCATCCGCAACGGATGCAACGGCGCGCGCTTACTCCGTCAGGCGCAACGCACTGCGCTTTTCGATGAGCCCCGGCACCGACACGCGCATCGCGAATACGCCACCCGATTGCGGAAATTTTTCGATCTCTTCCGCGGGACGCCCGCCACGCGCCGTCGTCACGTAGAGCGTACGCAGATCGTCGCCGCCGAACGTGCACATCGTCGGACAGCGCGCGGGCAACGGATGTTCTTCGACGACCTTGCCTTCTGGCGAAATACGCACGACGCGCCCGCCCTCATACAACGCCGACCAGTAGTAGCCTTCGCTATCCACCGACGCGCCATCGGGACGCCCGCGATCCGTCGGCGTCGGCTGGAACTTCACCCAGTCTTCGCGCGGCCCGACCTCGCCGCTGTCGATGTCGTACGGATGACGGTAGATCGTGAAGCGCGGCGTATCCGAGTGATAACACCAGCGATAGTCAGGGCTGAACCCCATGCCATTCGACGTGAGCAGGCCCGTGTCGATCTTCGTCAAGGCACCGTTCGCGTAGCGATACAGCGCTGCCGCATCGCCCGCCTTCGGCTCGTCGAGCGTGCCGAGCCAGAAGCGTCCGCGCGCGTCGCAACGGCCATCGTTGAAGCGGCTCGTCGCGGGGTTCTCGGCGTTCGCGCACAGCTTGCGCACGACCTGCCCTTTCGCATCGAGTAGAAAGATGCCCGTGCGCATGCCCGCGATGAACCCATCGTCCTCGGTCAACGAGAAGCAACCAATGTTCTCGGGCATCGGAATCGCGGTGTTCTCGCCCGTCTTCGGATCGAAGCAATTCAGCGCGGGCGCGTTGATATCGACCCACCACAGCTTCGCGCGGCGCTCGTCCCAGCGCGGACATTCGCCGAGTGCGGCGGCGGCGGGCAACACACATTCCAATGTCTGCATGATGACGATCCTCTGCGATGAACGATGAGCCGCGCGCTGGACACGACGCGTTGACGAATCAGTCAACAGTAGCAGACATTCCCGCGTGTTTCGAGTCCGACGATGCCGACGCTCACGCGCACAGCAGTTTCAGCGCGCGCTCCAGTTCGCGCGCCAGCACGATACGTTCGGCCGCTTCACCGCTTTCACCCGCCGGACGCGAAACGGTCAACGCGCCCTCCTTGACCGCTTTCGACAGTATTCCAAGCAGATCAGCCTCATTGCGGCTGCCATCGATATGGGGTAACAGCAACTGCGTGACCGCATCCATCTGGACGGGTTGATGCCAGGGATTGAACGTGTGCGCCAATTGCCCTCGCGGAAGCCCTGCGGGATAGTGGCGCACAGCGGCATGCAGACGCGCATTGCCTGAGCTTCGCGTCAACGGATGAAGCCGGAAACGGCCCAGCCCTCTGACCACCATTGCGTTGAAGAACACGTCGAGCCGCGCTTCGATGTCGGTATCGGGCAGCGCCGCATCGTTGCCCAGACGCGCCCGCACATTGCGTTTCAACTCGTCGAAGCTCATGGTGAATGGCCACATCCGTTCAAGCTCGATCGCGGCCGCCTTGTCGATGGCATGGTTCAATATGATCGAACTGCCGTTCTCCGCGTCGAAACGCTGCGGAGAATCGTCCATGCGGACATCACCGTCCGCGCACTTCAACGACGCCGCGAGATGCAATTTGCGCAGACGCTCATGTTCGACGCGATAGTGGATGCCGCCGGTGCGTTCCTTATGCACGATCAGCGAAGTCCGGAACGCCCGGTCGCTCACGAAGTCCAGATACTGTTCGGTCAGCACCTGGCTGTGACCGCATTCCGCCAGCAGCAGCCGCCCAATCTCATCGCCGTAATTGGACGCGAACATCGAAGGCAGGTTCGCATCGGCGAGATATGCAAGCCCGTGTTCATCGATCCGTTTTGTGAAGTCCTGGAAATAGCACGGCGCGTTCGACAATGCCAGATAATCGTGATTCACATAGGCGGAGAAGCCCGCGTCGTTGTTGTTGATCATCTCGTGATCCTGCTCGACCGCGCGCGCCAGCACGCTGTCCTTCCTTGCATGCTCACGCAGAAAATCGAGCATGCCGCGTCCATGCGCGAGACGTTCGCCAGCGCCTTTCAGTTCGCCGGCGCGCAACAGCATCGCGTCGCGCACGATCTCGCGCGACTTCCATCCCGGATACGTCTTGTAGCCGAGGTAAGCAATGCCGTCCGCCGACAGGTTCTCGCTACAGACGCGCAAGATAGCCTGCTGCACGGCTTGCGGCACCCAGCTATACACACCGTGACAGATGATGTAGTCGAACTTCCCGTCCACCTCGCCCAGCGTCGTGAGATCCTGCTGTCGCAACTCGACGTTCTTCAGCTTCAACCGTTTGATGTTTTGGCGCCCTTCCTGCACCTGCGCGCCGGAGAGATCGACGCCGATCGCGCGCGCACCGGGATTGCGCACGGCGAACGGAATGAGATTCCTGCCTGCTGCGCAACCCAGTTCGAGCACGCGCGCCTTGCTCACATCGGGCGCGGACAGTCCGAACACATGCGCGACGGCGGCAAGGTGTTCCGGCGCAGACTGCTCATAGGAGAATGAGTAGTAAGGGTTATCGTCGTAGTTCTGCTCGATCTCGTTCGTGTGTTGTGTGGTGTCCATTGTGTGTCATCCGAAGGTGTTCGGGATTGCAAAAAAACACAATGTAGTCACAGCGCAAATTCGAAATGTCGATTTGTGTCAACGTCCATTCCGGATCGAGAAATGAGTCCCAGCGACTACGGGTCTAGCATCCGCGACTTGCCGTCGCTGCCTGCCTGTGCGTCATGGCGCGGGGCATCCGTGCACGCGATCCGCGACGCCCTCTGAGCCGTTCGGGACGAATGCATGCACCCTGCCGATGACGCTCTTCTTCATCCGTCGCGAGCGAAACCATCGACGCCCTTTCTCCCGCGAAGAATTCGATCAACGTCAAGATGCGCTGCTTCATTTCGTCTCCAGATGCCTTAGGCAATGCAACGCGACAAACGCGTGCGAGTAAACGCAAACGGCGTCCCAACCGTCCGGTGCGAAAACCGGATAGAAGGGACGCCGTTGTCCAATTCGAAGCCTGAAAAGTTTGATGCGACGCGGGTCGTCGTCGACGCCGCGGCAGTTTGATAATGCAAGCTGTGTGCCATGCGCGCGAACATGGGCGGACGCAATGCGTGGCAAGCGTCAGAGGATGTTTGCCACGTTCAGCGGAGCGACGAGAAGCGATTCATCGTGATGCCTCACAGCACGTTCGTGGTGCGTCGCAGCACTGCGCGGGTGCGCGCCCGCTCTCGCCAGCGCAGCCTCCTATGCCTCATATCCGTATGGAAGCTGGAAATCCGAACACTGGCCTCGTTCTTGCAATAATTGCTTCGCCGGCAAAGGCGCCGGCATCGATTGCTTAACAGCAGGATCACACAGGACAGCGGCGTCCCCTTCGTGCATGCACGGACGGGACGCCGTTTTGCATTGGCGGCCAGAGATCGACGATCACGCGATGGAGAACAGAATGAACACGGGCAAAGTCACACTCGTCAGCGCAGGACCCGGCGACCTCGATCTGCTGACCTTCAAGGCGGCCAAGGCGATCGCAGCCGCCGACGTGCTGTTGATCGACGACCTCGTGAACGAAGAGATCGCGACGCTGAAAGCGCCGCATGCCCGCGTCGTCAAGGTCGGCAAACGCGGCGGCTGCAAGTCCACGCCGCAAGCGTTCATCCAGCGCCTGATGCGCCGCTACGCGCTGCAAGGCAAGCACGTCGTGCGCATCAAGGGTGGCGACGCGCTGCTGTTCGGCCGCGCCGGCGAAGAGATCGCGGACCTGCGGCACGCGGGGATCGACGTCGAGATCGTCAACGGCATCTCGTCGGGCTTCGCGGCGGCGGCCTCGCTTGGCGTGTCGCTCACGCATCGCGATCATTGCCAGGGCGTGATCTTCGTGACCGCGCACCTGCGCGACGGCACCGAGCCCGACTGGGCGAAGCTCGCGGCGACGGGCATGACGCTCGCGATCTACATGGGCGCGAGCCGTATCGACAGCATCAGCGAAGCATTGGGCGAGACGCTAGCACCCGATACGCCCGCTGCCGTCGTGCAGTGGGCAGGCACGTCGCGCGAGAAGCGGGTTTGCGCGCCGCTCGGCGACATCGCGGCGCGCGCGGCGGCGCAACAGATTGCCAGCCCGGCCGTGATCCTGATTGGTGGCGCGGTCGGCGAAGCGATCGTGGAACTGGCTGCGCGTGGCGAACCGCTGCGCCGGCTGAGCGCGTGACGTCGAATAGACGGCGCGCTTATAAGCCGCCCGGATGGCCGTACATGATCTTCATGATATCGGCCTGAGTCAGCATGCCGACGACGCGCCCATCCTCATTCGCTACAGGCAGATGATGATGGCCGTTCTTCGTGAAGAGCGGGATGACTTCCGTGAGCGGCGCCGCCGCGTCGACGTACTGCGCGTGGCTCGCCATCACCGTCGTGACGGGCCATTCGCGCCTTTCGCTCTCGGGCGCGACGGTGTCGGTAGCGAGCTTGAGAAAAGGCAGCACTTCGTCCAGCGGTTGCAGATCGACATGCGTGACGACGCCTTTGAGGCGCCCTTCGGCATCGACCACGGGCAGCAGCTTGATGTGGTGCGCGTCCAGCGTTGCCAGCGCGCCGCCGATGGTTTCACTGACAGACACCGTGACGGGCGGTTTGCGCATCACATCCGCGCACGTGAGCCGCAACAGATCGCGCAGGTACGCCTGCCGACGCAGTTCGTCGAGCAGCACTCGCTGTTCCTCCTGCCGCTCCGGCGAACGCCGCTCGTCGCCCGATTCACCGTTGCCGTGGTCGAGTCCCATATGATGCCGCTGGGTTCCGAAACACCATTGCAATACCGACGAAATCGACATGTTGCGCCTCCACACCTTCAGCTTACATCGCTTTCCGTTACTTTACATCATAACGTGAGATATTTGCACGCGAGCGCCGCTTGCGGGTGCGGACGGGTGCGGACGGGAAAAACAGCCTGACATGCGATAATCCGTCGATACGCCGCGCCGCGGCGGCCTTTGGCTTCAGCCCTTGAACTCGCTTCTCGTCCCGCTCGACCAGATCGCGGACTTCGATGAAATCGTCGACGTCCGCACGCCGCTCGAATTCGCCGAGGATCACATTCCCGGCGCGATCAACGCGCCCGTGTTGTCCAACGAGGAGCGCGTGATCATCGGCACGATGTACGCGCAGGTGTCGTCGTTCGAGGCGACGCGGCAAGGTGCCGCGATGGTGTCGCGCAACATCGCCACGCATCTGGAGACGACCTTCGCGGACCGCCCGCGCAACTGGCGTCCGCTGATTTACTGCTGGCGCGGCGGCAAGCGTTCCGCGTCGATGGCGACATGGTTCAATCTGATTGGCTGGCGCGCGCGGCAACTGGACGGCGGCTACAAGACCTACCGCCGCAACGTCGTCGCACTGCTCGACACGCTGCCGCGACAGTTCCGCTATATCGTGCTTGCGGGCCACACGGGCAGCGGCAAGACGCGTCTGCTGAACGCGCTTGCAGGGGCCGATGCGCAGACCCTCGATCTCGAAGCGCTCGCCGCGCATCGCGGATCGATTCTCGGCATGCTGCCCAACGAGCCGCAACCCTCGCAGAAAGCGTTCGATACCGCGCTCGTCGGCACCTTGCGCAGGTTCGAAGCGAAACAGCCCGTGTTCGTCGAAGCGGAAAGCCGGCGCATCGGGTCGATTGCGTTGCCCGCTTCGTTGACGGAACAGATCCGTCGCGGCTCGTGCGTCGCCGTGGTCACGGAGCGCGACGAGCGCATCCGCCTGTTGCTGCAGGACTATGCGCACCTGTTCGACGACCGTGCCCTCTTCAAGTCGCAACTCGCGCGGCTCGTCGAATTGCATGGGCGTGCGCGAATCGGCGAATGGCACAACATGATCGACGAAGACCGCCGTGTCGAGCTATTCGAGCAGTTGATCGATCTGCATTACGACCCAGCGTATGCGCGCAGCACGGGTAAGCAGTTTGCGCGGCTGCCCGAATCGACCCGTTTCGCGCTTCGCCCCACGGCATCCGACCTCCACGAACAGGCGTGCGCGCTGCTCGCGCAACTGCATTCATCGAGCGACGAACCGGCCTTCCGATAACTCTTGCATCACCAATGCTCGGCCGTCGGCCAAGGCAGACGCTGCAGCGACCAATCCAGCTCCGCCCCGACCACGCAGCGTCCCACGGCCGACTGCAACGCGACCGTCACCGCGATACACGGCCTGCCGCTCGCCAGCGACAGATACGGGCTGCTCGTGATGGGCACGCCCGGCCGCAGCACGGCATTGCGGAAATACGGCCGGTGGTCCCAGCGCGCATCGCGCGGATTCGCGACGGGATGCAGCGAACCGCCATCGATGACGGACGCCTTGCCCGGCACTTCATGGCCGATTTGCCGGCCCGTATCGTCGAGTACGAAGCAGCTGATGCACAGCTCCATTTGCGCGAGATCGTAGAACGCGTCGTTGAGCGGCACGCCTTTGAGCCACGCATCGACACCCGTGTCGAGCGCCTGCCGGTACGGCCGTACTTCCGATTCGAACAACGCATGCTGATGCGCGCGCCCTTCGGCGATCACGTCGAACGCGTGATCGATGCGCCGGTGCACGGCATCGGGCGGCGTCACGGACGGCGCCGGACGGCCGAGCAGATAACCCTGCGCGAAATCGACATTCGATTCGACGGCGAGAATCAGTTGCTCCGTGGTCTCGACGCCTTCGACGACGACGAGCATGCCCGCCTGATGCAGCAGCGACACGAGCTTCGGCAGGATCGGCTGATCTGCGCCGGGGCTCTTCGCGCGGATCAGTTCGCCATCGAGCTTCACGAGATCGGGCCGGATGCGTAGCAGCCGGTCGAGGTTCGAATGGCCCGCGCCGAAATCGTCGACGGCGATCAGGAAGCCGTGATCGCGATATTGGCCCGCCGCGCGCGACATATCGTCCACGCTGCCGCCGTGCGACTCCAGCAGTTCGAGCACCACGCGCTCGGACGGAATGCCCGCTGAGCGCGCGATCTCCGCGAGCTGGTCGGGATAGCCGTCGGCGACAAAGGTAGCGGGCAGAATGTTGAGGAAGACCCACGCGTCGTCCGGTATCAGGCGGCGTGCATTGCTCAGATGCAGCGCGTGGCTGGTGCGGTCCAGCTCGCCCTGATCGGTGAATGGCTTGGGGGAAAACAGCTCGACGGGTGGCACCTGCGCGCCATCCTCGCGCTCGCCGCGCAACAGCGCCTCGAAGCCGACCTGCTTCTGATGCGACAGGCTGTAGAGCGGCTGGAAATGCGAGGTCAGCCAGAAGTCGTCCCATTGCTGGCGGATCGGCTGCGCCGTGTCGTCGCCCGCGCGGTCGTGCGTCCATGTCAGGCGCACCGGGTCGACGAGGGTCGCGCGTTCCGCGCACACACGGTTGCGCCCCGAATACTTTGCGCGCAGCAGCGCCTCGTCCGCGCGGTCGAGCAGCGCCATCACGCTTTCGCCCGGCCGGTATTCCGCGACACCGAAGCTCGCGCTCAACAGCCCATCGGGACGCGCGATGCGCCCGATCGCCGCGCGCAGCGTTTCGGCCAGCTGTGCCGCGGGGCGCAACGCTGCGTCGTGCAACAGCGCGAACTCTTCGCCGCCGATGCGGCTCACGATATCGGCCGCCGCCGTCAGCTCCTTCAGCACGCGCGCCACGTCCGACAGCGCCTGATCGCCGACAGCATGGCCAAACTGGTCATTGAGCGACTTGAAGTAGTCGATGTCGAGAAAGATCGCGCTGACCTTCGCGCCGCTATCCAGCTTCGACAGACGCAGCGCCGCCTGCTCCAGAAACGCGCGGCGGTTTTGCAAGCCTGTCAGCGGATCGGTGGCGGCGAGGCGCGCGAGCCGGTCTTCCAGCAAAAAGTGATTGCGCCGGAACCAGTAGAAGCCGAGGTGAAACACGGCCGAGGTCGGCACCGCGATCAGGATCCACATCCAGCACACGACGCTGACGTCGCCGTGCGGGTCCGGCAGGCTCAGCAGCAGCGGCGTGCCCGCCGCGTAGAACAGCGCGGTGCCGATGCAGAAGTGCGCGGGCGTGAGCCACAGCGGCGCCGCGCAGACGGAGATCACCACGATCGCCGGCAGCGCCCATAACAGCGGCTCTTCGAGCCCGACCACATTCAACGCGAGCCCCGCCAGCAGGACAAGCGTGTACGCGACGCCGATGCCGCCGAATACCCGGGTGCTCCTGGTCCGCGGAATCGCGGCGACCAGCAGCGCGAGCACGATCGCGCACGCGAGCCGCCATACGAGCGGCACAGCCGGTCCCGCGTCGAGGCTGCGCGCGAAAGCGAAGACGATGTACGCGACGACGGTAAACGCCATCGTCACGGTCGAAAGGGGTCGCTGATGTTCCAGCGAACGTCGGTGAAACCGGCTTCTAAATCCGGCGTCGGACGTCTGTTCCGTCGAGGAGAAAAGCATTATTCACTCAGGCCAGTTCGGTCACTCTGCCGATGTATAACGGCAGCAAACGCCTGAGGTTAATACTTCACATCAATTCGCACAGTCAGGCAGTCAATGCCAGCCGGCCCGTTTTGTTTCACATTTGACGTTTGCGGTGCGGGCAGCTTGCATTCAATGCAATTTATGTTGCGAACGCAACCGCTTATTCCCTTTATGTGGGAAAGAAATCGCAACCCGTGCGTTAAAGTGGCGGCCGCTGCAACTGGACCCAGCGTTGCACGGACGGCCTTTGCCATTGATGCCGCGCGTAATCGGCGAGATGTTTCGGCACGTCGTCGCCGTTCAGCACGAGGCGGTTGAGCATCAACGCGAGGTCGACATCGGCAATGCACCATTCATCGAACAGATACTGTGCGCCTGGCGCGAGCCATGCATCGCAAGCCAGGAAGAGCTTGTCGGCCGCCTTGCGCGCGATGGTGGAGAGCGCCCCGCCTTGCGCGCCGTAGAACACGACTTCTGTCGGGCGCTCGCTGCGAATCGGCATCAGGTCGCTGCGCAGCCACGCCTGAATCTGGCGCGCCCGCGCGCGCTGTTTTCTATCCGCCGGATAAAGCGACGTGCCTTCGAAAGCGTCGTCGATGTACTCGGTGATCGCCGACGACTCGGACACCGCAAACCCATCGTGAACCAGCGTCGGCACACGCTGCGTGACGGAAGTCGCGGCGTAATCCGGCTCGTTGTTCGCATGACGGCCCAGATCGACGGTGCGCATGTCGAATGTCAGATGCTTTTCGTGAAGCGCGACGAAAACCGACATCGCATACGGACTCGCGAATTGCGCGTCCACATAAAGAAGCAGTGAGTTGGCCGACGACATAGGCTCCTTGCAAGCGTGCGTAATGAACGTTCGTGGCGCGCGCCCTCTTGCGCCTCAGAGCACGAGTTCGAGAAAGCGCGTACCGGGAACGGGATTCGCATAGTACGGAGACGTTTCGGTAAAACCCAAACGCTCGTAGAGCACTTGCGCGAAAGCCGTTTGAGGTACGGAATCTAACACGAGCTTTGCGTAGCCCAGCGACTTTGCCTTGTCGATCAACGAATGCATGAGCGTCTCCCCAAGCGCAAGCCCACGGTATGCCGACCGCACGTAAAGCCGCTTCACTTCGGCGACCTCATCCGAATGGCGCAGCAGCCCCACGCAGCCCGCTATCTCGGCCGTGGTTTCCGCAATCAGGAACATGCCTGAAGGCAACGTATACGTTTGCTCGAACGACCGCATCTCTTCTTCGAAGCCGCGATACGACAGGTCCATATCGAGCCATCTCACGTATTCACGAACGATCTCGACGAGCGGCGCGGTATCGCCCGGATAAACCGCTTCGCGAATCTGAGGAAGCACCTGAGGCCTGGTTAACGTGGTTGCAGTGGTGGAAGTCGTCATGTCGCCCTCGCCCTGGATACCCGGATCTACCGTATGGAATCCAGCGTATCGCGCACGGCGGCACGCGGTCTTGAACGTTTGTGCACGCTTCGCGCTCGCTCACCGCGCCATGTCTTCCACATCCTGACGCGTGCGCAACTTCTCGTAAGCAATCGGCTTTATCGCCCGTTGCTCGCCTAAATGCGTGCGCGCACGGCACCTATGCTTGCGGATCGAGACTATCTGCATCGAGGGGCCAATGCGCTTTACCACTGCTTCCATCCTGCTCGCGGCCATCCTGTGTCTGCAAGGATGCGCGACGTCGCTTCAGACCTTCGTGCTCGGCGGCCTGGTCGGCGCGGCGGCAGGCATCAGCGCCGTCACATGCGTTGTCGTGTGTCACTAGCCATCTACATTCCGATGAAGCTCAACCGATTCACCGTAGCCGCGCTCGGCCTGCTTGCGATGACCAGCGCGCATGCCACCAGCTTCAATTGCGCGAAGGCGCATTCGCCGGCGGAGACGCTGATCTGTCACGACGAGGGTCTGTCCAGAGCCGACGACGAACTCGGCAAGCTGTTCAAGCTCGCACAGCGACAAGCCGCCGACCGTCGCGCGTACAGAAAAGAGAGCGACAGCAAATGGGCATGGCGCGAAGAAAATTGCAGGGATGTCGCGTGCCTGACCGACTGGTACTCGACGCGTATCGAAGAGATCCGCGAGCAGTTGCACACGCCATCGCCGGACGAACCGCGCGCGCCGCGGCCTGTCGACACGGATCTGGCCGCCGTGAGCAAGCCCGCGGACAAACCCAAGGCATTCGATTCGCAGGCATTCAGCCGCGACGTCCAGCAATGCACGGCCACGACGCAAGACCTCGTGCCGCCAGTCCAATGCGATAACGTGCTGGGCAAACGCGCGCAATGGCAAGCGCGTGAGCCTGCGTCCGATGGCTGGTTCTGCGGCGTCGCGATGATTGCAGCGCCTTCCGCCGACGGCAGCGCGTCGCAATAGGCAGCGCGTCGAAAACAGCGACAACAACGAAACGAAGCGTTAAAACAAAAAAGCTCGAACGCCATAACGTTCGAGCTTTTTTGTTGCATCTACAGCGTTGGGCCCGACAGCGCGTAGTAGAAAAGCACATGCCCACGTCCAGCTTTTCGCTGAACACACCCTCCGACCGATAGCCAACCGATACGGCGTATCCGTCGGGCGCATGATAGTCGACGACGATTTTTCGCTTCTTGAATTTTCCGAAGGGTCGCGGCGACGGTCGCAGGCGCGTGTCAAGCCGCGACGGTAGACTTTCCCTTTTCGAATCGAATCGAATCGAGGAGCGCCACTTGAACACGCCTGACATCGTTTATCTCTTCTCGTACGGCACGCTGCAGGATCGCAACGTGCAGATCTCCAGCTTCGGCCGCGAACTCGCGGGCCGGCCCGATGCGTTGCCCGGCTATGCGCAGACGCTGCTTGCCATTGGCGATCCGAAGGTCGTGGAAATCAGCGGCAAGACTCACCATCCCGTGGTGCGCCCGAGCGCCAATCCCGCCGACGAAGTGGCGGGCACGGTCTTCGAAATCACCCAGCAGGAGCTGCTCGCCGCCGACGAATACGAGGTGTCGGACTACAAGCGCGTGCTCGTCACGCTGAAGTCCGGTATCGATGCGTGGGTGTATATCGCGGCATGACGCGCGTGCCCGGTTTGCTTACCGGGCCTTACGAGGTCTCAAGTTGCACGCGCAACTGGACGTTAGCGCCATCAGTGCAACTGGAATTCGCGACTGAAGGAGGCGTGCAATGGTAAGCAGTGTCGGATATGGGACGGCGACGACGCCGTCGACGAATCTCGCTTCCGTGTCCGGCGAAGCATCGGCGCAAGCCGCGCAGTCCGCGGCGAACAACGTGATTGGCGCTGCGCAAAACGAAGGGAAGCAGGACGCTGCGACGAAACCCGCGCAGCCGGGCGTCACGGTCAACATTTCGCCCGAAGGCGCGGCGGCGGCTTCGCGTGCACAGACTACGGATCAGGCGAATGTGCAGACGGCGACGGCATCGACTGACGCAGGCACGGATACAGAAACGGACACCGACACGCCGGACTCCGCCGCTACCGACAGCGGCATCGACGATCCGACCGCAACGGACGATGCTACGGGCAGCACAGAAGCAAGCCCTGCCAACGTCTCGCCGGTGAAGGCATTCGCCTATGGCGCATTGGGACTGGAGCGGCCGGACCAGCCGCAGGACGAGCGCAACAGCTTCTACACCGCAGGCAAGTGGCTCGCGGCGGGGCTGACGATCGGAGGATTGATCTCGCTGCTCGCGTGATGCGGGCAGCGTGCAGCGAGCACGGACAGGCGTCAGCGCTTCGGCCGCAGCGCAGCTTGCTTGTCGAGCGTGTCGATATCTTCGTCGAGGCTCTTCCGGATCGTGTCGATCGCCTGATCGACGTTGGCGGGCTTCAACTGGTTGCGCGCCAGCGCGACATACACGTAGTGACGCAGCGCCGGATCGTGCGTCTTCGACAGCACGTCGTGATAGACCGCGTTCATGTCGGCATCGCGTCCGCTCATGTCGTAGAGACGCTGCAGATGCTCGAGATCGTTGATGGCCGCGAAGCCCGGACCATGCGGCGGCGGACCGTCATGCGCGGAGCCGTCGTGCGACGGCGGGAAATCGGACGAAGGCGGCACTTGCGCGTGGGCGGCGGACGTCAGCGCGACGAGCGCGGCGAGAAGAGAGATGCGTTTGAGCGAGATCATGGCGATCGGCAGAACGGCGGCTGCCGTTGCAGTAATGAAGATGCCGAAACGATAACAACGCGCCCCACGCGATGGGAGGCTCGACACAAAGGGCTCGCTTACGCGGGCTTTCACGTATCACATGCGTGCTGGCTCGATTGTGCGCGCCAACGGGCGGCGTGCTCCGTCCGGGCTCAGCGCATGGCGACCGTCCTTCGCTAACACGAGCCAGAAAAAGAAAGGCGGTGAAAGACACCCTGTCCTTCACCGCCGCGCTCAATGCGTCACGACGCGCTCACAGCACGCCGAGCAACGCCTTCGGCTCGAGAAACGCTTCGATGCCGTATGTGCCGTACTCGCGTCCAATGCCCGACTGCTTGAATCCGCCGAACGGCGCAGCCGGCTCATGCGCCAGCGTGTTGACGAGCACGCGTCCCGCCTCGATGCGCGACGCCACTTCGTGTGTGCGCGTCTTGTCCTGCCCGAACACGTACGCCTGCAAGCCGTAGTTGGTATCGTTGGCGATCTTGATTGCTTCTTCGGTGTCGTTGTACGCGATGATCGACAGCACCGGCCCGAAGATTTCCTCACGCGCGATCGCCATGTCGTTGGTCACGTCGCTGAAGACGGTCGGCCGGACGAACCAGCCGGCATCGAGACCATCGGGACGCCCTTCGCCGCCCGCGATCAGCCGCGCGCCCTCGTCGATGCCGATGGCGATATACCGCTGCACGCGCTCCCACTGCTTCTGGCTGACCATCGGGCCGACGGTCGTGCGCGGATCGCGCGGATCACCCGATTGCGTCAACGCCACTTCGTCGCGCACGCGTGCCTCGAACTCCGCGAGACGCTGGCGTGGCACCAGAATACGCGTACCCGCGATGCACGCCTGCCCGCTGTTCATGAAGCCCGCATTGATCGCGAGCGGCACGACCCGCTCGAAGTCCGCGTCATCGAGCACGATGGTGGGCGACTTGCCGCCCAGTTCCAGCGTCACGCGCTTGAGCGTATCGGCGCCCGTGCGCAGGATCGTCTTGCCGACGGCCGTCGATCCCGTAAACGAAATCTTCGCGACATCCGGATGTGAGCTGATCTGCGCGCCGACGGAATCGCCGCGTCCCGTCACGATGTTGAACACGCCCGACGGCAAGTCCGCTTCGTGGAGCGCCTGCGTGACGATCTGCGTCTGCAGCGCGCTCATTTCGCTCGGCTTGATGACGGTCGTGCAGCCCGCCGCCAGCGCGGCCGCAAGCTTGCCGCAGATGAAGCCCGCATTGCTGTTCCACGGCGTGATCAGTCCCGCGACGCCGAGCGGCTGCATCACGACTTCTGCGGTGCCGGCGCGGCGCGTGAACTCGTACTTCTCCAGCACCTTCGCCGCTTCGATCAGCACGTTGCTCGCGTGCTGCGCCATCCAGCGGCCGCGCGACACGGGCGCGCCGTATTCCTCGACGATCGCTTCGTAAAGCTCGTCCTCTTTCGCGACGACGGCGGCATGCATGCGCTTGAGCATGTCGATGCGCGCGCGCTTGCTGGTGCGCGAAAACGCCGGAAACGCGCGCTTCGCCGCCGCGATTGCATCGCGCGCATCCTTTGCGTCGGCGAGACGCACGCGGCCGATCACGCGCTCGGTCGCGGGGTTGAAAAGGTCGAACCATTCGTCGCCGTGCGGCGTGACGAACGCGCCGTCGATATAGATCGTTTCAATTGTGTGCATCTGCGTATCCCGTGACTTGCCTTCAGTGCCATAAAGATAGCGGCGCCTGATTGACCCGACTAGCCGTACAATCGGACATGACCTATTGAGCAAAACAGGATAATGAAGACCACCGGCCTGAGCGAACTCGAAGCGGTGCTGGCTGTTGCGCGTCACCGGAGCTTCCGTGCCGCCGCCAACGAAATGGGCGTCTCGACCTCGGCGTTGAGTCATTCCGTGGCGGCGCTCGAAGCGCGCATCGGCGTGCGGCTCTTCAATCGCACGACGCGCAGCGTGTCGTTGTCGGAAGCGGGTGCGCAGTTTGTCGACAGCGTGGCGCCCGCGCTGTCGACGATTCGCGTGGCGCTGGAGCAGGCGGGCAGCTTTCGCGACACGCCGAGCGGCACGCTGCGCATCAACACGGCCGTGGGAGCGGCACATCAGGCGATGCCTGTTTTCATTGCGTTCCTCGCGCGCTATCCGGAGATGAAGCTCGATATCGTGACGGAGGGGCGGCTGATCGATATTGTGGTTGAAGGGTTCGATGCGGGTATCCGGCTTGCGGAGACAGTGCCGCAGGACATGATTGCTGTGCCGTTCGGGGATAAGCAGCGGTTTGCTGTGGTCGGCAGTCCGGCGTATTTTGCGCGGCATCGGCCGCCGCGTACGCCTGATGAGTTGAGTCAGCATCGTTGCATTCGTACTCGTATGCCGAGTGGCACGATCTATCAGTGGGAGTTCGAGCGGCATGGGGAGACGGTGCGGATCGATGGCAAGGGTGCGCTGACCCTCGATGAATCCGGGCTGATGCTTAGCGCTGCGCGGGCTGGTGTTGGGCTTACTTACTTGTCCGAGTGGACGGTGGCTGAGGATCTCCAGGCGGGGACGCTGGTTCGTGTGCTTGAGGATTGGACGCCGCCGCTGGATGGGTTGTGTCTTTATTATCCTGGGCGGAGGCATGTGCCCGCTGGCTTGCGGGCGCTTATCGCCATGATTCGGGAATCCGCGGATTTGCAGCGCGAGGGTTAGGGGTTTGTCTGCGACGCTGTTTGGTGTTTTGGCCTTTGCGCTGGCATTCGCGTTTGCGCCTTCGCGGCGCGGGCGTTTCGGTTTGTTGGCTCTTTCGCTGGCATCCGCGTTATGCCTTCGTGCTTCACACGTCGCCCCTGTGCCTTTGCCTTTTCACTGGCATCCGCGTTACGGTGTTTGGTGTTCACGCGTTGCCCCTGTGCGGGGCGGCACCTACTTTTCTTTGCCGCCGCAAAGAAAAGTAGGCAAAAGA
>NZ_JAWRXV010001905.1:0-228 GCF_046534875.1 Paraburkholderia sp. SIMBA_054 | reverse complement strand
CGACAGCGGAATCACGTCGAGCAGCAGCCAGTCGTCGCCGTCCGCGCCCCGGTTGCCCGCGAGCAGATCGGCCTGGATCGCCGCGCCGAGCGCGACGACCTGGTCCGGGTTGAGATTGGTCAGCGGCGGCTGGCCGAAGAATGCTTCGACCGCGCGGCGAATCACCCGCATGCGGGTCGCGCCGCCCAGCCGCAGGACGCCCTTGACGTCCTTCGTCGCGACTCTTGC
>NZ_JAWRXV010001904.1:0-228 GCF_046534875.1 Paraburkholderia sp. SIMBA_054 | reverse complement strand
CAGCCCAGGACCACTGGCCCCGCGCATCCAGGCGGTGAGCGCGCTCATGGATAGCACGAGCACTGACCTGACTCAATTCCAGAGCCGCGGTGGCAAGATCATTCTCCAACACGGGCAGTCAGACCAGTTCATTCCAGCTCAACTGTCGATTGACTACTACAACCGTCTGGTATCGAGATTCGGGCAGGGGCCTCTTAATCAGTTTTTGAAGTTTTACCTGGTACCGGG
>NZ_JAWRXV010001903.1:0-228 GCF_046534875.1 Paraburkholderia sp. SIMBA_054 | reverse complement strand
CTTCTCCTGTCAATGCAAGTTTGCGTTCGACTGCTGGGTCAAACGTGCAAGTAACGTTCCTTGATGTCCGGGGTGTTCAAAAGGGCAGCGTTGTCACCGCTCCACACCACACGGCCCTTTTCGATGACCACATGACGGTCTGCGAAGCGCGCCAGCGCATCGACATTCTTGTCGATGACGAGGATTGCCTCGCCTTCATCCTTGATGTTGCGCAGGCAGGACCAGATC
>NZ_JAWRXV010001902.1:0-228 GCF_046534875.1 Paraburkholderia sp. SIMBA_054 | reverse complement strand
CGAAGTCGTCCACGACGGCCGCGAACTGCGCGATCGTCGCATCGCCCTTGCTCTGGATCCACAGCTCGGTGCCGCCTGTCGTGCCCAGCCCCGGACTCGACGGCGGATTGAGCGGCACGACGATGCCTTCGCGGATCTGCGAGAGTGCCTTGTACGCAGCGATGAGCACGGCGCGCGCATTCTGCGTGCGGATATTGGCCGACGAATACCGGTCCTCGAAGCTCTTGA
>NZ_JAWRXV010001901.1:0-228 GCF_046534875.1 Paraburkholderia sp. SIMBA_054 | reverse complement strand
CCGCCGCCGCATGGTCCGGGCTTCGCGGCCATCAACGATCTCGAGCATCTGCAGCGTCTCTACGCCATGAGCGGACGCGATGCCGACATGAACGCGGTCTATCACGCCGTGCTGTCGAAGACGCACGATCCGGCGCTGCGTCACTACGTGTATGTCGCGCTGGCGCGCAACCAGTTGAGGCCCGCCAACGTCGATCAGGCGATCGACACGATCCGGAAGAGCCTCGAC
>NZ_JAWRXV010001900.1:0-228 GCF_046534875.1 Paraburkholderia sp. SIMBA_054 | reverse complement strand
CTTGGCTACACGCTGATCGCAACGCTGGCTTCGCCGGTTCCGGCAGCGGGCACGTGCGAGAACAGCATCTAAGTCTAGCTAACCATCAATGCCCGTATCAAAGAAACGCAGAAAGCTGGACCAACTCAAGCGCGAAACAGGCCACGAAGAAGCGGTTGCTGACGTCACCGCTCGCTCGCGCCGAGGCAGACCGCATCGCCCTGGAGAAACAACCCTCCCTGATCTAGG
>NZ_JAWRXV010001899.1:0-229 GCF_046534875.1 Paraburkholderia sp. SIMBA_054 | reverse complement strand
GTGGTGAATTTCCCGGCGCCGCTGGCTTCGCATGCACGGCTGACTGGTCAGATGGTCGACGTGAAAATCGTCAAAGCGTACCCACATTCGCTGCGTGGCGAACTTGTGCTGGTGCACGACAATGCAGCGGACAACGCAAGCGCTGTCACGCATTGACCGACTGACAACTGACAGAGCGGCGCGGCCGGGCCGCGCCACGCACCGCCCGACGCACCCGAGTACTGAAACC
>NZ_JAWRXV010001898.1:0-229 GCF_046534875.1 Paraburkholderia sp. SIMBA_054 | reverse complement strand
GGCTCGAGCAGATCTTTCAGCCGTTCGTCCAGCTGGAAAGCCCCGTCAACCGCGGCGGTACCGGTTTGGGTCTGGGACGGGTAGCATGGCGGCCTGGTGCGTCTCGAAGGCCGCGGCGCCCGGCGCTTCGGCGATGGACTTTGCATCGACGGGGAATAGCCGGGGGTGCCGCGCCGTTAACCTCTCTTAGCAAGCGTTGACCTGTCATGGCACACAATCCTTCATTCGG
>NZ_JAWRXV010001897.1:0-229 GCF_046534875.1 Paraburkholderia sp. SIMBA_054 | reverse complement strand
CCACAGGCTGGACGAAAAGACCGGCCCGGTCAGCGACAGCGACCCGCTGGTACAGGAAGCCACCTGTCGCTTCGATCTTGCCGATGGTCCCGTGCACATCACGACCGGAGCAAATGTGCCTTATTGGTCGCTCTCGATCTATGCGCCCAACGGGGACAATCTCTATAGCCTCAACGACAGCGTTTCTAACGAAAGCAAGCTCGATCTGATCCTTGCCGATCCCATCGGC
>NZ_JAWRXV010001896.1:0-229 GCF_046534875.1 Paraburkholderia sp. SIMBA_054 | reverse complement strand
CATCGACAGCCATGTGTCGCGGCTGCGTCTGTTGCTCGCAATCGAGCCGCAAAACGAGTTTCGCTTGCAGCCGGTTTATAAGAGCGGCTACAGGCTGCTGCATCTGCGTCACGAGGACGCCGTGCATGCGCAGCCGCAGGCGGCCTGAAGCCTTTATTCACGCTCAAACTCGCACACCGGCACTCGCTCAAAGGCGCGGCAATTGCGGCCGCGTTTCTAGCGCCTTGCG
>NZ_JAWRXV010000275.1:0-420 GCF_046534875.1 Paraburkholderia sp. SIMBA_054 | reverse complement strand
CTTCAGCGAATCGGCAAGTTCGGAGCCGCTGCCGTCGAGCGTCTGCTGCATGAGCTGACGCGCGCCCGGTCCAGGATCGCCCTGATTCTTGATCACGTTAAAGCGCGTACGGACTTTCGACAGCGTGTCCAGATAGCCCTTCAGCATCGAGCCGTTATCGCCGGTCTGAACCATGCGGCCGAGCGCGGAGAACTCCTGGCCAATCGGTCCCATCGGCATTTCGACCGGATTGCCGTTAATGTCGATGTTCGCATTCAACTGACCCGTCGGCGCGCGCGAGAACCATTGCCTGAACCAGCTCGTCACGCCGCTTTGCGCGCGCTTCAGGTTTGCATTGAAGAGCGACGGGTTATCCCACGAGGTCTGGCCATACGCGGTTTCGCGTAGTTTGCGCATCCGCGAATCGTGCCGCTCGCCGAG
>NZ_JAWRXV010001895.1:0-229 GCF_046534875.1 Paraburkholderia sp. SIMBA_054 | reverse complement strand
AGCACCATCAATCCATGCTCGATGTTCAGCGTGCTCAGCACCTCCATCACGCGGCGCGACGACTCCGGGTCGAGCGACGCAATCGGCTCGTCGGCGAGGATCATGCGCGCCTGCTGCACGAGTGCGCGCGCCAGCGCTGCGCGCTGCTGCTGCCCGCCCGACAGGGTCGCGGCGCGCTCGCGCGCATGCTCGCCGATGCCGACCTCGGTCAATGCCGACATCGACAGCG
>NZ_JAWRXV010001894.1:0-229 GCF_046534875.1 Paraburkholderia sp. SIMBA_054 | reverse complement strand
GCCGCCGGGCACCTCCGGCCGCCTTACGAAGATGGAATGATGAGCGATAAGCCGCTGACAGATTTGACTTTTTCCTCGTTCGACCTGCACCCGGCGCTGCTCGCCGGACTGGAAGGCGCAGGGTTCACCCGATGCACTCCGATCCAGGCCCTGACCCTGCCGGTGGCCCTGGCCGGGCGCGATGTCGCCGGCCAGGCGCAGACCGGTACCGGCAAGACGCTGGCCTTCC
>NZ_JAWRXV010001893.1:0-229 GCF_046534875.1 Paraburkholderia sp. SIMBA_054 | reverse complement strand
CATGTGGACGACCTGGCTGGTCCACGACCAGCGCTTCGTCGACGGCCGCCCGGACGTGCTGACCTACGTCACCGAGCCGTTGGCCGAGCCGCTGGCGATCGGCGGCGTGCCGGTGGTGAACCTGCAGGCATCGACCAGCGGCAGCGACAGCGACTGGGTGGTGAAGCTGATCGACGTGTATCCGGACGAGAACGCCGGTGATCCGAAGATGGGCGGCTACGAGCTGCCG
>NZ_JAWRXV010001892.1:0-229 GCF_046534875.1 Paraburkholderia sp. SIMBA_054 | reverse complement strand
CGCATCGGCGCTCGGGCGGGCAGTCGCAGCACTCTGAAATGCTGGCGCTCGCGCCAAAGTCGGACCGGGTCCAGAAGGCGCTCGAACATGCACGCCTCAATTTGTCCAAACCCTTGCGCGTGGACGATCTAGCGAAGGCGGCGCATCTGAGCAGCCGGCAATTTACGCGCATTTTTCTTTCCGAGACCGGCATATCTCCCGCGAAGGCAATCGAACGTCTGCGTCTGGA
>NZ_JAWRXV010001891.1:0-229 GCF_046534875.1 Paraburkholderia sp. SIMBA_054 | reverse complement strand
ACGAACGCTATGAGCAGGACCACGCGTGCCACGGCAATATCGTGCAGATAGCAGTAGCCCACGGCCCCCAAATAGGAGGCACTGGTCAGCATCAGTGCTATGCCGAAAAGCCGATTGCAGCGATACCAAGTGGTGACATTGCTCAACGTCGTCTTTGTTCTAACGCCATAAAGCCTGTTCGGCTTAATCCACCCTGCCGCGAGCGGCATTGCGATCAAAAAAAACAATG
>NZ_JAWRXV010001890.1:0-229 GCF_046534875.1 Paraburkholderia sp. SIMBA_054 | reverse complement strand
GACGAGGTGAACCTGACCGAGTTTCTCGAATCGGTACTAAAGGCCGAGCACACAGCGCGGCTCGTCAGACAGCGGGCGACGTTTGCACGCCTGGCAGGCTTCCCGACGATCAAGACCCTCGACGGCTTCGACTTCGCAGCAGCCAGCGGTGTGCCCAGATCTCAGGTCCAGGAGCTGGCAAGTCTGACGTTTCTGGAGCGAAACGAGAACGTCGTATTACTCGGACCGA
>NZ_JAWRXV010001889.1:0-229 GCF_046534875.1 Paraburkholderia sp. SIMBA_054 | reverse complement strand
CCAGTCGCTTGCTCAGGTAGCGCACGCGGCGGTCGATCTCGCCCAGCTGCTTCTTGCGATACGTGTATTCCGCGTTCTCGGAGCGGTCGCCCTCGGCGGCGGCGGCCGCCAGCGCCTTGACCACTTCCGGCCGCCGCACGCGCCACAGCTCGTCCAGCTCCGCCTTCAGGCGGGCGTGCCCGGCGGCGGTGATCAGCGCGGTGCTCTTCTCTGCGGGAGGACGCCAGCG
>NZ_JAWRXV010001888.1:0-229 GCF_046534875.1 Paraburkholderia sp. SIMBA_054 | reverse complement strand
CTTGTGGCCCAATATGAAAGCTGGGCCTTGCCAGCGGTGGTTATCCTTTCACTGGGCGCTGCGCTGCTGGGTGCTGTTGCTGCTCTTACGTTTTTCGGGTTGCAGAACAGCCTCTATGTTCAGATCGCAATGGTGTTGCTGATCGGGTTGGCGGCAAAGAATGCAATCCTGATCGTGGAGTTCGCCAAGGAAAAACGCGAGACCGGCCTGACGGCTGCAGAAGCGGCCC
>NZ_JAWRXV010001887.1:0-229 GCF_046534875.1 Paraburkholderia sp. SIMBA_054 | reverse complement strand
GGAAAAGAAGTGCAATAGATAAAAAAGCCAGTCAAGCTGTCTGGCTTTTTTTCTGTTTACCTATAATAACACACCTGAAAAATCTTCCATAATTTCCTAGTTGTTATTATACTTGTTATAAAGGGGGCAAAAATCATGAATCTTTCTTTGAAAAGAGCCATTAGATATTTAATATTCCTAGTAGTATTATCGGGCGTATTATTGATAGGATTAAAGTACCAACAGCACC
>NZ_JAWRXV010001886.1:0-229 GCF_046534875.1 Paraburkholderia sp. SIMBA_054 | reverse complement strand
CGTGCCCGAGAAGCGCTTCGACGCTTGCGTCGCTACGATGCTCGACCTCGCCTTCCATTTGATCGAGCGAAGCCAGGGTCACTTCGGTGACTGGCACGGGCAACTGCTCGCCCGGCGTCTGGTCGCTGCCGCTGGTCATGGGCAATGCGGCCGATTCCTCCATCCGCATACCGGGCGCCACCGCGCATCCGGTGGTCAGCAACGCGACCACGGTCACCAAGGCTCCGAG
>NZ_JAWRXV010001885.1:0-229 GCF_046534875.1 Paraburkholderia sp. SIMBA_054 | reverse complement strand
CTCCAAAAAGCATCACTAACGGTGTTAGAAAATTTAAGAGGCCGGCTCTTTTTTTTGATTCGGTAGTAAGAAATTGCTTTTTTCCGCAATGTGGGCAAATCATGCCCGTATCCAAAATGAACATCTTTTGGACAGTTTTCTTCCAGCCCCATTGTTGATGGCAGTTTTGGCAAATTGGCATGGACTCCCTCCAGTCGTATTTTTTTAAGTTCGTGTTTTTCTCTATTCC
>NZ_JAWRXV010001884.1:0-229 GCF_046534875.1 Paraburkholderia sp. SIMBA_054 | reverse complement strand
GGCCACGGGTCTCGAGGCCCCCGTCGGCGTCGCCTGGCACGACGGCGCGTTGTACGTTTCGGCGGTGTCGCGAATTTTACGCTTCGATTCGATCGACACGCGCCTGAGCGCGCCGCCGCAGCCGGCGGTCGTTACGGACAAATTGCCAGCCGAGACTCATCACGGGGCGAAATTCATTGCTTTCGGCCCGGACGGCAAGCTTTACGTCCCGCAAGGCGCACCCTGCAAC
>NZ_JAWRXV010001883.1:0-229 GCF_046534875.1 Paraburkholderia sp. SIMBA_054 | reverse complement strand
CAGTAGGTGGCAGAGCGTAGTAGTCGTATTACGTTGCAAGCTGGTGGCGCTGGGGAGGGCGGGTTAGCTCAGTCGCGCGTGGTTGTCCGGAAACGAAAGCAAACACGTCTAACTGCGAAGCTCGAGCGAGCTGCCTATTTTCGAATGAATCGCGGGAGAATCGCGTTGACGTACGGCGTCGCGTCAGTCAGAAGGTCCAAGTTGCGCGCAGGGCGATGTTTTTGAGCGG
>NZ_JAWRXV010001882.1:0-229 GCF_046534875.1 Paraburkholderia sp. SIMBA_054 | reverse complement strand
ACGCTGATTTTTCTTGCTGCGCCCTCCGATACGGATCGGGCGAAGGCAGAGCGGGCGCCGGAACTGGAACTCACCTTCAACTGGGATCCGGAGACCTATACGGGCGGCCGCAATTTCGGCCATCTCGCCTATATGGTCGATGACATCTACACCACTTGCCAGAAGCTGCAGGATGCAGGCGTCACCATCAATCGTCCGCCGCGTGACGGGCACATGGCCTTCATCAAAT
>NZ_JAWRXV010000274.1:0-422 GCF_046534875.1 Paraburkholderia sp. SIMBA_054 | reverse complement strand
GCGGTCGAAGCGGCCGAGGCGGCGATTGGGAAGCTCGCGAGGCGAGCGATGTCGATACGGTCCATGGTGTACTCCGCCGCCTAGCGGCAACAAGTTAAATGACGCAACCCGGGTAAACGCAAGTAGTACAGGATGAGCCGCGCGCGCAGCACGGTGCGGCGTGCATTGATTAAAAGCAAAAAGCGGGCGCAGCCTGTACTATTGATGCGACTTCGTATTGAACACGAACGACATCGGGCGTAGAGTTTTAAGCCAACGCCTGACAACGGTCGCAGGCAGCACCAGTAGCAGCACCCATAGCAGCACCCGTAACAGGCGAATTACTCACTGCGCATACGGACCCAGAAGCCGCGGCGCGAGGGGATGACATTATCGATAAAGCGGTGCACGTAGACGCGCAACGCGAAGTCCAGGCGAGCAGC
>NZ_JAWRXV010001881.1:0-229 GCF_046534875.1 Paraburkholderia sp. SIMBA_054 | reverse complement strand
CCGGCTTCGACTTCGACGTGGCGCCGTCGCTGCGGATGTTCTTCTACCTGCCGTTCGAGCACAGCGAGGACGCGGCCGACCAGGCGCGTTCGGTGGAACTGCATCGCGGCCTGCCGGAGCCGGATGCGGACAAGTGGGCGCTGCTGCACCAGGACATCATCACCCGCTTCGGCCGCTTCCCGCACCGCAATGCGGCGCTGGGCCGGGATACCACGCCGGAGGAGCAGCG
>NZ_JAWRXV010001880.1:0-229 GCF_046534875.1 Paraburkholderia sp. SIMBA_054 | reverse complement strand
CTCACGGCAGCACACGGAACTATCGTTGCCTGTGCATGAAGGTGCCAGCAAATGGTTAACAAAATATGATTCTGCTTGGCAAGCATATTTCTGCCCTGTTTAGAAAATTCTCTTACGCGCCTGAATCATAAAGACATTCTCATTCTGATGACTCTAAAGCATCGCATTAAGAATCTTCGCTAAGCGATTCATCTGACTCTAGCTTTCGCCTGTTGCCGAAAAACCACAC
>NZ_JAWRXV010001879.1:0-229 GCF_046534875.1 Paraburkholderia sp. SIMBA_054 | reverse complement strand
CCTCATGCGCTCGAGCACGACGACCTCTATCAGAAAGTGGTCGCGGGCTACATCAATCGCTATCGGATCAAGCCGGGTATTACAGGTTGGGCGCAAATCAACGGCTTTCGTGGCGAGACCGACCGCATCGAAAAGATGGAACGTCGCGTCGAACATGACCTGTACTACCTGGGGCATTGGTCGTTTGCACTCGACATGCGGATCATCGGCGCGACGATTGTCGCCGGAC
>NZ_JAWRXV010001878.1:0-229 GCF_046534875.1 Paraburkholderia sp. SIMBA_054 | reverse complement strand
AAGGAAGCGAAGCGATAGCGGCGGGCATTAAAGAAGTTTATCCATCGGCTGATACGAAAATGCTGCCACTGGCTGATGGAGGAGAAGGAACGGTTGAAGCTCTTGTTGAAGCAACCAAAGGAACCTTGTTCACGGTTCCGGTAACTGGGCCGTTGCAAGAAAAAATCGAAGCTACATATGGGGTTCTAGGCGATCAACGGACAGTGGTCATCGAAGTGGCTGCAGCATG
>NZ_JAWRXV010001877.1:0-229 GCF_046534875.1 Paraburkholderia sp. SIMBA_054 | reverse complement strand
CAACACTGGCTGGACGTTGCCGCACAACAGAAAACGGTAGCAATTACCCTGCGCGAACTGGCACCGTTCGACAAACGTCTCGGCACCACTCAGCAAGCGTATGAAAAAGCCTTTGCCGGGGTGGTCAATCGCATTCTCGACGAAGGGTATCAGGTGATTGCGCTTTCCACCTGTACGGGCATCGACAGCTATAACAAAGACGACCGCATGGTGGCGCTCAATCTTCGCC
>NZ_JAWRXV010001876.1:0-229 GCF_046534875.1 Paraburkholderia sp. SIMBA_054 | reverse complement strand
ACTTGACCTTGATGCCGCTATTAATAACCACTTTTGCACCTTCAAGGTATTCGTTAGCATTTTTATATAGTCCTGAGAACTCTTTTCCGTGTTTATCAAAATGCCCTTCTAATTTTGCACGATCCGCAAAGGCTGAGGGCAGTTTTTTTATATCCTTAGCAGTCTTCTCAACCCTTTTCACCACATTCTTCCCTTGATCAATCTTAAAGACATACTTCCCGCCTTTAAT
>NZ_JAWRXV010001875.1:0-229 GCF_046534875.1 Paraburkholderia sp. SIMBA_054 | reverse complement strand
AAAAATTTCAGATATATTTACAAACTAAGAATGGAACAAGATATACACCTTGGTTATCATCAGAAGAAATTAAAAAAGCTATTAACATCGAAGAACTTGTAAAAGAGCGATATCCTAAGAATTAAATTTAAAGTACTGTTGCTGTTTGTTATTTGATGGGAAAGCATGATATTTCGATTTGTTCCGCCAGCTTGCAAATTAGGGGTCTGTTGTAAAGTTTATTAACAGG
>NZ_JAWRXV010001874.1:0-229 GCF_046534875.1 Paraburkholderia sp. SIMBA_054 | reverse complement strand
AATTGCAAGTCGTCCAACCGGAAGCGGCGTTTCAAACACCGTTATTTCCAGGGAAATACACAGAACAGCTGGACCGCGGGTTCGATAAGCCCTTAAGCATTGCGTTTTCTGTGGAATCGCCTGTTGGAACTTTGGTGTCGGAAGAGGCGAAACAAGCCGTGTTGAAAACGGTGCGCTGGCTGGAAGGGCAAGGGCACCGAGTGGAAGAAAAAACACCCGATATCGACGG
>NZ_JAWRXV010001873.1:0-229 GCF_046534875.1 Paraburkholderia sp. SIMBA_054 | reverse complement strand
CGGAGGTTCCCGGCACTGCGCAGGTCCTGCGTCATCTGCGTGCCGGTTCGGCACGATCCCACGGGTCAAACAAAGCCGCTGCAAGCCTTGCAGCGGCGGAACAGCGAGAGGTGGTCGACGCGGGCAGTCCGAGCGGGCGGTTCGGTAACCGGCGAAGCGGTGGTCGGTGGGGCCTCGGGGGCCGGGGACCGACTTGCCGCCGCATCCAGCCGCGTGCATTGAGGCCTAG
>NZ_JAWRXV010001872.1:0-229 GCF_046534875.1 Paraburkholderia sp. SIMBA_054 | reverse complement strand
CGCGTGATCGGCCGCTACGTCTACGGCCCCTTCCAGCAGCGCGACTACGACTTCGCCGGCGACAGCCGGCTGACGGTGGAATTCGCCTCCGGCCCGCTGCGCCACCAGCTGGTGTTCGGCTTCGACTACCACCGCAACAGCAACCGCTACGCGTCGGGCGCGGGCAACTTCAACGCGGACCAGAATCCGTTGGACCTGTTCGACCCGGACTATTCGCAGCCCTTCGTGC
>NZ_JAWRXV010001871.1:0-229 GCF_046534875.1 Paraburkholderia sp. SIMBA_054 | reverse complement strand
GATTAACAAAACTGCGGAATTAGTCCAAATCTTCAAATCCATATTTTTTAAAAACCTTGTCAGAATCTACACTTTGAAGATAGTCGTAAAATAGCTGCGCTTCCTTTCGGTGTGAACTATTATTGATTATCCCTACCGGATAAATGATCGGATCGTGTAAATCTTCCTTGGCTGTTGCAACGATATCAACTTTTGATGAGTTCATGGCATCCGTTTTATAAACGAGTCC
>NZ_JAWRXV010001870.1:0-229 GCF_046534875.1 Paraburkholderia sp. SIMBA_054 | reverse complement strand
AGGCCTCGCGTCTCAGCGCGGCGAGCACGACGTCCTTCTCCTGTTGCGACAGAAACGGCGCGTCGCTGACCGAATTCGGCAGGTACTTGAGCGCGACGAAGGCAACGATCACCGCGGGCAAGCCGGTCGCGATGAACACCCACTGCCAGCCCGCGAAACCCCACGTGCCGCCGAGCGTCAGCAGGAGCCCGCCGATCAGCGAGCCGAGCATGTTCGCGAGCGAGCTGCC
>NZ_JAWRXV010001869.1:0-229 GCF_046534875.1 Paraburkholderia sp. SIMBA_054 | reverse complement strand
GCCTGATCGACCGCGTCATCCAGTACGGCGCCGCCACCTGCTCCTGGGACGAGCTCTATGCCTGGTACAAGGTCGAGGAGCTCGACAACCAGGTCTGGGCCGACGTCTACAAGCGCTTCCACGCCATGTGGGCGTACTACGGCTACGAAGGTGCGCCCGAGCTGAAGGTCCACCACTCGGAAAACTCCTTCACCCTGCTGCGCGATCCGTCCGAGGACGAGAGCGTGAC
>NZ_JAWRXV010001868.1:0-229 GCF_046534875.1 Paraburkholderia sp. SIMBA_054 | reverse complement strand
ACTGCGCCGGAACGGCGCTCCGCGAACAGATACGACGAAGAGTTTCCCGTGACGACAGCCTTTGCTCCCACCGCCGCGCACGACGCCGGCGGCGCCATCGCCGATCAGTACATCGAGATTCGCGCTTTCGACGGCCCCGTCGGGGCCGAAGTGCTCGGGCTCGATCTCAGCAAGCCGCTCAGCCCGCAGAACTTCGCGCGCATTCACCGCGCGCATCTCGACCATCATG
>NZ_JAWRXV010001867.1:0-230 GCF_046534875.1 Paraburkholderia sp. SIMBA_054 | reverse complement strand
GCGCCTCCGCGGCGAATGCGTCGGCGGCGGCGCCGGTTTCGTTGATCAGCAGCGCGAACTGCGTGCCGCCGATCGACGCGATCGTGCCGTCGTTGGGAAAAAGTCCGCGCAAGCGTTCGCCGACGATCTGCAGCACCAGTTCGGCCGCACGACCGAGGTCTTCGTGCCGCATGCCGATTTCAGCAAGAGACTGGGGAACATGCAGCGTGGCCGCGAGCGCGTGCAGTCCA
>NZ_JAWRXV010001866.1:0-230 GCF_046534875.1 Paraburkholderia sp. SIMBA_054 | reverse complement strand
GAGCGGTAGAGCGGCGTGTCGGGACGGAGTGTTCGGCGCCCTGTCGAGTCGGGGGGTATGTTGATGATCGAAAGCTGATGCTCGTCGAAGCCCGCCGACGCGTCGATAATGCGGTCGCCGGTGAAAATGATCTGCTTCTTGAGCAGCACCGGCGTCTGGTTGCCGTGCGTGAACAGCTCGTCGCCCGGCGGAACCGGGTCGGACGGATTCGGCTGCGTGTTGACCGGATC
>NZ_JAWRXV010001865.1:0-230 GCF_046534875.1 Paraburkholderia sp. SIMBA_054 | reverse complement strand
CTTCGCCCGATTCCGGGCAGGAGAAGATCGACGTCCCGATCTTCGCGACGGGCTGAAAGATTGACGCTTCGCCCGTGATCGCACCGTGGGAGCGGCTTCAGCCGCGACGCGCGACCCGGCAGGTCGCGGCTGAAGCCGCTCCCACAGTGCAGTCCCCCGATTGCAGCCACCTGGAGGAGTGCGCCTTTGTCACGGTTCTTCGTCGATTTGGGGATAGGCAGGCCAGGACT
>NZ_JAWRXV010001864.1:0-230 GCF_046534875.1 Paraburkholderia sp. SIMBA_054 | reverse complement strand
CCGCGCCCGCTCCACCGAAGCAGACCAGCGCAGCTTCCGCACGCATCGCGCTCGCGCGGTCGAACAGCGCAATCAGCAAACCCTTGGCAAGCGCGAGACGCTCTCCGGCCAGCATCGAGCCCGAACAGTCCAGCACGAAGCAATGCAGCACACCGCCGCGCGGTACATCACGCATGAAGCGCAGATCTTCGGCACTCAGCGCGCGCCGCCGTTGTTTCCCCATCGCGGCG
>NZ_JAWRXV010001863.1:0-230 GCF_046534875.1 Paraburkholderia sp. SIMBA_054 | reverse complement strand
AGCAACAGTCCCATCAGGCCGAGCCAGAATACAGGCACGGAACTGCCGATCAGCCCCACGAAGCGCGCAACGTGATCGATCCAGCGGTTATGCCGCGTCGCCGCCACGACGCCGAGCGGCACGCCGACCAATACGCCGACGATGGTCGCGAGCGTCGCCAGTTCGAGCGTCGCGGGAAAGACGCGGCGGATGTCGTCGAGTACGGGCTTGGCCGTCAGCAGCGACATGCC
>NZ_JAWRXV010001862.1:0-230 GCF_046534875.1 Paraburkholderia sp. SIMBA_054 | reverse complement strand
CAACTTTATCGTCAGCACGACAAATCAGGATATTTTTACTGGCGAAACTGCCTTTGTCGGTCTGGATAATTATCGACGTCTGCAAGACGATCCGGTGATCTGGACGGCGATCTTGAACAACATGCTTTATGCCGTCATTTCGGTCGTGTTCCAGGTGTTCGGTGCATTCGTGCTTGCGGCGATTATTGAAGGCCTGCAACATGAAACATGGCGCAGGTTCTGGCGCGCTG
>NZ_JAWRXV010001861.1:0-230 GCF_046534875.1 Paraburkholderia sp. SIMBA_054 | reverse complement strand
AGATTCCGGATTCGAAGCAGGTTTATCGCGACACTTACGACAACTACCGTTTGCAATCTTTCGACAGCGATCCGCTGAAGGACGAAGCGCCGATCTTCAAGACGGTGCCGATGGTCGTGCTGACCAACGCGTATTCGGCGTCGGCGTCGGAGATCGTCGCGGGCGCGCTGCAGGATCAGCATCGCGCGTTGATCGTCGGCAAGACGACCTTCGGCAAGGGCTCGGTGCAG
>NZ_JAWRXV010001860.1:0-230 GCF_046534875.1 Paraburkholderia sp. SIMBA_054 | reverse complement strand
CTGGTCGACGCCCTTGGCGAGGATCGCGTCGCGATTATCGAGATAGCCCGGCAGGTGATTCAGGCTGCAGGTCGGCGTGAAGGCACCTGGAACGGCAAAGAGAACGACTTTCTTGCCCTTGAAAACTTCGTCGGTCGTCATTTCCTTGACGCCGTCTGCGGTCTCTACCTTGAAAGTCGCTGCAGGCAGCTTGTCACCAACTTTGATCGTCATTTATCTCTCCTCGGGGC
>NZ_JAWRXV010001859.1:0-230 GCF_046534875.1 Paraburkholderia sp. SIMBA_054 | reverse complement strand
ATTAAAGACCTACTTAATTTAACTGGTGGCCGAACCCTTCTCTTAAATACCTCAAATAAGCATAAAGAGGAATTTTATGGAGCAATACGTAATGAACTACAGGAGAAAGGAATTCCTGTATATAACCAAGGAGAGAATAGTACTGAAGTCTTGACACAACTTTTTAAAGAGAACGAAACAAGCGTTTTAGTTGGCACCGGTAGCTACTTTTCTGGATTTTCAGTATCTGG
>NZ_JAWRXV010001858.1:0-230 GCF_046534875.1 Paraburkholderia sp. SIMBA_054 | reverse complement strand
AGAGAAAAAACGTAGCCAGTCCCAACAATGCAGGCGCCGGCACACCAGCGATCCAGCAGCCGAAGCCAGCCAAAATGCCCTGAACAAGCGCCGTGCCCAGAATTCCGTAGACCACGCCCTTGACGGTGCTGCCCGCCAGCGCCAGCAGATAGTCGGCGCGCTCACCCGTGATACGCCGCATGCCTGCATTCAGCCATGCGCCAGCGCCCTCTCCTCCGGTGTAAAAGAAG
>NZ_JAWRXV010001857.1:0-230 GCF_046534875.1 Paraburkholderia sp. SIMBA_054 | reverse complement strand
AGCGCGTTCGCGTGACGGCGCGCGTTCAATGCGTCTGTCATGCTCGCGCTGACTGCGCCGCTTCCGCTTCTTCGCTTCTGCTTCTCAGCTTTTGCTTCTCAGCTTTTGCTTGTCCGCTTCTGCTTCTCCGCTTTTTACTTCTTCATTCCTCGCTCTCTTCTCCATTGTTCTCCGTCGCGCGCCGATGCGATTCGCCGCGCGAGCGCGCCGCTATCCGTCGAGTGTCGAAG
>NZ_JAWRXV010000273.1:0-424 GCF_046534875.1 Paraburkholderia sp. SIMBA_054 | reverse complement strand
CGGCATCGAGGTTGCCCGGCTTGTCACAACGGATACCATGTGCGCCATAGGCTTCAGCCAGCTTCACGAAATCCGGCATCGCCTCGGTATATGAGTGCGACAGGCGATTGCCATGCAGGAGCTGCTGCCACTGGCGCACCATGCCCATATACTGGTTATTCAGGATGAATATCTTGATTGGCGCATTGTGCTGGATGGCAGCCGACATTTCCTGAATGCACATCTGGATCGAGGCATCGCCCGCGATATCGATAACCAGTGCATCAGGGTGTGCGATCTGTACTCCGAGCGCTGCCGGCAGTCCGTAACCCATGGTGCCGAGGCCACCAGAGGTCAGCCAGCGGTTCGGTTCCTCGAAGCCATAGAATTGCGCAGCCCACATCTGGTGCTGACCAACTTCCGTGGTGATGTAAGTCTTCCGATC
>NZ_JAWRXV010001856.1:0-230 GCF_046534875.1 Paraburkholderia sp. SIMBA_054 | reverse complement strand
CGGCCACCGCGATACTCGGCGGCGCGGCGCCGATGATCCTGCCGCTATGACTACGCTTTTCGACGCTGCCCGGCAGATGCGGCTTTCCGCGCCGGCGAACGCCCGCCTGGAACCAGGCATGACGCCGCGCGCCGCCGTACAGACGCTGCTCGACGACGGACTCGCCGCCGACGCGCTGAGCCTGCTCGCGCGCCTCTTGCCGCGTCGCTACACGGTCGCGTGGGTATGTC
>NZ_JAWRXV010001855.1:0-230 GCF_046534875.1 Paraburkholderia sp. SIMBA_054 | reverse complement strand
CGTCGATCCGCATGTGATGTCGGGCTACGCGATCGTGTTCGTCTACATGATCATGCCGATCGAAGCCGTCCTCGCCGCGATGCCGAGCCTGAGTTCGGCGCGCGTCGCGCTCGAGCGCATCGAACAGGTCAATGCCGAACTACCGAGCGAGGTGATGCTCGAGCCGTCTGTCGCGGCATGGTTCGAAAGCATTGCGCTCGACGGCGCCACGCATCGCTACTTCCGCGAAA
>NZ_JAWRXV010001854.1:0-230 GCF_046534875.1 Paraburkholderia sp. SIMBA_054 | reverse complement strand
CGCGGATGTCACGAGCGGTGCTCCCACGATAGCGGCTGCAGGCGGTGCAGCCTGCGCGCTGGTCGCGAGCGCAGTGTCTGCCTGCGCGGACGCTTTCGCGAGCGCCGACGCCACGTTGTTCGGCGTGGGCATACGCAACGCCTGGCGCGCGCGGGCGATGGCCTCGGCATACGTCTGCTGGTCGCTATTGAACCAGACGCCATAGGCCACGGTGCCCACCACGCCGAACG
>NZ_JAWRXV010001853.1:0-230 GCF_046534875.1 Paraburkholderia sp. SIMBA_054 | reverse complement strand
CCGATCAAGGTGGCCATTAATCTGTCGCCGCGCCAGCTATTGCAGGCCGATCTCGTGCCGACCATGCTCGAGATCGTGAAGACGGAAGGCGTGAAGTGCGATCAGATCATGTTCGAGATTACCGAAACGGTGGCGATGCAGGACGCGCCCCGCACCATCGACATGCTTCGCGAGTTCCAGGCAAGCGGCTTTGAAATCGCCATCGACGATTTCGGCACCGGTTATTCGAG
>NZ_JAWRXV010001852.1:0-230 GCF_046534875.1 Paraburkholderia sp. SIMBA_054 | reverse complement strand
CTGTCCCAAAGCTGTAATTAAGGAATTGAATAAATAGTGAAAGGCAGAAACGTTGATTTAACAACATTTCCCCTCTTCAATTTTGCTTATTTTACTTTAAAAAGGACATATGAGACAGCCCCTCTTACTGATTTCACACGTAATTTTTGACCGACATATTTTATCGATGTTTGTTAAACTATTCCAAGTTTTAATTTGAGATGCGGAGCTTCCATATTTTGTAGCTAAAG
>NZ_JAWRXV010001851.1:0-230 GCF_046534875.1 Paraburkholderia sp. SIMBA_054 | reverse complement strand
CTGCTTCGCAAGTAGATGAAGTAGAGCGCGATATCATTGCGCAGCAGGCCGTCTTCAATCAGTTGACGCACACGCGCGTTCAGCTTCGCGCCGCCGTCGGAGACGAGCACGATTGCGCGGCGGCTCGACGAATGCTGCTGATTGAATTCGCCGATCGCAGTCAGCAGCCCGAGATCGAGTTGCGTGTCGGGCATGCCGCGGCCGACGCTCGTACCGGCGATGGCGGCGTC
>NZ_JAWRXV010001850.1:0-230 GCF_046534875.1 Paraburkholderia sp. SIMBA_054 | reverse complement strand
GCCGAAGCCTTGCAGGCTTGCGAAGCCGACGCGCGCGGGCGGCTCGGTTTCGAGGCGCGCGACTATCCGCAGGCCGAGCGCTTGAGAGTCGCGCTCGTCGCGGCGCGCGGCGTGGATGCGGGTGCGGTCGCGAAGCAACTCGCCGATGCGCCGGCCGGCATCAAGGACGCGGTGCATCAGGAGCGTGTGCGGGCGGTGGCGGCGGCGCTGGAGTGAAACGCTCGATGCAC
>NZ_JAWRXV010001849.1:0-230 GCF_046534875.1 Paraburkholderia sp. SIMBA_054 | reverse complement strand
CAAGTTTTGGAAAGAATGGGCGAATGAAGTTGGTCAGTTACCGAACATCTACGGAAAACAGTGGACTAGGTGGGAAGACGGTCGTGGGAACATTTTCAATCAAATTAAATATGTGATTGATCAAATTAAAAATAACCCAACAAGTAGACGTATCTTATTCACTGGATGGAATGCTCCAGAGATGCAATGGGAAGATACGGCTTTACCATGTTGTCACAGTACAGTTGTTC
>NZ_JAWRXV010001848.1:0-230 GCF_046534875.1 Paraburkholderia sp. SIMBA_054 | reverse complement strand
ATATACAGGAATTAATAACGCTATTTCTGACATAAGACCTCTCCAATTCATACTTCGTATAATAATAAAAAACATAGATAATCATTATATAAAGCACATGTAATAATTATCTATGTTTGAGCATTTTAAATTTTTATATAAATAAATGCTTTAATTGTATTTAACGGATAGATTATTTAACCAAAAAAACTATCAACATAACAATAAGACTAAAACTAACTAAGCCTAAG
>NZ_JAWRXV010001847.1:0-230 GCF_046534875.1 Paraburkholderia sp. SIMBA_054 | reverse complement strand
CATCCCTTCAGCTTTGGATAATAACTTGATATGCGTCCCGGCCCCCGTATGATTTAATGATTCTGATAACCCCATCCACCCGTGAAGTTAAATAACACCCGTCATCATAACCCTAACCGGTTCACTGTTTTTACTAAAACCCCAGAACTGCTGTTTAGGCATTTATCCAAAAATGAACTTATTTTGTTATCCCCTAATGCTGAATAGCTTTGATTAACGCTTTTTATCGG
>NZ_JAWRXV010001846.1:0-230 GCF_046534875.1 Paraburkholderia sp. SIMBA_054 | reverse complement strand
CCTGCTGCTGCTCAACCGGCACAGACATCACTCGCCGCTCGGTCTCACCGTTACGTGTGTCGGAGATGATTTCGCCATCGCGAATTTCTATGATGCGCTGCGCCCGCGCTGCAACCTGCCGGTCATGCGTGACGATGACGATGGTGCGTCCTTCGCGGTTCAGTTCCTGAAGGATACCAAGGACTTCCTCGCCACTATGGCTGTCGAGCGCACCCGTGGGCTCGTCCGCC
>NZ_JAWRXV010001845.1:0-230 GCF_046534875.1 Paraburkholderia sp. SIMBA_054 | reverse complement strand
GCGTCTCGGCGAGCGCCTTCACGCGTTCGCTCGGACGCCCGAGAGCCTCGCCGATAATCAGCCCATTGCCTTGATGATGCCGGATCACGCCCGGCGCCTCGACGAGGCAACTCGCGTGCACCACGCAGCCCACTGTTTGCGCGCTTGGAATCGCGGCGGCGATTGCGCCGTCGGGATCGATTGACTTGAGCCGCTTGCCCACGAAGTCGCCATGCAGACCGTCGCAGAAC
>NZ_JAWRXV010001844.1:0-230 GCF_046534875.1 Paraburkholderia sp. SIMBA_054 | reverse complement strand
GCGCCGGACGAAACGGACGCAGAACACCAAGGCGCGTTGCACGGGCTGCGCATCCTGCTCGTCGAGGACAACGAGGAAGTGGCGGCAGGTACCGAAGCGTTGTTGCAGATGATGGGCCACCAGGTCACATGCGTGTTCAATGCGGACATGGCGCTGCGTCTGTTGCGCGACGCTTACGCGCAGCGGGCGCGCACTGGTGAGCCGGTGCCGTTTGAATTGGTGCTGTCCGA
>NZ_JAWRXV010000032.1:0-115446 GCF_046534875.1 Paraburkholderia sp. SIMBA_054 | reverse complement strand
CGCTTTCTTTTGCCTACTTTTCTTTGCGGCGGCAAAGAAAAGTAGGTGCCGCCCCGCACAGGGGCGACGCGTGAAGCTAGATAACAAATCGCGGATGCCAGCAAAAAGTCAAAAACACCAAACCGGCATCCAAACAAGATCAATCGTCGAGCAACGACAAATCCCGCACCGCGCCCTTATCCGCCGACATCACCAGCTTCGCATAAGCCTTCAGCGCGCCCGACACCTTCCGCGGACGCGGCTTAGCCGGCTTCCAACCCTTCGCGTTCTGCTCCTCACGGCGACGCGCGAGTTCCTCGTCGGACAGCAGCACGTCGATCGTACGGTTCGGAATATCGATGCGAATACGGTCGCCGTCGCGCACGAGCCCGATCGCGCCGCCCGCCGCCGCTTCCGGCGAGCAATGGCCAATAGACAGCCCCGACGTACCGCCCGAAAAGCGCCCGTCCGTCAGTAGCGCGCACGCCTTGCCGAGGCCTTTCGACTTGATGTAACTCGTCGGGTACAGCATCTCCTGCATGCCGGGCCCCCCCTTGGGCCCTTCGTAACGCACGATCACGATATCGCCCGCCTTGACCTTGTCGTTGAGGATGTTCTCCACTGCCTCATCCTGCGACTCCGTCACATGCGCCGAGCCTTCGAACACCAGAATGCTTTCGTCGACGCCCGCCGTCTTCACCACGCAACCGTCGAGCGCGATGTTACCCGTCAGCACCGCGAGACCGCCTTCCTTCGAGAACGCGTGCTCGTACGAACGAATGCAGCCTTCCGCGCGGTCCAGATCCAGACTCGGCCAGCGCGTGCTCTGGCTGAACGCGACCTGCGTCGGAATGCCGGCGGGGCCTGCCATGTAGAACGTCTTGACGGCTTCGTCGTCGGTGAGCGCGATGTCCCACTGGGCCAGCGCGTCCTTGAGCGTCGCCGTGTGCACGGTCGGCACGTCGGTGTGCAGCTTGCCCGCGCGGTCCAGCTCGCCGAGGATGGCCATGATGCCGCCCGCGCGATGCACGTCCTCAATGTGATACTTGTTCGTGTTCGGCGCGACCTTGCACAGCTGCGGCACGATGCGCGACAGACGGTCGATATCCGTCATCGTGAAGTCGATTTCCGCTTCCCGCGCGATGGCGAGCAGGTGCAGGATCGTGTTGGTCGAGCCGCCCATCGCGATATCGAGCGTCATCGCGTTTTCGAACGCCTTGAAGCCGACCGAACGCGGCAGGATGCGCTCGTCTTCGTTCTCGTAGTACTGGCGCGCCAGTTCGACGACACGGCGCCCCGCGCGCTTGAACAGTTGCTCACGGTCCGCGTGCGTCGCGACCACCGTGCCGTTGCCGGGCAGCGAAAGACCCAGCGCTTCCGTCAGGCAGTTCATCGAGTTGGCCGTGAACATGCCCGAGCACGAACCGCAGGTCGGGCACGCAGAGCGCTCCACTTCGGCGACGTCGGCGTCGGAGTATGACTGGTCGGCGGCGATCACCATCGCGTCCACGAGGTCGAGCTTCTTGAACTCGATGGTGCCCGTCTTCGGATTCGCGAGGCGCGTCTTGCCGGCTTCCATCGGGCCGCCGGACACGAAGATCACGGGGATGTTGAGGCGCATCGCGGCCATCAGCATGCCGGGGGTGATCTTGTCGCAGTTGGAGATGCACACCATTGCGTCGGCGCAGTGCGCATTGACCATGTATTCGACGGAGTCCGCGATGATGTCGCGGCTCGGCAGCGAATACAGCATGCCGTCGTGGCCCATCGCAATGCCGTCGTCGACGGCGATGGTGTTGAATTCCTTGGCTACGCCGCCCGCGGCTTCGATTTCACGCGCGACGAGTTGGCCCAGGTCTTTCAGGTGCACGTGTCCGGGCACGAACTGGGTGAACGAATTGACCACCGCGATGATCGGCTTCGAGAAGTCTTCGTCTTTCATGCCGGTGGCGCGCCACAGCGAGCGCGCCCCAGCCATGTTGCGGCCGGCGGTGGAGGTTTTGGAACGGTATGCGGGCATCGTGGTTGTGGGAGAGTTATCGCGGAGAGAAAGCGGGCCACGGGAATAAAGGCCCCTCGTGCGCCCGTGCGAACAACCTCGTGAGTCGCGCCCTGGGCAAACCGCGATTATCCCACACAGCCTTTAGGCACGTCGGAATCCCACTACCTGGAAATCCCCGCCCGCGCTTACGGCGCGTACCGCGTGAAGACGTAGTCGCGGTCCTTCACCCGTGCCGCGTGACAGGCGAAACACGTCTGGTGCTGCGCGAGGTCAGCGGGTTGTCCGTTGATGAAGCGCCCGAACCCCCAACCGCCCGTCGATGCATAGCGCCGCGAGTCTTTCACCATCACCTGCACCGTCGTCGCCTGGCCCGGCACGGTCGCGGATTCGAAATCGGGCGACTGCTTGCGTTTGTACGCGAGCTTCACGAGAATCGTGCCGTCCGGGTACGGCAGCGTCGAGCTTTCGATCGCCTTGATCGCAGCGGGATTGCCCAGCACGACGCGCAGCTCGTCGAGCGGCGCGGCTTCCTCGGCGGGCGCGATCATTTGCCACTTGCGGTATCCGTCAGGAATCGTGACACCGTAAATCGGCGATGCCGCTTTCGTTGCAGCGGCAGGCTTGGCGGATTCGGCAATTGCCTGATCCGCCGACACGGCGCCGAGCAGCAGCGCCGTGCTGAGGACGACATACGCGGTCCGGATGGGTCGCATTGGATGGCTCCTCGGTCGTCCGATCAGAAACGCGCTACGTCGATGATCGCGTCGGCGAATGCCTTCGGCGCTTCCTGCGGCAGGTTGTGTCCGACGCCGCCGCCGATGTTCCGGTGCGCGTACTTGCCCGTGAACTTCTTCGCGTACGCAGACGGGTCCGGATGCGGCGCACCGTTCGAGTCGCCTTCCATCGTGATGGTCGGCACCGAAATGGTCGGCGCTGCCGCGAGTCGCTTTTCGAGTTCGTCGTATTTCGCCTCGCCGCGCGACAGCCCGAGACGCCAGCGATAGTTGTCGATCACGATGGCAACGTGGTCCGGGTTAGCGAACGACTCGGCCGTGCGATCGAAGGTCGCGTCGTCGAAATTCCACTTCGGCGAGGCGAGTTGCCAGATCAGCTTGTTGAAGTCGTGGCGATTCGCGTCGTAGCCCGCATAGCCGCGCTCGGTTGCGAAGTAGAACTGATACCACCAGGCGAACTCCGCTTTCGGCGGCAGCGGCGCGCGGTTCGCCTGCTGGCTGCCGATCAGATAACCGCTCACCGACACCAGCGCCTTGACACGCTCCGGCCACAGCGCCGCAATGATGTCCACCGTGCGCGCGCCCCAGTCGAACCCGCCCAGCACGGCCTTGTCGATCTTCAGCGCGTCCATCAGCGCGATGATGTCGACGGCGATCACGGCTTGCTGGCCGTTGCGCGGCGTATCCGCGGACAGGAAGCGCGTGCTGCCATAGCCGCGCAGATACGGCACGATCACCCGATAACCGGCTGCGACCAGCAGCGGCGTGACTTCGGCAAAGCTGTAGATGTCGTACGGCCAGCCGTGCAGCAGAATGACAACCGGGCCGCTCTGCGGGCCCGCTTCCGCGTAGCCGATGTTCAGCGTGCCCGCATTGATCTGTTTGATCGTATCGAACGAAGCGGCACGTCCGCCCGTCTTGACGCTGGTCTGCGCATTGGCGAGCCCGCTCAAGCCCAGTTCCATCAGGCCGATGCCTGCAACGGTCGTCCCGAGCAGACGACGGCGCCGAGTGTTGATCTGATCCGACATGTTTTTTTCCTCAGGTACGGTTGCTTGGATGACATCTGCGCGCTCTTGTCAGATGCGCAGCCTGTTGATTCGACAGCACGCGGAACGCGCACAGCGCGAGCGTCGGCTCAGTGCGTTTCACGCGAACGCCTGTTCGCGCTTCCCGTTCGCAACGCCAGAACAGCTGGCATGGAGGTATTAAACATGTCGGACGTATCTGCGGTTTGTCCGCAATGTCCGCCAATGAGTCGTTATGTATCAGGCGGCGGGGCAGATACATTGGGATACAAAAACGTCGTGAATTGCGGTCCGGGAAACGCGTTCAGCCGTTCGGACCGTCTTACTACTTCTTCGCTTCGTCCGCATCGTAGGTGACGTAGAGCTTGGTGTAGCCCTGCGTGTCGAACTGCCCCGTCCATCCTTTCGGCAGCGTGACGGCTTCGCCCGTATTCACGACCATCACCGAACCGTCCGACGACGTCAGCTTCACATTGCCCGAAAGAAAATAGAGGAACTCCGTATAAGGCAGACCTTGCGGACCTTTGATGTCCTCGTGCAACGGACCCGATTTATAGACGCCCGTCTGATAGGCGTTATCTGGAGACGTGAAGGTGACCACGTCAGTACTTCGCTGACCGTTTTCGTCCTTCTTGACCGCGTCGTTCCGGTTGAATATCGCGCCCGCGAGTTCGGCTTTCGAAACCTTGACGGGCTTGATGGTTTCCGCGTGCAAACCCGTTGATGCGATTGCACTGCTCAATGCCAATGCTGCGAAAAATGCCTTGTTCACGATGTTTTCCTGTGACTGAATGCTTTTACAACTGATTGACCGTAAAGCGGAAATCCGATGGCGACACGCCGTATTGCCGCTTGAACAGGCGGCTGAAATGCGCTGCCGTGGTGAATCCGCACTGCCATGCAATTTCCTGAATCGAACTGTCGTGCGCGCCGCGCGTTCGCAGCAATAGCCCCGCGCGCTCGAGCCGCGCCTGCCACAGATACCGCATCAGCGACATGCCCTTTACACGGAACAGCCGCTGCAGGTGTTGAGAAGAAACATGCACACCGGATGCAATCGCAGCGACGTCCAGCCCAGCCTCGCCGAGATGGCTTTCAATATAGCGCTTCGTCTGATGGATCAACGCTTCGGGGCATCGCCTCTTCGAGCGCGCGCCGGGATCGATCATCGCGAATTCGATGAGTTCGAGCAGTTGCTCGCCCATCATGTTTTGCGCAATGACGCTCGGCGCAGTGGATTGCCGCGCGATGCACTGGATGAGATCGCAGGTCGCGCGAACATCGGGCGACAGCGCATCGCCCACCAGCGGCCCCGCACTCGAACGATACACGCCGCGCTCACGCAGACGCTCCTTCGGTACGCGCAGCACAGTCATCCGCGCGCGCTCAGGGAACACTTCGACAAACGGATAGACGGGGTCGATGATGAACATGCTGCCCGCGTCGAAACGCTCGACCAGGCCGCGCGATTGCACATGCACATGGCCCTCCGTCACGAGCTTCACGAAAAGCCAGCCGCCTTGCCACGACGGCAATTCTTCGCCGACAGGCGACAGCGTCTGCGTTGCCAGGTCGGCAAGCGAGACGCCGACTTCGCCGAGGGTCCAACTCTTGACGGTCGAGTCGATCGACTGCCGCGGATCGAATGCGCATTGCAATCCGTGGCTGTTCAACATGATGTGCGACCATCGCTCGCCCGCGCTCAGACCGGTGTCGAAAGTGATCTCGTGCGTGTCGAAGTGCATGAAAACGTCCCATGATTCAAAACGGACGGCATGCGCAGGTCTTTGGCGCGTGCGTAACGAATCGACCACAACGATCGATCACGCCCGCGCCTCTCTGCCTGTCATCCAGCCGCCGTCGGCATGAACACTGCCTTGGTTTCGAGGTACGCCTCCAGTCCCTCGCGACCGCCTTCGCGGCCCACTCCTGATAACTTGTAACCGCCGAACGGCACATTGGCCGCCAGTTTGACGCCGTTAATGCCGATATGGCCTGCCTGGATGCGGCACGCGAGCGCGTAGGCCCGCTCCACATCGCTGCTATAAACTGAGCCGCTCAGGCCATACGGCGTGTCGTTCGCGATACGCACGGCGTCGTCGATGTCGTCATAAGGAAGAATCGAAACGACCGGGCCGAAGATCTCTTGCTGCGCAATCGTCGTGTCCGGCGTGACGTGAGCGAATACCGTAGGCTCGACGAAATAGCCCTTCCCGAAGCCACCATTGCCAGTACCGCCCAACACGAGCTGCGCGCCTTCACTGATGCCCTGCTCGATATAGCCGCGCACACGATCCCGCTGCACTGCGTTCAATACCGGCCCGATCCGCGTATCGGTCTCGCGCGGGTCGCCAAGCTTCAGCTTCGAAATGATCTCAGCGTACGCGCTGACGACCTCGTCATGTCGTGCCCTGGGCGCAAGAATGCGCGTCTGCGCGAAGCAGATCTGGCCGGAAAACGGCATCGTGAACGGCGTCAGCGCTGCCAGCGCCGAAGGCAGATCGACGTCGTCGAGCAGAATCGCCGCCGATTTCCCGCCGAGTTCCAGCGTCACGCGAGCCAGCCGATCCACTGCCGCGCGTGCGATCCACTGCCCCGTGGCGACGCTGCCCGTAAAGCTGATCTTGTCGACATCGCGCGATTGCACCAGTTGCGCGCCCTCGTCGCGGCCCGCCGTGACGACATTCAGCACGCCCGGCGGAAGGCCCGCAGCCGCCGCGCATTCCGCGATGATCAGCGCATCGAGCGGACTCTCCGGCGGCGACTTGACGACGACCGTGCAACCCGCGGCCAGCGCCGCCGCGATCTTGTGCGACACGATCGGGAAGGTTGCATTCCACGGCGCAATCAACGCGGCGACGCCGACGGGTTCGCGACGTACGCGCGCGTGGCCGCGCCGTGTCGGTCGCGCGTCCTCGAATTCGAACGTCTCTGCGAGCGACGAAAAGAACTCGAAGCGCGTGATGCCCGTGGGAAGCAGACCATTCGCAAACGTAATCGGCGCGCCGACCTGATCGGTCCACAGTTGCGCGAGCAAGGGCAAGCGCTGACGGATTTCTTCCGTCAACCGCTTCAGATATACGCTTCGCTCGGCGCCCGATAGCTTCGGCCACGGGCCATGGTCGAACGCTCGGCGGGCCGCCGCGATCGCGCGCTCGACGTCCACGGAATCCGCGAGCGGAACCGACATGAAAGGCTCTTCCGTCGCAGGAGAAATCAGGACATGGTGCACGTCGGAGTGGCTCAGCACCCATTCGCCATCGATGAAAAAGCGACTGCGGACATTCGACGAAAGTGCTGTGGAGTACTCGGTCATGGTCTTTCCGATTGAAAGTCTTCTACATCTACAGTGAAAGGGTTTCGAAGCCAGCACACGACGTATCGCGTCATGTCGGGTTGAAACCCACCAACGGATTCCGCTAACGTCGGGAACCTGTGACTTTTCAGTGTAGTGATTCGACTCTTTCGGAAATTGTCCAAGGCAATTCGATCGCTTGTCCAAAACGCGCTTTCTGATTGATGCCTGGTTATAGCCTGGTTTTAGCGCAGGAATATGTCGTAATGTATCTGCCGCCGCTTACGATACATCCGGTTTCAAATGCCTTTCCCGGACATACCTACCCGCTGTCGTTCACGTCTATAGCGTTCGAATGTGCGTCCCAGACAAGACAAATGCGCCGCATGGACAAGGCATCCGTCAATTGGAAGCGATAGAGTAAGCAGTTCCCCTCCCTCAATCCGCTTCCCGATTGCAATGCAGTGCATGGATTTTTCGCTCATTCTTCCGGACATGCTTCCCCGGCTCTGGTCTTTCGCGTTAAGGCTGACAGAGAACGAATATGAAGCGGAAGAACTGGTTCATCAAGCCTGCGCGCGCGGGCTTGAAGACTCACACAAGCTGCCTCGCGACACATCGCCGCCCGACTGGATGTTCTCGATCGTCTATTCGATCTGGCGCGCCGATCCGATGGGTCATGCGCGGCGGCATTGTACTGCGAAGAAAAGTTCTCTTTGCTCACAACACCTTTTCCAGAAAAACGTGTGCGGAATAGATCCGCCTCGCTAAGCGTTGTTGAGAAGAGCACCGGAAATCCAGCATCGGATGCATCCGGCTCGCATTACGAAATCATCACTTTCAATCGGAGTACGACCCGCTTCGCGCTCCGTTACGGATCGAAAGAACATGTCATCCTTTTCAAGAATGCTGCTCGTCTACGACGGAACGCTCGAAGCTCAAGCCGCGCTGAAACGTTGCTCGCAATTGTCGCTGGCATTGTCCGCACACGTCGATGTGGTTTCCGTCGTCGATTCGGTCACGGCCAGTGCGACCTGTGCAGGCATGCTGTCGGATCTCGCGTGCAGCAGTATGGAAGCACATGCGCAACACGCGCTCGACATTGCAGTCGCGCATCTCGTGAATCTCGGCGTCACCGCGCATGGCTTCATCAAGTTCGGACGCACTGTCGACGTGGTTCCGCTGCATGTCGCAGCATTCCATGCCGATATCGTGGTGATCGGCCATCGCGTGCAATCGGGGTTCGCGCGCTGGTGGGGCGAGCGCCCAGTTCATCTCGATCTGGCCGAACGGCTGCGCGGCGCCGCAATCGTGGCCGTCACCGCGCCCCTTTCGTGATTTTTGATGAGGGCGCGTGTGGACCGGGCGGCAGTTGCCGCCCGGCAAGCTCAAACAACAGGGTCGATAGGCGAAGGCGGCACGCCGCGCGCTTCGATCGCTTCGCCCGCCAGCAGACACAAGTCCTCGCGATAATGCGCGGCGACAATCTGCACGCCGACGGGCACACCGTCGACCAGTTGCGTCGTAACGGCCAGCCCCGGCAGACCCATCGCGGGCAGCGCGCGCATCGTGAGCTGCGCTTCCCATACCCGGTCGAAACCTTCAGGGCCACGCTGATCGAGGTCATCGGGAAACGGCAGTTCGCCTGAGACGGGCATCAGCACCACCGCGTACTGATCGAGGAACAGACGCCATTGACGCACCAGCGTCGAGCGCCGCACCAGCGAACGGCTGATCACATCGGCAGGCAGGCCCTGTACCTTCAGATGTGCCGCCGCGACGACGGCCGCCGCGCCCGGATCGCCGTCACGCGCGACGGAATCGGCCAGCGCGTCGAAGCCGTCACCCAGCCATAAGCGCTCCTGCAATTGCCCGGCTTCACGGATCGACGGCACGTCGTCGATTTCCTCGACGGTCCAGCCTGCATCGACGAGCCGGCGCGCCGCATCGAGCAACGCATCCTCGACTTCCTTCGCGATCTGCAAACCGCCGGGGCGCAGGCACAGCGCTGCGCGCAGCGGCACGGCGCGCCCTTCCAGCGGCAGCGGCACATACCAGGGGTCGCGAAGATCCGGCGCGGCAAGCGCAAGCAGGCCGAGACGGAGATCTTCGATCGTGCGTGCAATCGGTCCCGCTGCCGACATCAGTTGCGCGCCGATCGCGCGTTCCGGCGACGACGCGTTGAACGCCGGCACACGCCCTAAGCTCGGCCTGAGTCCATGTACGCCGCACGCGTAGGCGGGATAGCGGACCGAGCCGCCGATATCGGTGCCGAGCGCAAGCTGTCCAATGCCCACGGTGACAGCCGCCGCCGCGCCGCCCGATGAGCCACCGGGCGTGAGCTTTGCATCGCGCGGATTCAACGTGCGTCCATGCACCTGGTTCGACGTGAACCAGCGCAGCGCGAAGGTCGGCGAATTGCTGCGGCCAAGCAGCACCGCGCCCGCCTTCGACAGATTGTCCACGGCAGGACTGCTCGTTTCGGCGATCAGGTTTTCCTGCAGACGCGTGCCGTTCGTGGTCGCAAAGCCAGCCTGATCGACATTGATCTTCACGGTGACGGGCACGCCTGCAAGCGGCCCCGGATCTTCGCCGCGCGCGATCGCCTGGTCGATCTCGTCCGCCTGGCGCAGCACCCATTCGGGCTTGTGCGCGACGACGGCGTTAATGGTGGGGTTCACTGCGTCGAGACGCGCCAGCGCGGATTGCGCCGCCTCGCGCGCGGATACCTCACGGCTGCGAACACGCCTCGCGAGTTCAGCCGCCGACAAGCGCCATAGTTCACTCATGTTGTCCCCGATAAAGATTCGGACTGGAAATGATACGCCTCATGCGACGGGCTGTTCCGCATGCGGATCGAGTGTCGCGGCGAGGATCATCTGATGCCGGTTGGACGGCACATGAAAGTCATGCGCGCGCGGACGAAACACCTCGTCGCCGCGACTGATTGCGCGGCCCGTCAGCGCGCACACGGCTGCGTCGCGCGCGAGTCCGCTGCGCCATATCTGCGCGTTGTATCGCCCCGAGCAGGGATCGCTCCACGAGACGCTGATCGTGCACGACGACAGCCGCTCTTCGACCACGATATGCGCGGGACGGGACGGCGCGTCGCACGCGTCTTCAACGACGGGCGACGGGATGCTGACGCGCAGCTTCTTCAGCGCCGCATAACGGTTGACTGCGCACGCGTCGCGCTGTTCTGTGGAAGGGTCCAGCACATTCAGCAGCGTGCGGACCACGATATTGTCTTCGGATAGCGCATTCATCGACTCATCTCCCGTCCCTGTCGCGGGCCATAGCGTGAAAACGTCTTTGTTCCGACGGCGGCGGCCCTGCGGGACGCATGCCCGCAAGGCCGTTCGCCATCGTGTATTACGCCGCGATCAACCGCCGCCTTGCTGGCGCAGCGTCAGCTTGCTGACGACGGCCGTGACGCCACGCACCTGCTTTGCCGTTTCGACGGCGAGGTGGTCCTGGTCCTCGCTCGCAATCTGTCCGGCCAAGGTCACCTGCCCCGTCTTCGCGTTGCCGAATGCCGTGATCGACGTATCTTCCAGGCCCTTCGTCTTCAACAGCGTCTTTTGAACGGTCTTCGAGAACGCGCGATTCGCGACGCGAATCGACTTTTTCGACGTGGCAGCGGGAGCGGCCGTCGTTGCGTCGGTTGCCGATGCAGCCGCGTCCGCAGCGAACACCTGCGTGCAAGAGAATGCGATAACGGCGGCGAGGCCGCTGCCCATCACGAATTGGCGGAGGTTCATTGTCTTGTCCTTGTCGTTGTAGAAACTGGTTTGCAGGCCATCGAACGAGCTAACGTCGATGCCTGCCAAGGATTAGAAGCGCCGAATGTGTCGTCTGTTTTTCCTCGACGTATCCAAATGTATCGGGATTACAGTTGCATTGCATTCGCTCACGCATAGCGCTTTCATCAGCACGGCCTGATCGTCATCCATATCCGAGCGCGCGGCCAATCCACGTCTCCAGCTCGAATGCCTCGATCGGTTTTTCGATCATGCAAAGCGCCGCGCCCGCCTGCACGCGCTCGCGTATGCGAACCGTGGCGAAGGCGGTAACGAAGATCGTGGGGATGCGCATGCCTTTGCGCTCTAGCGTGTCGAGCAGTTCGATACCGTCCATGTCCGGCATCTGCACGTCGCAGACGAGGCAACGCGTGCGTTCGAGCACGTCGGAAGCAAGCAATTCCGCGCCGGATGCAAAGACGCGTGCCTCCCATCCGAACGAACGCACCAGACTGCTGGCCGCGGCGCGCACGAGGGAATCGTCGTCGACGATGGAAACTAGCTCGTTGTTGTGCAGGGACAAGGACACTCTCGCTGATGACCAGCCAAGCGAATGAGCGGATCCCAATCTTGCCCGGCAGCTTCAGGATAGGGCGCGTCTCACCTGCCCGCCATCATATGATCGTATATGGCCCTACTTGCCGCTTGCCTGGCGTCTTGCAGGCTGGCGGCGAGCGGTTATCGCGGCGTTTGAACGATGCCTAGCGCTTCCATTTTGCGCATCAGTTCCGCAACCGAACGTGAGTTCATCTTGCGCATTGCCTGGCCGCGATGAATCTTCGCGGTGATCTCCGCGATACCCATGTTCGCGGCAATCTGCTTGTTCAACAGCCCCGTTGCGACGAGTTGCAGTACTTCGCGCTCGCGTGGCGTCAGCGACTCCCACGCCGTGCGCATCGCGTGCAGCGAGCGGTCGGACGCGAGACGCCGCGCATCACGCTCCAGCGCGGCAATCACGGCATCGATCATGTCCTGATCGCGGAACGGCTTGGCGAGAAAATCCATCGCACCGGCCTTCATTGCTTTCACCGACATCGCAATGTCGCCGTAGCCCGTCATGAAGATGATGGGCATATGCAGGCGTCCGTCGTCGATCAGCGTTTGCTGCAACGCGAGGCCGCTTTGACCGCGCAGCCGCACGTCGAGTACGAGACACGAAGGAATGGCTGGCTTGTCGGCAGCGAGAAATTCTTCCGTCGACGCGAACGCACGCACGTCGATATCGATCGAGCGTAACAGGCCCGAAAGCGCGCCACGTACGAGCTCATCATCATCGACGACATAAACGAGGCGGGCATCGGACTCAAGAAAACCAGTCTGGAACGGCGTGGATTTGGACATCGTTGATTTTTGCTGTTTTCGATGACGCGAACGTCCGCGCAATCAAGCGGACGGCGATGGTAACAAATGCGATCACGACGGTCCACGAGGCTCATCGGCGAACGCGCGGCAATCATACGATCGTATGCGGCGGCTCAAGACACGAAGCGCGGCAGCGTGAACGTCGCGCGCGTGCCTTTCACTTCGCGCGGCGACAGCGTCAACGTGCCGCCATGTGCTTCGACAATCGAATTGCAGATGGCGAGACCCATGCCCATGCCGTTTTCCTTCGTGGTGAAAAGCGGTTCGAGCAGACGCCCGGCAATCTGCGGATCGATGCCGCTGCCCCGGTCTTCCACCGACACGCAAACAGGCGCCCCGTCATCCGACGTACAGATCAGTCTCAGCTTGCGTTCGCCCTGCGCGAGCGACGCCATCGCTTCGGCGCCGTTCGTCAGCAGATTGATGGCGACCTGCTGCAACTGGATGCGGTCGCCGCGCACCTGCACGGGACAGTCGAGACCGCGCAGCTCCAGCGTGATCGCCATTGCATCGAGTTGCCCGGCGACGAGCGCGGCCGCTTCACGCAGCGCCTCGTTCAGATCGAGCGTGGTGAATTGCGGCTCTGCTCTGCGCGCCTTCGCGCGCAGGCCCTGAATGATCGCCCTTGCCCGCGTCGCGCTCAGGCCGATATGCGTGAGCATCTCGCGGGTCTCGCCGATCTCGGGCGGATTGCGGTTCAGCCAGCGCAACGCCGCGCTCGCCGACGTATCGACGGCAGCGAGCGGCTGGCCAACTTCGTGCACGATCGACGCAACCAGTTCGCCCATCGCCTTCAAACGGCTCGCGCGCTCCAGATCGCCGAGCGCATTGCGCAACTGGTCTTCGGCCTTGGCGCGCTGGCGGTTCTGCTCGAACAGTTCTTCATAGAGGCGCGCGTTTTCGAGCGCGAACGCCGCTTGCGAAGCGACGACTTCGAGCAAGGCCGCTTTCGCCGACGTGAACACGTTCGCCGCGAGATTGTTCTCGATATAGAGCACGCCGACGAGCATCGCGTAACGCATCAGCGGCACGCACAGCACCGAGCGCGGACGATGACGCCGCACGTAGTCGTCCTGCGCATAGGCGGGCGAATCGCACACGTCGTCCAACACGAGCTTTTCCTGCGTGCGCGCGACGGCATGCACGATCGACACAGGCAGCGTCTCCGACGAGAAATCGGCCGCTTCGTGCGAGACGACGATGGCGCCGCCCAGCACGTGCGCGCGCGCCGCCACGCGCCACACGCCGCGTTGCAACAGCACCAGTGCGCCCTGCTCGGCGCCCGCGCTTTCGAGTGCCGTGCGCAACAGCGTTTCGACCAGACGCGCCGGCACGATGTTGCTGGCAAGCGCATTGGAAATCCGCAGCACGGCCTGAACGTCGAGTTCCTGCAGACGGCTCGCGCCCGGCGCGCTGCTATCGGACTCGAAATAGTCCGGATAGTCGGCCTGCAACTGACGCACCTTGGCCGTCGCGCCCCAACGCTGCCACGCGCCGCGAGCATGGTTCAGATACGCTTGCGCGGGCACCTCTTCTTCGCGCGCGGCATGAAAGCGCGCCGCCAGTTCGGCGGCCAATGCTTCGACCTGCGTGAAGCCGTGACGGCGCGCGTGCGACACGGCCTTCGCATACCCTTGCCCGGCTTCGTTCGAAAGGCCCACTGCGCGCAAGTATTCGGCACGCACCAGTTCACGCCGCGCGACGAAGTTCATCGGGCATGCGCGAGCCCACACATCGAGTTGATCCATATGGCGCTGAAGCGCCGCTTGCTGTGCGGCATTGCGCGTGGGCAACGCGAGCAGCGTCAGCGCGCCGTAGTACGGCAACTCGGCGCGCTCCGCGAACGAGCGCGCGAAGTGCGCGCAGGCATCGGCCCGTCGATGCGACTCGACGGCATCATGCAGATCGCCGAACAGCAGCGCGCGTTGCATGCGATACACCCAGTAGGCGAGATCCACCAGCGTGACGGGCGCACCCTCGACGGGGACGGGCGGGGCCTCTTCGTCGGGGTCCGGCGCGCCATCCTGCAACGCCGTGACGAACGCCCACTTCGCGAGAAACGATTTGATGACGAGGCGAAAATTCGCGTCGCGCACCAGCGCAAGACCTCGCGCAATCGTCGCGCGCACGTCGCCGAGGAACTCGCCTGCGAACAGCATCCCCGTGACCTGGTTGCTCGGGCAATACATCGCGAAGGTGTGATCGCCGCTTTGGACGGCGACATCGAACGCACGGCGGATGTAGTCGTGCCCCGCTCTCGCCGGCAACGCCCACGGCACGACGAAGGTGCCGAACACCATATAGACCCGCGCGCGATAACGCGCGAGGCCGCGCTCGTCGACGAGATGCAGCGCCAGCTCGCCGAACGGCAACGCCGCCGTATGGTCGCCGTAGCGCGCGCCGAAAATCTGCTGCATGCACGTGTACACGTTCGCGGACGCATCGGAGTGGCCGTGCTCGATCCCGAGATTGACGGCACGCAGCAGCATCAGGTCGACGAGATCCTGATCCGTGTAGAGCGCGGGTGGAATCAGATCGGCGAAGATGTCGGTGATCGCGCGGCGCAACGGATCGGCGACGATCGGCAGGCGGCGCAGCCCGTCGATGCCATGCTCGTCGAGCCAGCCGCGCAGACGCGCGTATTCGCGGTCGACGTCGTAGACACTCGGGCGCAACGGCACGTCGATGCCCGCTTTGCTCAGGAACGCGAGCCCCACTTGCAGCGCGAGATCGTAGCGGCCGAGCGTCGTGTACAGCGCCGCGCGCAAGCGCGCCAGGTCCGCGCCGAAGATGCCGTCGCCCGCCACCCGCTCCAGCGCCGACAGTCGCGCCTCGGCGGGTTCGAGCGCGCCCGTCATGAACTCCGCCTCGCCGCACAGCATGCGGGCCGTCAGACCGTCTTCGCTAGTGTCGTCGTCGCCGAGAAAGTCGAGCGCGGCGCGAAACAGGCCCAAGGCCGAATGGTGCGCCGTCGCCGCCTTCGCCTGGCGCCCGGCATCGAGATTGAGGCGCGCGAACGCGAGCCGCTCGTCAGGGTCCGTAACGACGGGCCGCGCGAGATTGACCTGCACGGCCATCGCGAACACATCGGCTTGCGCGGCGCGGTGCGCGAGCATCCGCCGCGCGATCTTCAGATGCAGCGGCGCGCGCGCGGCCTTCGGGATCGATGCGTACGCCGCCTCGCGGATGCGGTCGTGCCAGAACACCCAGTCCTCGCCGTCGCGATAAACGCTGCCCGCTTCGAGCGCGGCGTGCAGGCCCTGAACCGCATCACAGGTGGGCAGCGCCGAGGCGATGGCGAGCATCTCGCCCGATGCGCGGTCGCCAAGGCAAGCCAGCGTGCGCAGCACGCACTGCGCGGGCACGGGCAACTGCTCGAGCTTGTGCGTCAGCAGTTCGATGACATTGTCCGCGCCGCGATGGCTCATGATGCGTTCGAGGTGCCATCCCCACGCGCCTGCTTCGAGGTCATATTCGAGCGCGCCTTCGTCGGCGAGCACGCGCAGCAGATGACGAACGAAGAACGGATTGCGCCCGGTCTTGCGGCCGATTTCGTCGGCCAGCGGCGTGAGCGCGTGCATGTCCCGATGCAGCGCGAGCGCGATCAGTTCGCGCAGCGCGTGGTCGTTCAACGGTCCCAGTTCGATGCGCAGCGTGTCGCGCGATTGCGCCAGCGGACCGACCCGCAACGGATGATCCGCGCCGACTTCGTTGCCCCGGAATGCGCCGATGAACAGCAGCGCCACGTCCGTGTGCTTGAACAGGCGCTCGAGCACATGCAGCGTGCCGACGTCCGCCCATTGCAGGTCGTCGAGCAACAGCACGAGCGGGCGCGAGGCCGTCGCGAAGCACGCGATCAGGCGTGCCATGCCTTGCAGCACGCGCTCGCGTTCGAGCGAGGGCTGCGGGTCCGGCGCCTCGCCGATGCCCGGCTGCGAACCGAGCACGGCCGTGAGGGTCGGCAACAGGCCCGCGAGCGTGCGACCGGCCGGCCCGGTCGCTTCACGGATGCGGTTGCGCCACTGCGCGAATTCGTCGTCCGCGCAACCCAGCACGTATTGCAGCAACGGCTCCAATGCCTGCACGAGGATCGCATACGGCGTCGCGCGGCGGCCTTCCTCGCTCTTGCCCGCGGCAAGCAGCGGCGCGTCCGTTCGGCGGATGCGCGCGACGGCTTCCTGCAGCAAGGTCGACTTGCCGATACCGGACGCGCCCGCTATCCATGCGATGCGCGCCTTGCCGCCATCAGCGACGATACGGTAAGCCGTGGTCAATGCTTCGAGTTCTGCTTCACGTCCAAACACACCGTCGGCACGCTGCAGCGATTGCAGCGCGGCGTGTGTATCGAGCGCAAATGATGGGATGTGCCCGGCACGGTCGTGCAGATCCTCGCACCGGCGCAGATCGGCGAGCAGGCTTGCGGCATTGGCATAGCGCTGCCCCGGCGCCTTCTCCAGCAGCTTCATCACCAGTTGCGAGACCTGCGGCGGCACGTGCGCGGCGAACTCGGCGGGCGGACGCGGGCGATGCGTCGCGTGCGCGTGGACGCGCGCGGCGGCATCCGTCGCGCTGTCGAAGGGCACGACACCCGTCAGCAGTTCATAGAGGATGCAACCCAGCGAATAGAGATCGGCCCGTTCGTCGACCCGCACGTTCATGCGCGCGCCAAGCTCGGGCGCCATGTAGATGAAGCTCGCTTCGCACCATTCGAAGTCGGCATCGGGCACGCTCGCCATGTCGTTCAGCGCACACGACGCAAAGCCGAACCCCACCAGCCGAGCCCGGCCCGCTTCGTCGATGAGGAAACTGCGCGGCATCAGCGCGCGATGGACCACGCCCGCCGCGTGCATCGCATTCAATGCGGTCGCGAGGCTCGCAGCCAGCGCGAAGAATGCCTTCAACCCGGCCGGACCTTGCGTGCCCGCGCGCAACAGCTCGCCGCCCGGGTCGGCCAGCACTAGCAACGCGCCGTTGCCATGCGGCTGCAACGTCAGCGGCACGGCGCACCACGCTTCGTGCAACCTGTCCCGCAGTGCGTATTCGCGTTGCAGCGCGGCCAGCTCGGCAGGCGTCGCGTTGGCCCGGCCAACGACGAGAACGGGCGCAGCGCTTTCGGCGACGGCCCGTTGCAGCCTGAGCGCTCCCGCGCTGAGTTCAATGAAGTTTCGGGTAAGAAGATCGATCATGCGATGACGTTGCAGACACAGCGACGGGCATAACAGGCCCGCTACTGTACCGTGCCTGTCACCCCGCAACGCCCGTATGTGACGCCGGGCTCATATTGTGACGTCGGGCGATCGCCGGTCGATCTTCCCGGGCTCAACGCAACGGCCTGAACCCGGCCCGCACTTCCTGGGCGAACAGCAGCGGCTCTTCCCATGCCGCGAAATGGCCGCCCTTGTCGACCTCGTTGAAATAGATCAGGTTGTGATAGCAACGCTCGGCCCAACTGCGCGGCGCCTGATAGATCTCGCCCGGAAAGACGGTGATCGCGGTGGGCAGCGAGATATCGACGGCGTTGAAGTTGTTCGAGTGGTCTTCCCAATAGATCTGCGCCGACGACGTCGCGCTGTCGGTCAGCCAGTACAGCGAGATGTCGTCGAGAATCTCGTCGCGCGTCAACGAGCGCTCGGGCACGCCGCCGCTATAGGTCCACTGCGAAATCTTGTCGTACATCCACGCGGCCTGGCCGGAGGGCGAATCGGCGAGCGCATAGCCAACCGTTTGCGGACGCGTGACCATCATCGCCGAATAACCGCAGTTGTCGCGATAGAACACGGCGAGCTTCTCGTATGCGTTCTTCTCCTTGGGCGACAGGCCGGCCGGCGCGGGATCGCCGAGCGCCAGCGAACGCGCGATATCAGCCGGGACGGTGGCGGGCATGTTCACATGAATGCCGATCAAACCCTTGACGTGCTGCATCGCCATGCGGTGCGACACCACGGAGCCGCAATCGCCGCCTTGCGACACGAAGCGCGTATAACCAAGCCGCTCCATCAGCACGCCCCATGCGCGCGCGATGTGATCCGAGCCCCAGCCCGGGGTGGTCGGCTTGCCCGAAAAGCCGAAGCCGGGCAAGGACGGCACGACCACATGGAAGGCATCGTCGGCGCTGGCGCCGTAGGCGGTCGGGTCGGTGAGCGGACCGATTGCCTTGATGAGTTCGAAGATCGAACCCGGCCAGCCATGCGTCATGATCATCGGCATCGCGTTCTTGTGACGCGAGCGGACATGGATGAACTGGATATCCAGCCCGTCGATCTCCGTCACGAACATCGGCAAGGCGTTCAGCTTCGCTTCGCCCTTTCGCCAGTCGTATTCGCTGCCCCAGTATTGAACGAGTTGCTGCATGCGCGCGAGCCGCACGCCCTGGGATTCGTCGGTGACCGTTTCCTTACCTGGCCAGCGCGTTTTAGCCAGACGCTGGCGTAAATCAGCGAGATCGCTATCGGGGATATTGGCTTTGAATGGACGGATATTCCCGGCGCTATTAGCGGCGTAAATCGCTTCGGGAAATAACGCAAATGCGCCCGCTACCGCCGTGGCGGCCAGCACGTTACGCCGCATCGGCGAGAACGGAGTTGAAGACATGCTTTGTCATCCTGTTTCCAAGGAGTGGGCATCGACGTGCATGACGCTATGCACATCGATGTGAGCGAACTGGCAGAGCAATGCATGACCGCTTGCGAAGCGAATGGCCCGAAGCGTCCCACTCATTAGAAGCGACGAATGTATCTCGCGTTTGTCCGCGATGTACCTGTTCGTAACAGGCTGGCGTTAAAACACCAGGAATAACTTAAAGTTGCACGCGGGAATAAACAAAGGAATCGATATAGGCAAGCGTGCATATCATACGTTCGTTTGGATTGACCCTTGACCCCATAGCCGCGATTATTCCAGCGCAATAGCAAACAGAGGAATGCGATGAGTCAGCATCGACACGACAGCGATGATCCACAGGCAGGCAAGCGTCCTTCCCCGATGGAGCCGCAATCGGATTCGAATGCGGCTCCGAAGGCCGCGCCCGCCGATGACCGTTACCCCCGCTTCAGCACCGCCGACATCGAAAAGATGATGCGCTTCGGCATGATTGAGCATTGGCGCGCAGGCGAGGTGATGTTCCGCATCGGCCAGCCGGGACTCGGCATGCGCGTGCTGCTGCGCGGGCGTGCAAGGCTGTCGCGGCGCGATGGGCTCGGCCGGTCGCAGACCATCGTCGAGCTGGGCGCAGGCCAGTTCCTCGGCGAAGTGGCGCAGCTCACAGGCAAGCCCGCGCTCGCCGATGGCCTCGCACTCGACGACGTTGACGCACTGATGATTCCGCCGCAGCAGATCCGCGACATGCTCGTCGCGGAAGCGCACCTGGGCGAGCGGATCATGCGCTCGCTGGTGCTGCGCCGTTTCGGTCTCGTGCGCGAAGGCGCTGGCCCCGTGCTGATCGGACGTTCCGGCGATCTCAGGCTGCTCGCGCTCGAAGGGCTGCTGCATCGGCTCGGTCATCCGTACTCCGTCGCGGACCCCGCGACCGATGCCGACATCCGCGACCTGCTCGAAGACTGGGGCGTATGGCACGACGACGTGCCCGTCGTCGTGCTCGCGGACGGCACGCTGCTGCGAGACCCCGATGAGCGTCAACTGGCCGCGCGGCTGGGCCTGCTGCCCGAACTCGACTCGGCGCGCACCTATGATGTTGCCGTAGTCGGCGCGGGGCCAGCCGGCCTCGCCGCTGCCGTGTATGCGGCATCCGAGGGACTGTCGGTGATCGTGTTCGACAGCCACGGCCCAGGCGGACAGGCAGGCGCCAGCGCGCGGATCGAGAACTACCTCGGCTTTTCGACGGGCGTGTCGGGCCGCGAGCTGGCGGCGAACGCGTTCGCACAAGCAGTGAAGTTCGGCGCGGAAGTCGTGATCCCCACCCGCATCGACCGGCTCGACTGTGCGCAGGCGCCGCTTCAGCTCGAACTGCAAGGCGGCCAGCGCATCTCGTCGCGCACGGTCGTGATCGCGACGGGGGCGGCGTACCGGAAGCCTGACATCGAAGGCCTCGATGAAGTCGCAGGCCGTGGCGTCTACTACTGGGCTTCGTCGATCGAAGGACGTCTGTGCCGTGGCGCGGAAGTGGTCCTCGTCGGCGGCGGCAACTCGGCGGGTCAGGCCGCCGTGTTCCTGTCGACACACGCGAGCCGTGTCCACATATTGATTCGCGGCGACAGTCTCGAGTCGAGCATGTCGCGCTATCTTATGGACCGTATTGCTTCGCTGGGTAACGTGGTGCTGCATACACGGACCGTCGTCGCGTCCGTCAGAAGCGACGAATGGGGCCTCGAAGCCGTCACATGCAGCACGCCCGAAGGCGAGCGCGTATTCGATACGCGGCACCTGTTCCTGTTCACGGGCGCGAACCCCAACACGCAATGGCTGCGCGATTGCAGCGTCGAGATCGACGACCGGGGCTTCGTCAAAACGGGCCTCGCGGCGGGCGTGCGCGCCGATACGGCATGCTTCGCGCTGCAGACCAACGTACCCGGCGTGTTTGCGATCGGCGATGTGCGCAATGCATCGGCGAAGCGCGTTGCGGCGGCGGTGGGCGACGGCGCCGCTGTCGTCGCGGAGATTCATCAGTTTCTGAGCGCTCCGTTGCCCGTCGCATGAGCACGCCGTTCGCATGAACCGGACGGGTTTGGGGTGAAACCCAGCGTAACCTATACGAACGTATGCGGTTGCCCATCCGTATGAATCAGCTGGCTAGATGCAGATTGTATGGAACACATGCAGCCCGCAGTCTAATCTTTGCACATCGATGCTTTGAAGCGGCGATCGGTCAGCTTGCCTTGCGTTAGCGAAGCAAGCCCGAACGACTCTGACAAAAAAACTGTACGAAAAAAAGGAGTACGCACATGCAAGACACGGTGAATCTGCGCCGCCGTCGACTGATCGGGACGACTGCGGCAGGCATCGGGCTGCTGGAACTGGGACTTGGCAACCTCGCGCACGCGCAAGCCACGAAGAGCGCGCACGCCGCAAAGAAAGCGGCTCACCATACGTCGTTCGATGCGATCCAGCAGATCGACGCGGGCACGCTAAACGTCGGCTACGTGGACATGGGCCCGAAGGACGGACAGCCCGTCATCCTGTTGCATGGGTGGCCGTACGACATCTACGCGTTCGTAGACGTCGCGCCGATCCTCGCTGCGGCGGGTTATCGCGTGATCGTGCCGTTTCTGCGCGGCTACGGCTCGACCCGCTTTCTTGCCAACGAAACGCCGCGCAACGGCCAGCAGGCCGTGGTCGCCGTCGACATCATCGCGCTGATGGATGCGCTGAAGATCGATCAGGCCATCTTCGGCGCATTCGACTGGGGCGCGCGCACGGCGTGCATCATCGCTGCACTGTGGCCGCAGCGCTGCAAGGGGCTGGTGTCGGTGAGCGGCTATCTGATCGGCAGCCAGGAAGCAAACCGCAAGCCCTTGCCGCCCAAGGCGGAGTTCGCGTGGTGGTATCAGTTCTATTTCGCCACCGAGCGCGGCGAACTGGGCTACGCGGCCAACCGCAACGACTTCAACCGGCTGATCTGGCAACTCGCGTCGCCCAAATGGCATTTCGACGATGCCACCTATCACCGCACGGCGGCATCGTTCAACAACCCCGATCACGTCGCCGTGGTGATTCACAACTACCGTTGGCGTCTGGGCCTCGTGCAAGGCGAGCCGCAATACGACGAGATCGAGCAGCGTCTCGCGGCTCTGCCCACCATCGGTGTGCCGACCATCACGATGGAAGGCGACGCGAACGGCGCGCCGCATCCCGATCCGTCCGCGTACGCGAAGATGTTCACGGGCAAGTATCAGCACCGCAACGTGAGCGGCGGCATCGGCCACAACCTGCCGCAGGAAGCGCCTCAGGCATTTGCCGAGGCCGTCCTGCAAGTCGCTCGCCTTTGATCCCGGATGCGTTCAAGCATGACACGCCAATCGTCGCCCCTGACCTGACATCATGGACAAACCCGACCACGTTCTGATCGTCGACGAGGACCGCGGCATGCGCGAGTTCGTCGCCAGCTATCTGGAGAAAAACGGCATGCGCGTATCGCTCGCGTCCAGCGGACGCGACATGCACGCCTTGCTCGACCGGCATACGCCCGATGTGATCCTGCTCGACGTGATGCTGCCGGGCGAAGACGGCCTCGCGCTATGCCGTGGGCTGCGCGCGGGGCGTCATCGTGCCGTACCCGTGATGATGGTGACCGAGCATTGCGATGAGATGGACCGGATCATCGGCCTGGAGATGGGCGCCGACGACTATCTGGCCAAGCCGTGCGCCGTGCGCGAGCTGCTCGCACGCATCCGCGCGGTGCTGCGGCGCACGCGCATGCTGCCGCCCGGCATGCTGGTGGAGGAGTCGACGGAGATGCTGAGCTTCGGCGACTGGCGGCTCGATACGACGGCGCGTCACCTGCTCGACACAGAGGATGCTGTGGTCGCGTTGAGCGGCGCGGAATACCGGCTGCTGCGCGCCTTTCTCGATCACCCGCAACGCGTGCTGACGCGCGACCAGCTGCTCAATCTCACGCAGCGGCGCAACGCCGAACCGTTCGATCGTTCGATCGACCTGCTGGTCAGCCGTCTGCGGCAAAGGCTCCGCGACGTCGCCCGCGTGCCGCGCTACATCAAGACGCTGCGCAACGAAGGCTATGTGTTTTCGTCGACGGTGAAGGCTGTCGAAGAAGCGCGCGCGCGGCAGCATGCCTGATGCGTGGCGCAGTTCCAGCGTCGTCAGCGTCTTGTGGCGCATGACGGCGTTTTAGCCACGCCTGCGTCCAGAAGAAGGCCGCCCCGGCCGTCGTTTGTATCGCCATGTATCCGGCGGCGCAGCCGATACATCGCGATACGCACCCTCACCTTCCTGAAATTCGCCGGATACATGTGCGGGCTTTAATCCGTCACAAGGGCACGCGCGAGATCGACATGCGCTGCGTGCAGACCGGTTGAATCAACCGTTTCCGGATCAGGAGGTCGATTCCATGTTACTCATCGTCATTGCGTTTCTGGGCGGGGTGCTCACCATCCTGAGCCCATGTATCTTGCCCGTCGTGCCATTCGTCTTCGCCCGTTCCGACAAGCCGTTCGTGACGGGCCGGCTGCCGTTGCTGCTCGGCCTGGCTATCACGTTCGCGCTCGTCACGGGCGTCGGCATTGCCGGCCTGAGCGGGGCCGCGCAACTGAACCACTACGGGCGCTGGGTATCGCTCGCGCTGTTCGGCGTGTTCGGCGCATCGCTGCTGTTCCCGGCGCTCGCGGCGCGTCTGTCGCGCCCGTTCTTTGGGATCGGCAACCGCGTCGCCGCGCTGTCGCAAATGCGCGGCACACGTTTCCAGATCGGCTCCGCGCTGCTGCTCGGCGTGGCGACGGGCTTGCTGTGGGCGCCTTGCGCGGGCCCGATTCTCGGCCTGATTCTCACGAGCGCCGCGCTGCATGGCGCGACCTGGGCGACGGCGGCAGCATTGACCGCGTACGCGCTCGGCGCGGCGAGTTCGCTCGCCGTCGTGTCGGGGCTCGGCAAGCAGGCGCTCGATGGGCTCAAGCGATCGCTCGGTCTCGGCGAGCGCGTGCGCCGCGCGATGGGCGCGCTGGTGCTGTTGAGCGTCACGGCCATCGGCTTCGGCTTCGATACACGCGCCCTTGCGCAGTTGCCGTCGGCATCGACGACGGGCGTCGAGAGCCGGCTGGTCGGCCTGCTTGGTTCCGACCACGCGCAACAGCCGCGCACGCTGAAGCCGCCCATCCAGCGCATCAGCGCGAAGGTGCCGTCCGCGCTGCCTGTCGAAGGCCATCTGCCTTCGCTCGATGGCGCCGAGAGCTGGCTCAACTCGCCGCCGCTCACGAGCGACGCGTTGCGCGGCAAGGTCGCCGTCGTCAACTTCTGGACGTATTCGTGCATCAACTGCCTGCGCACGCTGCCGTATCTGAAGACGTGGTCGGACCGCTATCGTAACGATGGTCTCGTGGTGGTCGGCGTGCATACGCCGGAGTTCGCCTTCGAGCACGATCCGTCGAACGTGAAGCGCGCCGTCGCCGACCTCGGCGTGCACTACCCCGTCGCGATCGACAATGGGTACAAGATCTGGCAAGCGTTCGGCAATCAGTACTGGCCGGCGTTCTATATCGTCGATGCGCAAGGTCGCATCCGTTATCACCATTTCGGCGAAGGCGGCTATGCCGAAGCCGAGAAGGTGATCCAGCAGCTGCTGGCGGAGTCGGGACACACGATGCAGGCGCGCGATCTGCCGCCCATTCAGGGCGCCGGCGCGCAGGCGGCCGCGGATAACCCGAACGTCGAATCGGGCGAGACCTATGTGGGTTATCAGCAGGCGCGCGGCTTCGCGTCGCCGGAAAACCTCCGGCCCGACGACGTCGCCGCGTACACCGTGCCGTCGCAATTGCAGCTCAATAGCTGGGCATTCGGCGGGAAGTGGATCGTGGGCGGCGAAGCGGCCGTGCTCGACGACGCGCATGGACGCATCGCCTACCGCTTCCACGCACGCGATCTGCATCTCGTGCTCGGCCCCGGCGTGAATGGCAAGCCCGTGCGGTTTCGCGTCACGATCGACGGGGCGGCTCCCGGCGACTCGCATGGCGCCGATGTCGCCGCCGACGGCAGCGGTGTCGTGACGAGCGCCCGCTTGTATCAACTCGTGCGTCAGCACGACGCCGTGCGCGACCGGACCTTCACGATCGAGTTCCTCGATCCGGGTGTGCAGGCTTTCTCGTTCACGTTCGGTTGACACGCTCAGTCAGCGCTTCAGGCAACGCCACTGCGCTTTCGCGGTGCAGTGGCGTTTGTCATTGGCAACCCGCTGCCTGAGATTTGTAGCGCAATGTATATATCGCCGATCGAGAAATACTGGCTTACATTCCGGCGCGTTCTGGAAACAAGCCAGATACGTGAGCGGGTTCAAATAACGACACGCAAGGTTGATTCATGACAGTGCGACTGACCGGGCGAGAAGGCATCGCGCATGCAATGCGCAAAGCGCGATGACCGCCCGGAATGACATCAACGCAGACCCGCTTCACTACTGGAGAAGTACTCATGAAACTCGTTCAATCCCTCATCGTTGCAGCCTTGATCGCCGCTCCCGCTGTGTCGTTCGCGCAGTCGAACCAACCCGTGACCCGCGCCCAGGTGCGCGCCGAGCTGGTTCAGTTGCAGCAGGCCGGCTACAACCCGGCCAGCGACAACACCCAATATCCGACGAACATCGAAGCCGCGCTGTCGCGCATCCAGGCTGAAAAGGGTGCTGCGTATGGCGGCGTCGCAGCGGGTCAATCGAACTCGGGCGCGCATCGCGACACCGCACAAACGCCCGCTCCGCAGCAAGATGTGCTGGGTCTCGAACCGATCTACGCGCACTCGTGATCGCCGCTGCTCCGTTTCCGATGCATGCACATGCGTCGTAACGGAGCGCCCAACTGACGCAGCAGAAAAACATCTATCGATAACGCGGTACTCAGGGGCAACACAATGACAAGAAGCTTCAGGACCTTCCTCGCGTTCGCCACGATGCTGTGCGGACTTTTCGCGTTGCAGACTGCGCACGCGGCCACGCAAGCCGATCTCAAAGGTACCAGTGTCGTTCTCGTGCACGGAGCATTCGCCGACGGGTCGAGCTGGAACCGCGTGATCCCGTTACTCGAAGCACATGGGCTGCACGTTGTCGCCGTGCAGAATCCGTTGAGCTCGCTCGCCGACGATGTCGCGGCGACGAAGCGCGTCATCGATCAGCAGAAAGGACCCGTGGTGCTGGTCGGTCATTCGTGGGGCGGCGTGGTCATCAGCCAGGTGGGCAACGACGAGAAGGTCAAGTCGCTCGTCTACGTCGCGGCCTTCGCGCCCGACGCCAACCAGTCGATCGCCGACATCACGCAAGGCATGAAGCCGCCCGTATGGGCGAATGAACTGCAAAAGGATTCGGCCGGCTATCTCACGCTGTCGGACAAGGCCGTGCGCGACGACTTCGCGCTTGACCTGCCCGCAGGCCAGCAACGCATCGTCGCCGCGACGCAAGGGCCGTGGTTTTCCGGCTGCGTGAACGACAAGGTGACGCAGGCCGCCTGGCACGAGAAACCGTCGTACTTCGTGATTCCCGGCCGCGACAAGATGATCGATCCGCATCTGCAAGCGAAGATGGCGACGCAGATCCATGCGCAGGTGACGCGCGTCGACGCGAGCCACGTCGCGATGCTGAGCCAGCCCGAAGCCGTCGCCAACGCGATTCTCGCGGCGGCACGCAACGCGCACTAAGGCAGAGGCGCGCGACATGAAGACCATCATGATGGACGGTCCTGGGGGGCCGGAGAAGCTTCGGCTGGTCGAATGCGGCGAACCTGTTGCTGGCCCGGGTGAAGCCGTCGTCGAAGTGGATGCCGCAGGCGTCAATTTCATGGACATCGGCGTGCGGCGCGGCGGCATCTGGTCGACGATGGCGAATCCGAAACCGCTGGGCGTCGAAGGCGCGGGACGCGTGTTGAGTGTTGGCGACAACGTCGCGGATATCCGGCCGGGACAGCGTGTCGCGTGGGTCTATGCGCCCGGCAGCTACGCACAGCGTATCGCGATACCCGCTGTATCGCTCGTCCCCATTCCCGACGCAATCGATCACACCACCGCCGCCGCCGTGATGATGCAGGGCCTCACGGCCAGTCACTTCGCGACGGACTTCTACCCTGTCCGGCAAGGCGACATCGCGCTGGTGCATGCGGCGGCGGGCGGCCTCGGGCTGTTGCTCACGCAGATCATCAAACAGCGCGGCGGCATGGTGATCGGCCGCGTGTCGCATGAAGACAAGATCGAAGCCGCGCGGCAAGCGGGCGCCGATCATGTGATCGTCGACAGCGAAGGCCGGTTCGCCGACGAAGTCATGCGCGTCACCGACGGCGAAGGCGTGCATGTCGTCTACGACGGTTCGGGACCGGCGACGTTTCAGGGTTCGCTCGCATCGCTGCGGCGCTCGGGCACGTTCTGCTGGTATGGGCCGGTACTGGGCGCGGCCGGCCCGCTTCATATCATGAGCCTGCCGAAGAGCATCAAGATCGGCTACGCGACGTTCGCCGATCACGTCCACACCCCTGCCCTGTTGCGCGCGCGTGCGAAGCAGCTGTTCGACTGGATCATCGCGGGCGTGCTCGACGTGCGGATCGGCGGCGTCTATCCGCTTGCGGATGCTGCACGAGCGCATGCCGATATGGAGAGCCGCAGGACCACGGGCAAGCTGCTGCTGATTCCCTAGGCGATGCAGTCCGGCACAGGCGCATGCGACTCATGGCCTTCGACGCGCATCACGGCGGCCGAAAACAGATAGCCTTCGTTGCGCAGCGTCTTGATGTAGCGTCCGTCGCGCACGCCGTCCTGCAGCCGCTGTCGCACGCGGCTCACGAGCAGATCGATCGAGCGGTCGAGCAGGTCGGCGTGACGGCCTTGCGTCAGGTTCAGCAACTGGTCGCGCGTGAGCACGCGGTTCGGATGATCGAGGAACACTCGCAACAGCCGATACTCCGCGCCGCTCAACGCGACCACCGTGCCTTCGGGATCGAGCAGACGGCGCGCTGCCGTGTCGAGCCGCCACTCGCCGAAACGCAGGACGGTGGCCGATTCCGCGACGCGCATGCCGGGCGGCAGCATGTTCGTGCGGCGCAGGACGGCGCGAATGCGCGCCAGCAGTTCGCGGATCACAAACGGCTTGGACAAAAAGTCGTCGGCGCCCAGTTCGAGGCCGACGATGCGATCCGCTTCGTCGTGACGCGCGGACAGCATGACGACGGGTATCGCGCGAAATTCGCCTGCGCGCAATTCGCGGCACAGCGACAGGCCATCCGCATCCGGCAACCTCGCGTCGAGGACGATGAGATCGGGCATGTCGCGCTCGAGCGCCGCGCGCATGTCGCGCCCGCTGGACGCGTGCGATACCCGCATGCCATTGCGTTGCAAATAGATGGCGACGAGTTCGCGGATCTCACGATCGTTATCGACGATCAACACGTGTTCGAGCTTCTTCATGACTGATCCAACGACTGCGGCTACGGCACCGGCAAGGCGCGCTGCTTCCGGCTCGCACTGATGGCGCGACCGCGCTGACAGCAGCACGGTCGTCGCCTTCGTACGCGCATGTATCCGGCCCACACCCGCCGATACAAAACATTGCCTGCGAGCCACTTCACGACATGTGACGGATACATTCCGCTGCTCAAATGAGCAACGTCGACACGCGTCACGCCGGCCACCGGGTGCGGGTTAATGTGCCGCGCATGGTGGCAGGAACGCATCGTTGACACAACAGCAACTGTGCTCACTCCTTGTTGCCCTATGAGCAACACTCGAGATTTCATGGGTCTGACAACGATGCGAACAATCAATCACCAGCGCCTGAGATATTTCTACGCGGTCCTGACGCAAGGATCGATTCGCGGCGCCGCCGACGACATGAACACGTCGCCGTCGGTCATCACGCGACAGATCCGGCTGCTCGAAGAGGAACTGGGCGTCACGCTGTTCGAGCGCGGTGCCAAAGGCGCGCGGCCGACGGAACCGGCGGCGCATCTGCTGGAGTTCTGGGAGGGGTGCCAGTCGCAGCAGGAGAGACTCGAAGACCAGTTGCATGCATTTCGCGGCCTGCGTCATGGACGGGTGCAGTTGGCTGTGAGCGAAGGTTTCGTCGATACGCTGACCGAGGATGTGCTTGCGCCGTTCTGCGCGAAGTATCCTGCGCTGACGATCGAGATGAGCATGCTGGCTCGTGATGGCATTGTCGAAGAGGTGGCTGAAAGCCGGGCGCATATCGGGCTGGCTTATAACCCGCCGCCGCATCCGCGGCTTGAGTGTCTTGCGAGTTCGGTTCAGCGGGCGGTTTTGCTGTTGCGGCGGGAGCATCCGCTTGCGATGCGGAAGCGGGCCGCTACGATTCAGGATTTGCGGGCGTTTCCGCTGGCGTTGATGCCGCAGACGTTTGGGATCGGACACGCGGTGAAGATGCTTGAAGTTGCCGAAGGCATGCAGATCGAGCCGGCTATGACGACTAATTCGCTTGCTGTGCTTAAACGTATGGTTGCTGTGGAGAATTTTGTCACGTTGATTGGGGAGTTTGCGGCGCGGCGTGAAGTGGCAAGCGGTGAACTTACGACGGTGCCCGTCGATCATCCTGTTTTTCAGAGTACGCACGCGCGGTTGATCGTGAAGACGGGGCGTCTGCTTACGCCTGGGCCGATGGAATTGCTCAAGTGGATTCAGCGGCGGCTTTCCGTGTTTTCGGTGGAAGGTGTCCACATGCACTAGTGGGGTTCTTGTCTGCGACTGCTGGGGGGGTTTGGTTTGGCCGCTGCGCGGGCATCTGGTTTGGTTTGCTTGTATTTGCGCTGGCATCCGCGTTTTGTTAGCGTGCTTCACGCGTTGCCCCTGTGCGGGGCGGCACCTACTTTTCTTTGCCGCCGCAAAGAAAAGTAGGCAAAAGAAAGCGGCTAACACCGCCAACATTTCTTCTTGCCTGAGGGCCCCCGAAGGGTCTTACGCCTCACACGGCAATCACGTGACCCACGTTCGTTGCCAGCGCTCTTGCGCTGCGCCTCACCCGCTTCATGCGCCCACGTTGCAGCGTGCCGTGTCAGATATTCCACCGCCGCCCAGGTGGCAAACTGTGTGTAGGCCGTAGTACTCCACACGCCTCACTTCGGACCAATAGCGCTCGCGTTCCACCATGTACGAGCGCTAACGTGTATGCCGCGACAACCTACACACAGTTTGCCACCTGGGCGGCACTAACCGTTCGCTGCCGTTAGCAGTTATGCGGGCAGTTGAAGCGGGTGAGGCGTTTATTCAAAGCGTTGGCAACGAACGTGGGTCACGTGATTGCCGTGTGAAGCGTAAGACCCTTCGGGGGCCCTCAGGAAAAAAACAAGAACTGGCGGTGTTAGCCGCTTTCTTTTGCCTACTTTTCTTTGCGGCGGCAAAGAAAAGTAGGTGCCGCCCCGCACAGGGGCGACGCTTGAAGCACGAAGGCAAAACGCGGATGCCAACTCAAAAACAAGCACACCACCCAGCGTCGGCAGACAAATCGCGGAAGCCAGCCCGCACCCACAAGCAAACCAAACCGCCCGCGCCGCGAAGGCGCCACACTAAGCCCTCTCTACAAGCAAATCCTCAATCATCACCGGCAACCTCCGCACCCTGACACCCGTAGCATGATGCACGGCATCCGTAATCGCCGCCGCGACCCCAGCAAGCCCAATCTCGGCAATCCCACGCGCGCCCAGCTCGTTGAACACAGGATCGGGATAATCCAGAAACGTCACATCGAGCGCCGGCGTATCCGCATGCGAAGCGATGATGTAGTCAGCAAGATTGCTATTGATCGGCGCACCGCTTTGCGCGTCATACATCGTATGTTCGAAGAGGGCCATGCCAACACCCATCACCACAGCCCCTTCAATCTGATTGCGCCCGGCCCGCGGATTCAGAATCCGCCCCGCGTCGATCACCGTCACGATGCGGCTCACGCGCAGCCGCACCGTCTCCGGCTGCCACGTCACCTCGGCGAAATGCGCGCCATACGAGTAGATCGAATAGTGCTTCTTCAGCGGATCGTCGAAGCCGCCCTGCGCACTGCCCTTACCTGACGCCGCGTGCATCTTCGCGGCCTGCAGGATCTGCGCGAACGGCACGCCCTTCTCCACCGCGTCCGTCTTGCGATACACACGTCCCGCGCCGAACGCAAGCGCGTCCTTGTCGGCACCCTTGAATGGCGACTCGTCGACAGCGACGGCCCGCGCCAACACCATGTCCGTTGCCGCACGCGCCGCCTGCAGCACGGCGGGAATCACGGAAGCCGTCGCCGCCGAGCCGCCCGATATCGGTCCCACGGGCAGCATCGTATCGCCGAGCGCGACTTCGATCCTGTCGAGCGGAATGCCCGTGTGCCCCGCGACCAGTTGCGCGAGGATCGTGTACGTGCCCGTGCCGATGTCCTGCGTGCCGCACACGACGCGCGCCGTGCCGTCCGCGAGCAGATCGACGCTCGCCTCGGCGGAAAAACGCAGCCCCGGCCAGCCGCATGCGCCGACGCCCCAGCCGAGTGTCAGCCCGTCGCGTGTCATCGAACCGACTTCGGACGTGCGCTGCGCCCAGCCGAACTTCTCCGCGCCCGTCGTCAGACACTCAACCAAATGCCGCGACGAAAACGGCAGACCCGTCGATTCGTCAACCTTCGGCTCGTTCCTCAAACGGAATTCGACAGGGTCGATATCGAGCTTGCGCGCCAGTTCGTTCATCGACGATTCGAGCGCGTAGAGTCCCGGCACCGCGCCCGGTCCGCGCATCGCGGTCGGCGATCCAACGTTGCGCCGCACGAGACCTGAACTCACACGCAGATTCGGCACGCTGTACAAAAACGGGGTGATCTCGCCGCAGCTTTCCTCGTAGTCGTCAGCGATCGCAGTGTGGTTCACGTAATCGTGGCGAATCGACGTGAGCTTGCCGCCGCGATCAGCGGAAAGACGCATGCGCTGCTGCGTCGTCGGACGATGCCCGACGTTCTGGAACATCATCTTGCGGCTCACGACCAGCTTCACCGGCTGCCCCGTTTGCCGCGACGCCGCCGCCGCGAGCAGCGAGTGCGGCCACATCCACAGCTTGCCGCCGAAGCCCGAGCCGAGATAACGCGAGATCACGCGCACTTTCTCTTTCGGCAGGCCGAGCATCTGCATCAGCGTGCCCTGATGGTTCGACACAGCCTGCGTGGTCTCGTAGAACGTGTAGCCCTCGCCGTCCCACTGCGCGACAGTAGCGTGCAGTTCGATCGGATTATGTGTTTCGACGGGCGTCACATACGTCTCGTCGAGCGTCACTTCGCTTGTGTCGAATGCGGATGCCGCATCGCCGCGCTCGCTCTGGACATGCGGCTCGCCCTTCGCTTCAAGCTCGTCGCTGACGTCGTGCGCCGTCTTTTCATAGCCGACTTTCACGGCGGCCGCGGCGTTGCTCGCGGCCTCGAATGTCTCGGCGACGACGACGGCCACATACTGGCCGTAATAGCGGATCACGTCGTCCTCGAACGGCGGGCGCGCTTCGTCGACGAAGCCCGTCTCCATCGAATTACCCGAAATGCGATAGAAGCGGCCGATGTTGCCGCGATGCAGAACCACGCGCACGCCGGGCATCGCCTGAGCGGCAGCGAATTCGAGCGACGTGACACGCCCGCTCGCGATCGTCGCGCACACGGGCACCGCGTACAGCATGTCGGGCAAATCGATATCGGAGGTGTACTGCGCGCCGCCGCTCACTTTCAGCGGACCGTCGATGCGTGACTGCGGCTGCCCAATGATGGACAGCAAAGAATCGGACACAGTGGACATGGAAAGAAGTCCTCGAAAAAGTTTCAGACGGACTGCATGACCTGCGTCAATGCATGTATCAGGCAGCGCCTCGATAGTTCGATCTTGAAGCCGTTCTGGCTCTGCGCTTTCGCATTCGCGAGCGCGGCGTCGGCGGCGCGCGCAAAGCTCGCCGCATCGGGCACGGCGCCCGCGAGTTCGGCTTCGGCTTCGCGCGCGTGCCACGGCTTCGTGCCGACGCCGCCGAGCGCAACATGCGCGCGCGTGATACGCCCGTCGGCCACATTGACGACGACGGCCGCCGAAGCCAGCGCGAATTCATACGACGCGCGGTCGCGCAGCTTCAGATACAGCGACCGGCTGCCCGGAATCGGAGGCAACGTGACATGTGTGACGAGATCGCCCGGTTCGAGCACGGTTTCGCGCTCCGGTGTGTCGCCCGGCAGCAGGTAGAAATCGTCGATCGGAACACTGCGCGCGCCCTTCGTCCCGTGAATCTGAACCGTCGCGCCGAGTGCCGCGAGCGCGACGTTCATATCCGACGGATTGGTTGCAATACATGCGTCGCTCGTACCGAGAATTGCCATCGTCCGGTTGAAGCCGGTGATCGCGGCGCAGCCGGAACCGGGCACGCGCTTGTTGCACGGCATCGCGGTATCGCGGAAGTAGACGCAGCGCGTGCGTTGCAGCAGGTTGCCGCCCGTCGTCGCCATGTTGCGCAGTTGCGCGGACGCGCCCGCCAGCAGCGCCTGCGACAGCACCGCATACGGCTCGTGAATCAGCGGATGCAGCGCGAGGTCGGCATTACGCACCAGCGCGCCGATACGCACGCCACCCTCGTCGGTTATTTCGACGCGGTCGAGCGGCAGCCGGCTGATATCGACCACGCGCGCCGGTTTCTCCACATCGAGTTTCATCAGATCGAGCAGCGTCGTGCCGCCCGCGAGAAAGCGCACCTGTGCGCCCTGCTGCGCGGTCTGCGACGCGGCGCCTGCGACGATCGCGTCGCGCATGTCGTTCGCGCGCGAAAGCTGGAACAGTTCCATCGTGGCCTCCTAGCGCTTGCCGCGCACGGTCTGGATGGCCGTCACGATGTTCTGATAGGCGCCGCAGCGGCACAGGTTGCCGCTCATCGCTTCGCGCACGTCGGCGTCATCGGGGCCGATCGCTTCGTCGAGCAGCGCGACGGCCGACATGATCTGGCCGGACGTACAGTAGCCGCACTGGTAGCCGTCGCATTCGACGAACGCGGCCTGCATCGGATGCAGCGCATCGGGCTCGCCGATGCCTTCGATGGTCGTGATCGTGTCGCCTTCGTGCGTCGCCGCGAAAGACAGACACGAGTTCTCGCGGCGGCCGTTCACGTGCACCGTGCACGCGCCGCACTGGCCGTGGTCGCAGCCTTTTTTCGTGCCTGTCAGATGCAGATGCTCGCGCAACGCGTCGAGCAGGGTCGTGCGCGGATCGAGCGCGAGCGCGTAAGACGTGCCGTTCACGTTCAGTTCGACGGGAATCGTGACGCTCGACGACGGCTGCGCGTGTGGCGTGTCGCCAGGTGGATTGGCTTCCTGCGGAGTGACTTCGGGTCGGGCGATGGTGTGGGGCATCGGGAAATCTCCATGCAGCAATCGGAAGGGGACGATCGGAAGGAAGACGGTCGAATGCCAGATGGCGCGCGTCACGATCGCGCGACGCCGTCGCCGTATCGTGGAGCACCGATGGACAAGCGAAAAGTATAGGCGCCGATCCGTGGACGCGCCGGTGGCGTGCTTCGAACCCTCCGCGTTTCAAACGCCCTGCGCTTCTGACCGTCCGAATGCCGGATCGAATCTCAAATCGATCGACAGAGTGATCAGGCGCAGCAAGCGCAATACCCGGCCTCGCGCGCACCGCTGCAAAAATCTGTAACCGTTACATCTGCCCCTTACAGCGCACAGATCACTCAACTCATTCAGAATGATTTTTATTCAAGGGGCATGTCTTTGAACAATCTGAAGAACAACCCGCGCCACCGTCTGAAACCGTTGCTGCTGATGGGTGCGGCCTGCGCTGCGCTGTCGGCCCGCAGCGCGTCGGCGCAGGAAATTGCCCTGTACGGCGGCTGGCTGAGAGGTGCGAGCACGAACACCTATTCATGGGCGATCGACTATACGGAAGGCTTTGGAAGATACGTCGCGGGCAGCATCACATGGCTGAACGAAGGCCATATGCCGGACCATCATCGCGATGGCCAGGCGGTGCAGATCTGGGGGCGTCTGCCGCTCGCGCAGAACCGTTTCGTGTTTGCGCTCGGCGTCGGACCGTATCGTTACTTCGATACGGAAGCCGCCGAACAGGGCCAAGGCTACTCGAACACGCACGGCTGGGGCGGCCTGTTCAGCGCGCGGGCGACGTGGTACACGTCGCACCGCTGGACGACGAGCCTGCAGCTCAACCGCATACAGGTGTCGCGCGGACCTTCGACGACGGCCGTACTGCTCGGCGTCGGCTATCAGCTCGACGCGCCCGAAGAGCCGGGACCGCGCGCCTGGGCCCTGCCGCGTACGCATGACGTAACGAACAACGAAGTCACGGTGATGGTTGGAGAGACCATTCTCAACAGCCTCGAATCGCAGACGTCCATGGCCGAGTCGATCGAATACCGGCGCGGGCTCACGCATTGGCTCGACGGCACGCTCGGTTATCTGCATGAAGGCGACGGCCTGAAAGCGCGCCGCGACGGCCTCACGGCACAGCTATGGCTGACGCGCGCGTTTCTCGACGATCACCTGACGCTCGGCTTCGGCGCGGGCGCGTACGCCGCGATCCATCACGGCGAGGATCCGGACGAACGCCCGACGGGCGACGGCATCCTGTCGGGCATTGTCTCGGCGTCGGCCTCGTATCGCTTCACGCAACACTGGGCGGCGCGCGTGACGTGGAATCGCGTCGTCACGCGCTATAGCCGCGATACGGATGTGCTGATGGGTGGTATCGGATATCGGTTCTAGGCGTGGCGCGCGTTCACGCCAGCGCTTGCTCCTCGCCAAGATCGGCCAGCGGATGCGCCTGCGCGCGCCACGGCGACGACAGGAAATGCCGCACGCGCTCTGGCCGCACTTCAGCCAGCGTCGCGGGTGCCCAGCGCGGCTTGCGGTCCTTGTCGACGAGATGCGCGCGCACGCCTTCGCTGAAATCGCCCTCTTCGATTGCCCGCGTGACGATGCCCAGTTCCATCCGGAAACATTCGGCGAGCGTCATCTGACGGCCGCGCAACAACGCGTCGCGCGTGACGTACAGCATGGTCGGCGAATGCGACGTCAGCGCTTCGTAGGTTGCCTGCAGCCATTGACGCACCTCACGCGAATGCTCGCGCTCCAGATCATGGCGCAGCGTCGCGACGATCCGCTCGACGCCCGAGCGCCGGTCGAAATGGCGCAAGATCAGCTGCGTGAACGCGCCGAGCCCCGCGTGCGGGACGATGTTGCACGGCGGCTCGAATACGGTGCGCAAAGCGCGCAGCAGCTCGTCGGCGGCGACGTCGGCCGTTGCGATGCGCAATAGACGTTCCTCGAACGTATCGAGCCATTCGGACGGCACGCACAGATCCGCCAGCTGGAAGCGCAATGCCTCCGCGCCCGACAGCGTCACGCCCGTCAGCCCGACATACAGTTCGATCTCGGCGGGCATCATGCTCAGAAAACGCGTTGCGCCGACGTCGGGCAGAAAGCCGATGCGCGTCTCGGGCATTGCGATCTTGGTTCGCTCGGTGACGATGCGCAGCCGCGCCGCCTGGCCAAGCCCCATGCCGCCGCCCATCGTGATGCCGTCGAGCAGCGCGACAACGGGCTTCGGGAAGGTATGCAGCGCGTAATCGAGCCGGTACTCGTCGATGAAGAACTGCTGCCAGTTCCTTTCGTTGCGCTGCCGCATGCCGAACAGCGCGCGCACGTCGCCACCCGCGCAGAAGCCTTTCGCGCCTGCGCCGCGCAGCACCACGGCGACGATCTCGCTATCGGTGCGGCAGCGCTCGACCAGCGCGGCCAGCTCGCGCACCATCTCGTGCGACAACGCGTTCAGCGCAGCCGGCCGGTTCAGCGTGACGATCGCGACGCGATTGACGACGCGAAACAGCACGTCGGGTTCGTGCATGCTTGCCTCTTTGAGAACAGCGCTCATCGCTGCGACTCCTTCGATTGCGCGCCTTGCCACTTCGGCGCGCGTTTTTCGAGGAACGCGTTGACGCCCTCGCGCTGATCGGCGCCGTCGAACAGATCGACGAAGCGCTCGCGCTCCACGGCCAGCGCCGCCGTGCGCGGCACGCCGTTGCGCGCCTGCTGGATCAGATCCTTGCTGAACGTGACGGCCTGCGGGCTCAAGCCCGCCACGCGCGCCGCCATCTGCAACGCGAATTCGCGCGCCGCGCCTCTTTCGACCACTTCTTCGACGAGCCCGATGCGCAGCGCCGTCGCTGCATCGACGCGTTCGCCTGTCAGCACGATGCGCTTCGCCCAGCCTTCGCCGACGAGCCACGGCAGCGTCTGTGTGCCGCAGCCGCACGGCAGCAGGCCAACGGCCGTTTCCGGCAACGCCATTACCGCGTGCTGCTCGGCGATGCGGATATCGCACGCGAGCGCGCATTCGAGCCCGCCGCCCATAGCATAGCCGTTGATCGCCGCGATCACGACGGGCCGCGCGTTTTGCAGCGTCTCGAACGCCGTGCCGAAGCGCGATGCTGCTTGTCGCGCGATTTCCTTGTTGCCGTCGGCGAAGGTGTTCAGATCGGCGCCCGCGCTGAAGAACTTCGGGCCGTCGCCCGTGATGACGATTGCGCGCACTTGCGCGTCGCCGTTCAGGCGTTCGATGGTGTGCTGCAGCTGCAATAGCCCTTCCGGCGTGAATGCGTTCGCTGGCGGGCGCTTCAGGGTCAGCACTGCGACGCTGCCGTCATGCGCGTAGTCGAGTTCGATCATTACACGTCTCCATCCTTGCGATACAGCTTGATCACCGCTGAGAAGTCGAGCTTGCCGGCGCCGTTCGTGCTCATGGTCTGATAGAGCTGTTGCGCGAGCGCGCCGAGGTAGACGGGTTGGCGCGCGAGTTTTGCGGCATCGGTGGCGAGGCCGAGGTCCTTGAGCATCAGGTCGGTGCCGAAGCCGCCTGTGTAGCCGCGTGTCGACGGCGCGGTGTCGATTACGCCGGGGAACGGGTTGTAGGTGTCCGAACTCCAGCAACGGCCCGTCGATGTGTTGATGATTTTGCCCAGTACCTGGGGGTCAATGCCGAGCTTTTCGCCGAGTGCCATCGCTTCTGACACGCCTGCCATCGTGATGCCTAGCACCAGGTTGTTGCAGATCTTTGCGACCTGGCCGGTCGAGGTTTCGCCGCAGTGGACTATGTTTTTGCCCATTGCTGAGAGGATTGGCTTTACCTGTTCGTAAGTTTCTGCGGTGCTGCCGACCATGAAGGTCAGTGTGCCGGATGTGGCGCCGCCTGTGCCGCCTGAGACTGGCGCGTCTACGAAGGTGTTTCCATTCTGTGTCGCCAGTTCGGCGAAAGTTTTTACGCTGGCTGGGTCGATTGTGCTCGAGTCGATGATCGTTATGTTCTTCGCGATGCCCGCGAGGATGCCTTCTTCGCCTGTTAGCACTGTTTTTACATGTGCTGCGGCTGGGAGCATCGTGATGACATATTCGACGTCCGTCGATGCTTCTTTTGGCGTTTTTGCTGTTTTTGCGCCTGCTTGTTGCAGGGTTTCTAACGCTTGCGTGTTCAGATCGAAAACTCTTAGGGCGTGGCCCGCCTTTAGCAGGTTTAGCGCCATCGGCGCGCCCATGTTGCCTAGTCCTATGAAGCCGATTTTCATGTTCGCTCCTGTGGTTTTGTCTGCGACTGCTATGGCGGTGTTTTGCTTTCTGCGCTGGCATCCGCGATTTGTTAGCTTGCTTCAAGCGTCGCCCCTGTGCGGGGCGGCACCTACTTTTCTTTGCCGCCGCAAAGAAAAGTAGGCAAAAGAAAGCGGCTAACACCGCCAACATTTCTTCTTGCCTGAGGGCCCCCGAAGGGTCTTACGCTTCACGCGGCAATCACGTGACTCATCTTTGTTGCCAGCGCTCTTGCGCTGCGCCTCACCCGCTTCACGCACCCGCGTTGCCGCACGCCGTGTCAGATATTCCACCGCCGCCCAGGTGGAAAACTGTGTGTAGGCCGTAGTACTCCACACGCCTCACTTCGGACCGATAGCGCACGCGTTCCACCATGTAAGAGCGCTAACGTATATGCCGCGACAACCTACGCACAGTTTGCCACCTGGGCGGCACTAACCGTTCGCTACCGTTAGCAGTTATGCGGGCGGTTGAAGCGGGTGAGGCGTTTATTCAAAGCGTTGGCAACGAACGTGGGTCACGTGATTGCCGTGTGAAGCGTAAGACCCTTCGGGGGCCCTCAGGAAAAAAACAAGAACTGGCGGTGTTAGCCGCTTTCTTTTGCCTACTTTTCTTTGCGGCGGCAAAGAAAAGTAGGTGCCGCCCCGCACAGGGGCGACGCGTGAACGGCAAACACCATAGCGCGGATGCCAGCGCAAACACAAGCAAACCAACCCGGCCGCGCCACGAAGACAAATCGCGGATGCCAACTCAAAAACAAGCACACCACCCAGCGTCGCAGACAAACAAAAACTTATCGAAGGCTAATGGTCGTATTCACACCATCACTGACAGTGGCATCATCAAACCACCTGGCCGTGACAGTCTTAGTCTGCGTATAAAACTGCACAACCTGCTTGCCATAGGGCCCAAGATCCCCAAGCTTCGACCCGCGAGACCCAGTAAAACTAAAAAACGGAACCGGCACGGGAATAGGAATATTGATCCCAACCTGCCCAACATCGATCTCGCTCTGAAACTTCCGCGCCGCCGCGCCGCTCTGCGTGAAGAGTCCGACGCCATTACCCATCGGATTGCTATTCACAAGCGCAATCGCGTCGTCCAGCGTCGGCACGGTCATCACACACAACACAGGCCCAAAGATCTCCGTCTTATAGACATCCATCTCGACCGAAACATCACTAAACACCGTCGGCCCGATGAAATTGCCAGCCTCGTAGCCAGGCACACCAACACCCCGCCCATCCAGCGCAAGCGTTGCGCCCTCTTTCACGCCCGCGTCGATCAGACGAAGAACACGCTCCTTCGCAGCACGCGAAACCACAGGCCCGATATCCGTGCCGGCCTCATGTCCGGCATTCACCTTCAACGTCTTCGCCTTCGCGACAAGCTCGGGCAACCACTCCTTCGACGACCCCACCAGTACCACCACCGATGTCGCCATACACCGCTGCCCCGCCGCGCCAAAGCCGGCACCCACCAGCGCATTCAACGTCTGCTCGCGGTTCGCATCAGGCAACACGACAGCGTGATTCTTCGCGCCCATCATCGATTGCACACGCTTGCCGTGCTGGCTGCCCAGGTTGTACACATGCGTGCCCACAGTCGTCGATCCAACAAACGAAATCGCCTTCACCAGCTCATGCGTGCACAACCCATCGACGACTTCCTTCCCGCCATGCACCACGTTCAGCACGCCCTTCGGCACGCCCGCTTCGATGGCCAGCTCGACCAGTTGCATCGTCGATAGCGGGTCCTGCTCCGACGGCTTCAGCACGAATGTGTTGCCGCATACGATCGCCATCGGGAACATCCACAGCGGAATCATCGCGGGGAAGTTGAACGGCGTAATGCCCGCGCAGACACCAATCGGTTGACGCAGCGTGTACGTGTCGACACTCCCCGCCACGTTCTCCGCGAACTCGCCCTGCTGCAACGTGCCGATCGAGCACGCATGCTCGACCACTTCGAGGCCGCGGAAAATGTCGCCTTCTGCATCGGGCAAAGTCTTGCCCTGCTCCGCCGTCAAGGTCTTCGCAATGCGCGGCATGTGCTCTCGAATCAGTGCCTGGTACTTCAGCATGATCCGCATGCGCGCGCCAATCGGCGTGTTCTTCCAGGTCGCAAATGCGGCATGCGCGGAACGGATCGCCGCGTCCACTTCCGCTTTCGTCGCGAACGGTACGCGCGCCAGCACTTCCTGCGTCGCCGGATTCACGATGTCGCGCCACTCGGTCGCGCTCGACTCGACAAATTCGCCGTTGATCAACAGCTTGACCGTGTCGACCTTGCGGTCAGCCAGAGTCGAAGGAATTGCGCTCATTCTGCATGTCTCCTGAAGTAGATATCGGTGGCTCGACTGTCGTTCAGTTCGGGCTCAGTTTCCGTTCCCATTGCGAAGCTCGGGGAAATCCTCTTCCCAGTACTCATCCTGCAGGCGCGCCGGCTCCGCCGTGCGCTCCAGTTCGCGCCGCCTTAGTTCGACGCGGCGAATCTTTCCGGAGATCGTCTTCGGTAAATCGCTGAATTGAAGGCGGCGAATGCGCTTGTACGGCGCGAGCTTTTCGCGCGAAAAGCGGAACACCTCGCGCGCGAGTTCGGGACCCGCTTCGAATCCATGTCGCACGGTCACGAATGCCTTCGGCACCGACAGACGCAGCGGATCGTTGCTCGGCACCACGGCCGCCTCGGCAATCGCTTCGTGCTCGATCAGCACGCTTTCGAGTTCGAACGGACTCAGCCGGTAATCGGACGACTTGAACACGTCGTCCGAGCGGCCGACGTACACGAGATAACCATCGTCGCGCCGCATCGCGACATCGGACGTGTGGTAGTAACCGTTGCGCATCGCGTGTTCGGTGGCCTTCGCGTTGTTCGCGTAGCCCGTCATCAGGCCCAGCGGACGGTGCGCGAGCGGCAGCGCGATTTCGCCTTCCGTCACGGGATGATCGTCCGCATCGACGAGTTCGACGCGGTAGCCCGGCAACGGACGCCCCATCGAACCCGGCACCACAGGCTGCCCCGGCGGGTTGCCGATCTGGCAGGTGGTTTCCGTCTGCCCGTAGCCATCGCGAATCACGATGTTCCAGGCATGCCGCACGCGTTCGATGATCTCCGGGTTCAGCGGCTCGCCTGCGCCGACGATCTCGCGCAGCTTCACGGGATACGACGCGAGCGGCTCCTGCACGAGCATGCGCCACACGGTGGGCGGCGCGCACAGCGTCGTGACGTTGTAGCGCACCAGGACGTCGAGCGTTTCTTTCGGCACGAAGCGCGCGAAGTTGTAGACGAACACGCACGCCTGCGCATTCCACGGCGCGAAGAAGCAGCTCCACGCGTGCTTCGCCCAGCCGGGCGAGCTGATGTTCCAGTGGATGTCGCCCGGTTGCAGGCCGATCCAGTACATCGTCGACAGATGGCCGACGGGATAGCTTTCGTGCGTGTGCTCGACCAGTTTCGGCTTCGACGTCGTGCCCGACGTGAAGTACAGCAGCATCGGATCGCTGGCGCGCGTGGCGCCGTCCGGCGTGAAGGTCGGCGACGATGCGTAGGCGGCTGCGATATCCGTCCAGCCTTCGCGCGGCGCGCCAACCGAGATCCGCTTCAACGGCGTATCGAGCGCGTCGAACTTGCCCGTCTCCGCGCTATCGACCACCACGAAATTCGCGCCGCCGATCTGCACGCGGTCGCGCACGTCGTCGGGCGACAGTTGCGTCGTGGCGGGCAGCACGATCGCACCGAGCTTCATCGCCGCGAGCATCACGTCCCACAGCTCGACGCGGTTCGGCAGCATCAACAACAGCCGGTCGCCGCGCCCCACGCCTAGCTCGCGCAGAAAATTCGCCATCCGCGACGAGCGCTCCGACATCTGCGCATACGAGAGCTTCAGCCCTTCTTGCGCCGGATCATCGACGATCCACAGCGCCGGGTTGTCGTTGCCTCTCGCGACGACGTCGAAATAGTCGAGCGCCCAGTTGAACTCCCCGAGTTCAGGCCATCTGAACTCGCTGTACGCGCGCTCATAGTCGGTGCGGTGGCGCAACAACAGGTCGCGCGCGTCGAAAAAGCTCTGGGCTGCCGTCATCGTCGTCTCCTGTCGACCAGAGTTGGCGCTTTAGCGCCTTACTCTGGTCCCATGGCAAGTCGGCCGGAGTTAGCGCTTTAGCGCTTACTCCGGTCCCTTGGCGAGTTGGCCCAGAGTTGGCGCTTTAGCGCCTTACTCTGGTCTCATCACTCTATTGGCGGATTATTCTGCGCTCAAACGTGCCGCGCGATAACCATTCTTTGTACTTCGCTCGTGCCTTCATAGATTTGCGTAATGCGGGCATCGCGATAATGCCGCTCGACGGCGTAGTCCTCCAGATACCCATAGCCGCCGTGAATCTGAATCGCCTTCGAGCAAACCTCTTCAGCCATCTCCGACGCATACAGCTTCGCCTGCGATGCCTCCGACAGACACGGCCGCCCCGCGCTGCGCAGCCGCGCCGCGTGATGCACGAGCAGGCGCGCGGCGTTCAGGCGCGTCGCCATGTCGGCGAGCATGTTGGCGATGGTCTGATGTTCCTTCAACGCCTTGCCGAACTGGATGCGCTCGTTCGCATACGCGCGGGCCGCATCGAACGCCGCGCGCGCAATGCCGATCGCCTGCGCCGCGATACCGATGCGTCCGCCTTCCAGATTCGACAGCGCGATGCGCAAGCCCTCGCCCGGCGCGCCAAGCAGATTCGCTTCGGGCACGGCGCAATCGTCGAGCGAGATCGGGCAGGTATCCGACGCGCGAATGCCGAGCTTGCTCTCGGGGCGCCCGACGTTGAAGCCCGGCGTATCCGTCGGCACGATAAAAGCCGAGATGCCGCGCTTGCCCGCGTCGGGATCAGTGACGGCGAACACGATCGCGATGCTGGCGCGCGCGCCGTTCGTCACGAACTGCTTGCTGCCGTTGATGACCCACTGGCCATCGCGCAGCACGGCGCGCGTGCGGATGTTGTTCGCTTCGCTGCCCGCATGCGGCTCGGTCAGGCAGAACGCGCCGATGCGCTTGCCCGTCGCGAGATCGGCGAGATAGCGGTCCTTTTGAGCGTCGGTGCCGAAGTTGAGGATCGGCCCGCAGCCGACCGAGTTGTGCACGCTCATCAGCGTCGCGCAGGCGGCGCAGCCGGCCGCGATCTCTTCGAGTGCGAGCGCATACGCGATGTAGTCGGTGTACGAGCCGCCCCATTCGGGCGGCACGATCATGCCGAGAAAGCCCAGCTCGCCCATCTGCCCGACGACTTCCGCAGGCAACTGACCTTCGCGGTCCCACTGCGCCGCGTTCGGCGCGAGGCGTTCGACCGAGAAGTCGCGCGCCGCGTCGCGGATCATCCGCTGCTCGTCGGTATAGAACTCGTCCATGTGTCTCGCTCCGTTTGTCTCTGCGCGCCTGCTGCACTGCACACACTGCGCGTCTGTTGGAACCCAGTGTAGGCGGCGCGAAAGCGGGATTCGATGCCGCGTCCGCTCAATTTTTGTGAGCGCATTTGCCATAACTGGATTTCGTGCGTGGCGCCGATGCGGCAGAATGGCGGTTCCGGCAGGCGCTCGCGGCAATTCACGTGAGCGCATTTGCCAGAATTCATGAAACGCCCACTTCCAGGCTGCGCGAGGAACCGCGACCGAATGAAAACCGAAAGAGGCACGATCTCCGTGAGTCTCGTCGAAGAGACGCTGGCGCTCGCCCGCGCGCGCGGCGTCGACCTGCAGCCGATCGTCGAGGCGGCGGGCATCGCGCCGCAGGTGCTCGCGAGCCCGAAGAGCCGCGTGACGCCGGCGCAATACGGCGCGCTGTGGGCCAACATCGCAAGAACGCTCGACGACGAGTTCTTCGGCCAGGATCCCCACGCGATGAAAAGCGGCAGCTTCATCGCCATGACGCAGACGGCGCTGACGGCGCGCAACGGCGGCCAGGCGCTCACGCGTGCCGTCAACTTCATGCGCCTCGTGCTCGACGACATGCGCGTGCAGATCGTCACGCGCGACGACCGCGTGCGCCTCGCATTCGCGCATCGCGACGGCGCGCCGCAGCCGGCCATGTTTGCTTACGCAACGTACTTCATCCTTGTCTACGGACTCGTATGCTGGCTGGTCGGGCGGCGCATCCCGCTGATCGAGGCGCGCTTCAGTTGCGCCGAGCCGCCCGCCGCGCACGAGTACCGGCTGATGTTCTGCGACGACCTGTCGTTCGGGCAGAGCGAGTCGTATGTCGATCTCGCGCCGGATTTTCTGGAACTGCCCGTCGTGCAGACCACAAGGTCCATCAAGCCGTTCCTGCGCGACGCGCCCGCGAGCTTCATCATCAAGTACCGCAATCCCGGCTCGCTCGCGGCGCGCGTGCGCAAGACGCTGCGCGCGCTGCCGATGTCCGCCTGGCCCGGCTCCGACGAGATGGCGCAGCGCCTGCACGTCGCCGAGGCGACGATGCGGCGTCATCTGAAGCAGGAAGGCTATACGTACCAGTCGATCAAGGACGACTTGCGGCGCGACATCGCGATTTCGCAGTTGCAGCGCGGCGGCCAGTCGGTCGCCGACATCGCGGCGACGCTCGGATTTGCCGAGCCGAGCGCGTTTCACCGGGCGTTTCGCAAATGGACGGGGATGCGGCCGGCGGATTATCGGGCGGTGAACGCGCATACGGCAGGCGCGCCCGCGGCGAACGCGGGTATCTCCCGCCGGGCGGAACGCGCCGAATCCGACTAAGCTTAAGACAGGCCAGCTCTTTTCAGGCCTGGCGCGCCGCCCTGCGAACGTGATCCGTCGCAGCGCGGCGCACCGGCCGTCGACGATGGGAACGTACCGGCTTCTACCGATCCGGCAAGCGGTTTCGCGACGCACGCCGCGCCGCGCGCGTGGCGCTTTCATGGCCGCCGCGCCCCGTGCCGCATGGGCTTACGCTCCGCGCGTCATCCCCGGCGCGGCGGGAAGGCTGTTGCAGCGCGCGTTGCTGCTCGTGCTGGCGTTCTGCGCCGCGGCAGCGTTTATGTCTTCCGCCCACTCCGCGCAATCCCCCGTTGCGCCCGGCAGCGTAGTAGTGATTCCCGTCGCAGGCGCAATCAGCCCCGCCACCGCCGATTTCATCGTGCGCGGCCTCGCCCGCGCCGCCGACGATCACGCCCAGCTCGCCGTCCTGCAGCTCGACACACCGGGTGGGCTCGACACGTCGATGCGGCAGATCATCAAGGCGATTCTCGCGTCGCCCATCCCCGTCGCGACGTATATCGCGCCAGGTGGCGCGCGCGCCGCGAGCGCGGGCACCTATATCACGTATGCAAGCCACATCGCGGCGATGGCGCCGGGCACCAACCTCGGCGCAGCGTCGCCCGTGCAGTTGGGCATCGGCGGCCAGGATGCGCCGAAACCCGGCCAGCCGCCCGCGTTGCCAGGCGCGACGCCCGCGTCCGGCCCGGCCCAGAAGGACAACGCCGCATCCGGCGCGCTCCCGCTCGACAGTCAATCGACCGAGCTGCGCAAGCAGCTTCAGGATGCGCAGGCTTATATACGCGGCCTCGCGCAACTGCGCGGCCGCAACGTCGACTGGGCCGAGCGCGCGGTGCGCGAAGCCGTGAGCCTGTCGGCACGCGACGCGCTCGAGCAGAAGGTCGTCGACCTGATTGCGCGCGATATTCCCGACCTGCTCAGGCAGCTCGACGGCCGCACGTACGACACGGCCGCCGGCGCGAAGCATCTGACGACGGCGCACGCGACCGTCGTGACGCTCGAGGCGGACTGGCGCAGCCGCTTCCTCGCCGTCATCACCGATCCGAACGTGGCCTTGATCTTGCTGATGATCGGGATGTATGGCCTGTTCTTCGAGTTCGCGAATCCCGGCTTCGTGCTGCCCGGCGTGGCGGGCGCGATCAGCCTGCTGCTGGGTCTGTTCGCGCTGCAATTGCTGCCCGTCAATTACGTGGGTCTCGGTCTGATCTTCCTCGGCCTGGCGTTTCTGATTGCCGAAGCCTTCCTGCCGACTTTCGGCACGCTTGGCTTTGGCGGCATCGTCGCGTTTGCGATCGGCGCGCTGATGTTGATCGATACCGACGTGCCCGGCTACGGCGTGCCGCTGCCGATGATCGCCGCCGTCATTGTGTTCAGCGTGCTGTTTATCTTCGGCGTGTCGGGGATGGTGCTGCGCTCGCGGCGGCGGCCCGTAGTGACGGGCGCCGAGGCGATGATCGGCAGCATGGGCGTGGTGCTGGACGACGGGCTCGTCGCCGATACGGCGCAAGGCCGCGCCGATGGCCTGCAGGACAGCCAGCCTGGCAGTCTGCCTAACAGCGCGCTCGACAGCCTTCTGCACGGCGAGCCTGACCGCGTCGGCTGGGCGCGCGTGCATGGCGAACGCTGGCGCGTGCGCAGCACCTCGCCGCTTGCGGCGGGCCACGCCGTGCGCGTGACGGGGCGGCGCGGCCTGATGCTTACCGTGGTTCCCGCAAGCAACCCATCACAAGAGGGAGAACACACATGATCGGTTTCACTTTTGGCTTCGGCAGCATCCTGATTCTTCTGGTGATCGTGCTGGTCGCTTCGGCGGTGCGCGTGTTTCGCGAGTACGAGCGCGGCGTGGTGTTCATGCTCGGCCGCTTCTGGAAGGTCAAGGGACCGGGTCTCGTGCTGATCATTCCCGTCGTGCAGCAGGTGGTGCGGATGGATCTGCGCACCGTCGTGTTCGACGTGCCGCCGCAGGACGTGATCACGCGCGACAACGTGTCCGTCAAGGTCAATGCCGTCGTGTACTTTCGCGTCGTCGATCCGGAGCGCGCGGTGATTCAGGTCGCGCGCTACTTCGAAGCGACCAGCCAGCTGTCGCAGACCACCTTGCGCGCAGTGCTCGGCAAGCATGAACTCGACGAACTGCTGTCCGAGCGCGAGCAGCTCAATACCGACATCCAGCGCGTGCTCGATGCGCAGACGGATGCGTGGGGTATCAAGGTATCGAATGTCGAGATCAAGCATGTCGATATCAACGAGACGATGATCCGCGCGATTGCGCGTCAGGCGGAAGCCGAGCGCGAGCGCCGCGCAAAGATCATTCATGCCGAAGGCGAGCTGCAGGCGTCGGAGAAATTGCTGCAGGCGGCACAGATGCTTGCGCAACAACCGCAGGCGATGACATTGCGGTATTTGCAGACACTGACAACCATTGCCGCCGACAAGAATTCGACCATCGTGTTTCCGTTACCCGTCGATCTGTTGACGGCCGTGATCGATCGGATAGGCAAGCCTTCTCAGCATATGGGTTAGGCGACGGATATCCGTGCGAATCCCGTTCAAAGGTTCGAACGCGAACTCGCTTGAGGCATGCATGAACCACGCCTCGAGCGCGGCCATAGATGCAAACTGAGCAATGGTTCATTTCAGTTACGAGCCTTACTCATTGCGAATACAGAACCTAGAATAAAAGGGTCATCCTAACTTTTCAGGCCCTTGCCATGAAGCTGATTCCTCGTATGGTTCTGGGCGCGCTTATCGGCGTAGCAGCCGTATCGTCCGCATTTGCGCAGACGTCGCGCGTCTATGATCAGAACACACCCAAGACCCGCGCCGAAGTGAAAGCGGATCTCGTCGAATGGCGCAAAGCGGGCTACGATCCGCTCGACTGGATCAACTACCCAGCCAATGCGATCGCAGCTGGCCGCATCGTCGCGCAACGCCGCGCGCAGGCTCAAGGCACGCAACAGTAATATCGATGGATGCGTGACGCGCTCATTCAACGCGCGTTTCGCATTGCATTGTCCGTTGAAATGCGTTCAACGCGACTTCGCGCGCGGCCTTTGTCATGACATTGCGCACGGCCGCTTTCGGCGCGCTTCCTTCCTTTCCGCTCCCCTTGTAATCCAGCCTGATGCGCCGCGTCAGGTATCATCACGCCCCTTCGCCAGCAAAACGCATCTGGGCGCCGCCGGTTGCCGCGGTGCAACGTGCACACGTCCCGAGTGTTGCATGGGCTCCACGCGCGCGCGGCAAATGCGGTATTTACTGACCAATCGTGATTAAATCCGCCCGTGGCGTCATGATGGCCGATGCGGCGGGGAAGCCCGCCTGCGTCGCCATGCGGGACGGGACGCCATCGCGCGGTAGAAGACGCGCCGAAACAGGCAGAGACAGGCAGCACGACAAGCAGTGACCAACGACATTTCAAACGACGAGAGACTCGGCTCATGGACTCCGTAAAACGGTATTTCGGCTTTGACGAAGCGGGCACGACCCTGCGCGTGGAAGTGCTGGCAGGCGTCACCACCTTCCTCACAATGGCCTACATCATCTTCGTCAACCCGGCGATTCTCGGCGATGCGGGCATGCCCAAAGACTCGGTGTTCGTTGCGACCTGCCTCGTGGCGGCGCTCGCCTCGCTCATCATGGGCTTCTACGCGAACTACCCGATTGCGTGCGCGCCGGGCATGGGCCTGAATGCGTACTTCGCGTACACGGTCGTCAAGGGGATGGGGTTCACGTGGCAGGCTGCGCTCGGCGCGGTCTTTATCTCCGGCTGCCTGTTCCTGATCGTCACGCTGTTCCGCGTGCGCGAGGTGATCGTCAACGGCATTCCGCATTCGATTCGCGTCGCGATCACGGGCGGCATCGGCCTCTTTCTCGCGATTATCTCGTTGAAGGCGGCGGGCATCGTGACGGGCAGTCCGGCGACGCTCGTCACGCTCGGCAACCTGCACGATCCGCATGTGGTGCTGGCGATCATCGGCTTCTTCGCGATCGTCATGCTGGATGTTCTGCGCGTGCGCGGGGCGATTTTGATCGGTATTGTCGGCGTGACGATTTTGAGCTTCTTCTTCGGCGGCAACCAGTTTCACGGCATCGTGTCCGTGCCGCCGTCGATCTCGCCGACGCTGTTCCAGCTCGATGTGAAGGCCGCGTTGTCGACGGGCGTGCTGAATGTGATTCTGGTGTTCTTTCTCGTCGAACTGTTCGATGCGACGGGCACGCTGATGGGTGTCGCGAATCGCGCGGGGTTGCTTGTGCATGGCAAGATGCACCGTTTGAATCGCGCGCTGCTTGCGGATAGTACGGCGATCCTCGCTGGGTCGCTGCTGGGTACGTCGTCGACGACGGCTTATATCGAAAGCGCTTCGGGTGTTCAGGCGGGTGGGCGTACGGGTGTTACCGCGATTACCGTTGCTGTGCTGTTTTTGCTGGCGCTGTTCTTTGCGCCGCTGGCGGGGGTTGTGCCGGGTTATGCCACGGCGCCGGCTTTGTTGTATGTGTCGTGTCTCATGCTGCGGGAGATGGCCGACTTGCCTTGGGACGATGCTACTGAAGTCGTGCCTGCTGCACTTACCGCTCTTATGATGCCGTTCACCTATTCCATTGCGAATGGGGTGGCGTTTGGGTTTATTTCTTATGCTGGGCTTAAGTTGCTCACTGGGCGCGCGCGGCAGGTGAAACTCGTTGTCTGGATTATTGCTGCTGTGTTTTTGTTTCGGTTTTTTTATCTTGGGTCGGAGTGAGGTTTCTGGCTTTTTTTGTCTGCGACGCTGGTGAGTGTTTGCGTTTTCGCTGGCATCCTCGGTTTGACTTTGTGGCGCAGCCGGTTTGGTTTTCTAGCGCTTGCGCTGGCATCCGCGCTACGGTGTTCGCCGTTCACGCGTCGCCCCTGTGCGGGGCGGCACCTACTTTTCTTTGCCGCCGCAAAGAAAAGTAGGCAAAAGAAAGCGGCTCACACCGCCAACATTTCTTCTTGCCTGAGGGCCCCCAACGGGTCTTACGCTTCACACGGCAATCACGTGACTCATGCTTGTTGCCAACGCTCTGGATGTGCGCCTCACCCGCTTCACGCACCCGCGTTGCGGCACGCCGTTCCAGATATTCCACCGCCACCCAGGTGGCAAACTGTGTGTAGGCCGTAGTGCCTCGCACGCCTCACTTCGAACCAATAGCGCATGCGTGCCGCGATGTAAGAGCGCTACCCTGTACGACGCGACAACCTACACACAGTTTGCCACCTGGGCGGCACGTACCATTCGCTGCCGCTGGCCCGAGTACGGGTATTCGAAGCGGGTGAGGCGCACATTCAAAGCGTTGGCAACGCACGCAAACAGAAAGGCTGCCGTGTGAAGTGTGGGGACGTTGGGGCCCCGTGGATAAGAACATGGGCTGGCGGTGTTAGCCGCTTTCTTTTGCCTACTTTTCTTTGCGGCGGCAAAGAAAAGTAGGTGCCGCCCCGCACAGGGGCGACGCTTGAAGCACGATAACAAATCGCGGATGCCAGCGCCGAGGCAAAAGAACCAACCGCTTGCGCAGCAAACACCGTAGCGCGGATGCCAGCGCAAAAGCTAGAACAACCAAACCGACCGCACCACGAAGGCTCATGCCAGCGCAAAGACCCAAACGGCATCGCCGCACCGCAGGTCCCGTTCGCAGACGAAAAAAAACAAAAGCAAAACCAAAAACAAAACCCTTGCCCCCATCCCCGTTGCACCGCACAATCCCCACTCAAACCCCATCTTCTGGTGCCACCCATGGCATACGCCTCCTTCGCTACCGGCGTGCTGCTCGCGGCCGGCTACGGATCGCGCTTCGACCCGGAAGGCATCCACAATAAACTCCTCGCCCGCCTGCCCGACGGCACCCCCGTCGCTTTCGAATCCGCGCATCGCCTGCTGCTGGTCGTCCCGCACGTCATCGCGATCGTGCGCCCCGGCTCGGAGATGCTCGCCCGCGTGCTCAATGACGCCGGCTGTCACGTCATCTTTTCCGCCGACGCCGAGCGCGGCATGGGCGCAAGCCTCGCCGCCGGCATCGAAGCGAGCGACGACGCCGACGGCTGGATCGTCGCGCTCGCCGACATGCCCCGTATCGCCACGCCAACCATCGAAGCCGTCGCGCGCGCAGTCGACGACGGCGCGTCCATCGTCGCGCCCTACTATCAGGGACAGCGCGGCCATCCCGTCGGCTTCAGCATCGAGCATCGCGAGGCGCTGCTCACGCTCGATGGTGACACCGGCGCGCGCGCACTCTTCGCAACGCATCCCGTGAAGCGCATCGAAGTCGACGATCCGGGCGTGCTCAGCGATATCGACACGCCCGAAGACCTGCGCAACGTCTAGTCTCCTCGCGCTCACACCTTTGACATATCCGCGCGCTTGAATCGTAAACACGCCGCCGCGCACGGTGAGAACATCCGGGAGCGCGACGCCGGTCGAGGTGAGCCGATACGGGAACCATCGCTCGATCATGCGCTCGCAGGCACGGCGCTTGCGCGCTGCTGCACCGCGAAAACCGGCGAGCACGCATCGCATCGTTGGTCTAAGCTGTCCACGATGCCGCGCGCCGCCTTGGTGCGCGCCGCCAATGCGCATCACACCGCCCGGCGCCCGTCCCGTATCCTGCCCAGGATCTCATGAGCGAAACCAGCCCGCGTCTGTTCATCGTGTCGCCGCATTTCGACGACGCCGTCTTCGGTTGCGGCGCACTGCTCGCCGCGCATCCCGATGCCGCCGTCTGCACCGTGTTCGCCGCGCCGCCCGCACAGGACATGCAAACCGAATGGGACCAGAAGGCAGGCTTCGCGAGCGCGTACGAATCGATCCACGCGCGCACGCTCGAAGATAACAACGCGCTCGCCGTGCTCGACGCCATCCCTCTGCGGCTGCCGTTTCGCGACGCGCAATACGGCGATTCGCCGTCGATCGCCAGGCTCGCCGCCGCGCTGGAGGAAGCGATCTATGGCTCGACGTCGAACACGCTGTTGATGCCGCTCGGCCTCTTTCACGACGATCACGGCCGCGTGTTCGAAGCGTGTTGCGAGATTCTGCCCCGCATGTCGCACCTCGAATGGTTCGCGTACGAGGAAGCGATCTATCGTCCGATGCCGGGGCTCGTCCAGCAGCGGCTCGTCGATCTGGCCGGGCGCGGCATCGTCGCGACGCCCGCCAGCCCCGCTGTGGAACACGCGCTCGACCGCGAGCGCCAGGCGCTGCTCAAGCGCGAAGCCGTGTCCGCGTACGAGAGCCAGTTGCGCGCGTTCGGGCCGCACGGCTACGACGACGTGTACGCCGCGGAGCGCTACTGGCGGCTGACAGTCGACCGGCAGCGCGCCCGCAGAACGGGGCACTGAGCCGTATCGACCCGCGTTGAACCGCGCCAAACCACGTTGAAGCGTTGCGGCAGGCGATCACGCCAGCAGTCTTCGCGGTCATCGCCTACGCTAGTGTAAGCAGGACGCTTCGTACCTTGCCGCGAGAGCAGCGCGCATGCGTCCACCGCCGGTTGCCGCATAGGCCACATAGGCCGTATCGACCGCATCGACCACAACGCCACGAGGTCACACCATGCACACCAGTCCGATTCCCGACCCGAACGCCGATCCGACGCGAGACCCCGAAGGGGATCCGCTCACGCCGCCGTCGCCGGGTCATCACAACGACGAGCCACAGCGTCCCGAAGGCCCGCCCGACAAGGACCCCGTAGTTCGATGACAATCGCGTGACGCGCCGGCCGCTCAGTCCAGCTCGATCGGCTGGCCGTGCGGCGTACGGCGCGCCGCCGCGTCCCACGCGTCCTTGCGCCGAATCAATCCCTCGCGCGTCACGCAGCCTTTGGCCGTCGCGATGCGTTCGAGCGCCGTCAGCCAGTGCGTGTAGTAGGTGTCGCCGCGATCGGGGTCGCCGTGAGCCTGCGCGTCACGGATCGCATCCGCGAGCGTTGCGGCCCATTCGGGCCATGTGAACACGCCGCGCTCGTGAAGCGCGAGCGTCATCGCGAATGCCGCGGCCTGCCACGGTGCGGCAAAGACCGGGCCGGCACCGTCGCGCGGCATGTCGGGCAGCGCCTCAAGCAACTCAGGCAACTCGCGCGAAACTTCCTGCGACGTAGTGCATGCGGGCGCGCTCATGCCGTCCCGTCCGCTTCGAGATACGGCTCCCAGCAATCGGCGCACACCGACGACGCCGTCGTGTCCTTGCCCCACAGTTCGACGGCGTCGAAGCGCACCGTATACAGCCATTGCGGATCCTCGCCGCGTCCAAGCGCGTTCGAATCGGGGAACACATGCGCGCCACGCACCGCGACGATCCGGCCGCGCTTGCCTCGGCAATAGCGTGGCAGGCGCGTGTGCGTCGACGGATTGAGCGTCAGCGTGCGCACCGCGTCGCCCACCGCAAAGCGCGCGGGATACGGCTCGGGGCGCGATGCGGGACTGCCGCGGAATAGCATGGGGTTGACCTGCTCGGCGGCGAGCACGCGCGGCACGGGCGCACCGGCGCGCTGCGACACGCCGCTGTCGATCTCGTCCCGCGTCGCAAGTCCCGAGTCGATCAGCAGCTTGCGCAAGCCCGCGAACCAGATCTCATAGTAGCTGCTCGACAGATACTGCGCGGGCGGCAGGCTTTCGCGCGCGGCGCGCGACATGTCGATGTTCCATTTCCCCGTCGAGCCCATCGCGATCGTCAACGCCAGCGCGCGACGCTCCCAGGCCGCGTGGAAATACGGCTCGTCGGTTTCGGGCGCGATGGGCCCGAACGACTGCATGCCGCCCATGTCCTGTGCGCCGTTCATGGTTGACCTCCGCTTGCGGGTTTCGCTTCGTGCGGCGCGAGCGCGAGTCCCGTGCCGATCATCGAGTCGCGCGTGACGAGATCGGCGAGTTCGTCTTCGTTCAGCGTCTCCGTGTTGGGAGGGCGCATCGGCAGCACGAGATAGCGCACTTCCGCCGTCGAATCCCACACGCGGATGTCGGTGTCGTCGGGCAATACCACGCCGAACTCGGCGAGCACGCCACGCGGATCGATCACCGCGCGCGAGCGATACGGCGCCGACTTGTACCAGATGGGCGGCAATCCCAGCACGGGCCACGGGTAGCACGAACAGAGCGTGCACACGACCATGTTGTGCACGCCTGGCGTGTTCTCCAGCGCGACCATGTGCTCGCCCTGCCGCCCCGTGAAACCGAGCGACGCAATCGCGGCCGTCGCATCGTCGAGCAGCCACTGGCGAAAGCCGGGATCAGACCATGCCTTCGCGACGACACGCGCGCCGTTGCGCGGCCCGACCTTGTGCTCGTAGGTGTCGATCAGCACATCGAGTGCTTTCGGATCGACGTAGCCCTTTTCGATCAGCAGCGACTCCAGCGCGCGCACGCGCAGATCCATCTCGGGCAGCGCGCTGCCTTCGTGCGCGTGTTCATCTCCGTGTTCATGCTCATGTTCAGCGTCATGGCTCATCTGCGTTCCGCCTGAAGAATGCGACACTCGCGCAGTATGGTCGGGCAAACTGGCGAATGCAAACGCATGCCGACCTGCAGCGCGTTCGACAAGCATCGCCGCCTCATATCTCCACCCGCGCGCCAACCTCGATCACGCGATTGGCAGGCAGCTTGAAATACGCCGCCACGTTGCCGACGTTATGCAGCATCACCGCGAACAGACGCTCGCGCCACATCGCCATGCCCGCGCCCGGTGTCGGCACGACGGTCGCGCGGCTCAGGAAGTACGACGCCTCGCAAGGATCGAAATCGAGACCCAGCGCCCCTGCGGCTGCGAGCGCTTTCGGCAGATCGACTTCGTCCTTGAAGCCATAGCGGATCGTCAATTGATAGCAGCTCTCACACACCGTATGCAAAGCAACGCGCTCATGCTCGGCGACCCACGGAATCTCCTCGTTGTTCACGGTCAGGAACACAACGCGGTTGTGCAGCACGTGGTTATGCATCAGGTTGTTGACGAGCGCATGCGGCACGCTGTCCGGATTGGGCGTGAGAAAGATCGCCGTGCCGGGGACGCGCACCGGCTGACTTGCGATCAGTTTTTCCAGATACGCCTTGAGCGGCATCGTGCCCGCGTGCACGCGCGCTTCTGCCCGCATGATTTCGCCGCCGCGTCCCCATGTCGCCATGATCGTGAACATCACGAAGCCGATCATCAGCGGGAACCAGCCGCCTTCGACGATCTTCAGCAGGTTCGCCGAGAAGAACGTCGCGTCGATCACGAAGAAGAACGCGGTCGCGAACACGCATAGCAGCCAGTTGTAATGCCATGCATAGCGCACGACGAAGAAGGTCAAGAGCGTCGTGATGAGCATCGTGCCCGTCACCGCAATGCCATACGCGGACCCGAGCGCTGTCGACGAGCCGAAGCCGAGCACGGCGGCCACCACGGCCGCGAGCAGCGTCCAGTTGATGCCGGGCACATAGATCTGGCCGATCTCCCTCTCCGACGTGTAGACGACGTTCATGCGCGGCAGGAAGCCCAGTTGCATCGCCTGCTTGGTCATCGAGTAGGTGCCGGAGATCACGGCTTGCGACGCAATCACAGTCGCGACCGTCGCGAGCACGATCATCGGATACAGCGCCCATTGCGGAAAGAGCCGGTAGAACGGGTTTTGCAGCGCGGTGGGGTCGGAGATCAGCAATGCGCCCTGCCCCAGATAGTTCAGCGCGAGCGCGGGGAAGACGATGCCGAACCATGTAATGCGGATCGGCCGCGCGCCGAAGTGGCCCATGTCGGCATAGAGCGCCTCAGCGCCCGTCAGCGACAGCACGACGGCGCCCAGCGCGACGAACGCCAGCCACTCGTGACGCAGGCAGAAGGCGAGTCCGGCGAGCGGATCGAGCGCGGCGAGAATCGCGGGTGCCGAAACCACGTTGGTCACGCCGACCACGGCCAGCACCACGAACCAGACCACCATCACCGGCCCGAACACCGCGCCGATCCCCGACGTGCCGTGCTTCTGCATCACGAACAGCGTGACGATCGCGGCGAGCGTCACGGGTATCACGCAGGTCTTCAGAAAGGGCGCGGCGACTTCCAGCCCTTCCACCGCGCTCAGCACGGAGATGGCCGGCGTGATGATGCTGTCGCCATAAAAGAGCGCTGCGCCCATCACGCCGACGATCAGCAGCACATGACGCAAGCGCGGCCGGTCCGCCACCGACGAAGCGGCCAGTGCGAGCAGCGCCATGATGCCGCCCTCGCCGTGATTGTTCGCGCGCAGGATCAGCGTTACATACTTGAGCGACACGACGATGGTCAGCGACCAGAAGATCAGCGACACGATGCCGATCACGTTCAACGGCGTCAGCGGCAGACCGCCCGCTGTCGCGAAGACGGTCTGCAGCGTGTACAGCGGACTCGTGCCGATATCGCCGTAGACGACGCCCAATGCAGCAAGCGCCAGCGAGCGGAGCGCCGGTTTGTGCGGCGCAGGCGCGCCGATCGCGCCCGAACCGGGGTGCGTGGCTGAAACGCTCATGTCTCCCTCCAATGATCGCCTCGTCGTTAGCTGCTATTGAGCGATCTGAAAGCCGGATGAATGGTCGGACCTTTAGTACGCGTGATCCGTTGTGCTGACGGCTGATCCCAGTATAGAAAGCGCCTCGGGAAAAGCGCAGCGAACGTGCGTGGACATCGCGCGACGCCCGATGTGCGCTTCACCGCATATTTCGGTTCTGCTTAAGAAAGTGCATTGACTCGGCTTTGCGCGTGGGCATAAAATTCTCTTATCTTGAAATTTGAGGGGCGTTGCCTTGGACAGTTGCAGTAGTACGTTTTCGAACAGTTTCGCCGCCTGAACGGCAGACGTCCGCGCTTCCTCATCTAGCCGCCGTCTTGCCAGCAGGCAGACGGTGCGCGTCGCAGATTCATTCCTCGTGCATCCTGTTTAGCGTCGTTGGGTTCAGCACCCGGCGCAGCGCGTTCGCGCGCGATTCGTAGCCGCCTTCGTCACATGTGCGGTTTCGCTTCGCGTGCCTGCGTCCGCGTGCGTGTGCCTGCTTACCGCCGCCGTCAACGCCGCGAAAGTTCGACCTGTCCATCGCCACGTATCTCGCCTACGTGCGTTTCGCCAATCGCGATGCGTTTTCTCAATGAACCGGGAGCCACCATGCCCGACAGTGACAGTCATCCCTTGAACCCAGAAATGCCTTTATCGACCTGAGGCAGGCAAGCCGACCGCTTTCGATTCCATCGATTCTCCAGCGCCTGCCGCCTCGCATGCACGAGCCTTCGTGCCGGAGAACCGACATGTACTTCCTGCTTCTTTCGACCTTGCCGCAAACCCGCGAAGCACGCGCGCACTACGACGCGCTCCTTTCGCTGCATCACGAGCGACGCCACGTATTCGCGAAGCTCGCCAGCACGCTCAGCAGCATTGCCGCCCGCTTGCGGAAGCGGCAAGCCGCATAAACGGAAATCATTCGACCTATATCCGTTCACGGGAGAATAACAATGGCAACGCCACCACAAGCCCTGCCGACCCGCACCGCCGTTCTCGACGACGCGCATGTCGGCGATATCCGCGGTGCACTCGGCACGATCGCGCATCACGACACTGCACCCCGTAACAGCTGGGGCGCGCGGTTGCGCACGCTGCTCGCGATCGTCGGACCCGGCCTCATCGTGATGGTCGGCGACAATGACGCGGGCGCCTTCGGCACCTATACGCAGGCCGGCCAGAACTACGGCACCACGCTGTTGTGGACGCTGCTGCTGCTCGTGCCCGTGCTGTATGTCAATCAGGAGATGGTGCTGCGCCTGGGCGCCGTCACGGGCGTCGGTCATGCGCGCCTGATCTTCGAACGCTTCGGCAAGTTCTGGGGCGCGTTCAGCGTCATCGACCTGTTCATCCTCAATGCGTTGACCATCGTCACCGAGTTCATCGGCATTACGTTCGTGCTCGACTTCTTCGGTGTATCGAAAGTAGCGGGCGTGTGTATCGCGGCCGCATTGACGATGGCGGCCGTCAGCACCGGCGACTTCAAACGCTTCGAGCGCTTTGCGATCGTGCTGTGTCTGCTGAGCCTGTTGCTCGTGCCCGTGCTCGTGACGATCCATCCTCCCGTCGCGCAGATGACGCACCATCTGTTCGTGCCCGCATGGCCCGCGCACGCAAAGCTCTCGGACGTGATGCTGCTCGTGATCGGCATCGTCGGCACGACGGTTGCACCGTGGCAGCTATTCTTCCAGCAGAGCTACGTGATCGACAAGCGCATCACGCCGCGCTTCATGAAGTACGAAAAGGCCGATCTGTGGATCGGCATCGTGTTCGTGCTGATCGGCGCCATCGCGATGATCTCGTTCAGCGCCGCGCTGTTCGGCGGCAAGCCGGAGTTCGGCCAGTTCACCGATGCGGGCGGCGTGATCGCTGGCCTCGAAAGGTATGCGGGCCGCACGCCCGCCGTGCTGTTCGCGATTGCGCTGCTCGACGCGTGCATCATCGGCGCGGCGGCCGTGTCGCTGTCGACGGCCTATGCGATCGGCGACGTGTTCAAGATCCGTCATTCGCTGCATCGCGGCGTCGCCGATGCGAAGGGCTTCTATCTCGTGTACTTCGGCATCGTGGCGGCGGCGGCAGGACTCGTGCTGATTCCGGGCAGCCCGCTCGGCCTGCTGACGGAAGCCGTGCAGACGCTCGCGGGCGTGCTGCTGCCGAGCGCAACCGTGTTCCTGCTTCTGCTGTGCAACGACCGCGCGGTGCTCGGGCCGTGGGTCAACTCGAAAGGGCTGAACCTGTTCACGGGCGGCGTCGTGTGGGCGCTGGTGCTGCTCTCGGTCGTGCTGACGGCGTCCGTCGTGTATCCCGACATCAGCGGACACGCGATCATCGAGATTCTCGCGGGCGGCACGCTGCTCGCCGTGGTGGTGTTCGTCGCGGCGATGGCGCTGCGGCGGCTGCGGGGCGCGCAAATTGCGGACGGCGCGCCGTTCGTCAGCAAATCCGAGCGCGCAACGTGGCGCACGCCGCCGCTCGACTCGCTGCCAAAGCCCGTGATGACGCTCTCCCGCCGTATCTGGATGAGCGCGCTGCGCGGCTATCTGGTGGTGGCCGTCGCGCTCGTGATCGTGAAGGTGGTGCAAATCGCATTGACGTAAGTCAGAACACGCTCACATCATTTTCGAAGAATCCTGATAGTCCGCCTTGGGCGGTTGTGACAGAGTATCGGCGGCCGGTCCACGGGCAGATATCTGCCGGCGTAATGCGAAGCGACAGCGCATGCCATGAGCGTCGCGTTGCGGTTGATGGGACGTGGATCGGCCCCTTCCTGTTTGCGCTCTCACATCTGCACCATCAACACGAAGAGGCGAGCCACGCGACATGACTCGCCTCCCTACGCCAAACGCACGCTGATCAAACCAGACGCGGGTCCGTCGGCACGTTGCCGTGATACGGCATGATGACAGGTCCGCCGCCGTCCGCATACACGGGCGGATGGGGTAGATTCATCGGCGGCCATGGCATCGACGGCTTGCCGGGGAAGCCCGGCCACGGGCTCGGCTCCGTCGGCTTGGCGATAGTGAGGATGCCGCCGTGTACGGCCTTGGCGGTTTCACGGTCGAGTTCGTCGACCCTCGACAGGTCTTTCACAAGCAGGTGGGTCATGATGTGTCTCCAGCAACGGTAAAGGTTGGCGAGCGAGCGCGCGCTACGCCGCGCCCGATAACCATGTTGCACGCACCATGCCAATCGCGACAAAGCCCGCTGTCACGGGCCTGTCATCGATACTGGAGAAGCCGACTGAACGATCCGGACCAACTGTCGGCCGTCAAGGTGTTGGCCGTCCGGATGCGGTTGGCCTTGCGGTTGGCCTCATTGTTCGCATGTCGCCGGGTCGCTATGCGACTCAGCGCGGCAGCCACCCAAGCGGATCGACGGGCTTGCCGTCCTTGCGCACTTCGAACTGGATGGACGGCACGCCGTTGCTGTCGACGCCGACTTCGCCGATCGGCTGACCTTGCGTGACGGCATCGCCCTCTTGCACGAGCAGCCTGCTGTTCTGGCCGTAGGCCGTGATCAGCGTGTCGTCGTGCTTGATGATGACGAGCGGCCCGTAGGCCTCGAGCGTGCCCGCGTAGACGACCCGCCCGGTCGCGGCCGCTCGCACCTGATCGCCCGGACGCCCGCCGATCACGATCCCTTTCGACTTGCCCGGCACGTACGGCTTGAGGATCGGACCGCGCAGCGGCCACGCAAGCGTCACCTGCGCGGGCGCAACGGGCGCCGGCTGAACGGGCGTGGTGGTGGGCGCGGGGGTCGGCACGGGCGTGGTCTGCGCATAAGCGGGCGGGCCGACCCGCAACAACTGCCCAGGCACGACGGGCGACGATAACGTCAGACCGTTCCATGACGCGATGTCCTGGGTCCGCTGACCGTAAGCGCCGGCGATGCTTTGCATCGTATCGCCCGGGTTCACGCGATAGAACCCGGCCGGCACGCCACTGGCGGCCGCGCCGCCCGATGTCCGGTACGTGGGCGCCGGCGACTGCGTCGCTTCCCACGGGTACGTGGTGCACGCGCCGAGCATGCTCGCGACGGCGAGCGAGACCAGCGCCTGCGTGACGACGTATTGCCGTTTTACTGTCATTTTTGTGGCCCTCGACGCAGTATGGGACGGCGGCTCATAGGGGCCGCGCGTCATTTGAACGTGTAGCGGGATATGCAGTGCAAATATTATGCCTCGACTGTCCGTCGGAAAAATGACGGGTTGACAAGCGCGGACGGCACAGCCCCGACACGCCTCTCGCCGACGGTCAACTCGCTCGCACTGCTGCTTCGGCCTGCTCTTTGATTCCTTCTGCAATCCCAATCAATTCCGCCCGATCAGCGAAGTCGAAACGTCATACGCTGCCTTCCGACTCGATCACCAGAATGCGCGCCTCGCCGATCGGATGCGCAACGTGTTCCGTGCCGACCGACGCATGAAACACGTCGCCCGTCTCAAGCACAGTGGAATGCTCGATGCCTGCTTCGCGGTAGCGCATCTCCACGCGCCCGTCCAGCACGGCGAAAACTTCCTCGCCATCGTTGACGTGCCATTTGTACGGCTGGTCGGTCCAGTGAAGACGCGTGGTGATGCCGTTCATGTTGGCGATATCGAGCGCGCCCCATGGACGCTCTGCCTTGAACGTGCTGCTGCGGACGATTTTCATGACGGTCTTGCGCAATGACGGGTGTCGGACTGGTCATTATAGTGGCGCCCGCGCGCATGCACGTGTCTTGCTCACATGGCCGGAGAAGGCCGTTACATGCGGCTTTCGAGCCATTGCATAGCTGGAGTGCTCGCCTATACTGAAACTTGCTGCGGTCAACAAATATGCGCATGCCCGCAAGCGCGATGCGTGGCGAGACGGTTCATTCCACTTCAGCGTTTCCGTCTAACGAGGAGGTTCCATGAACAAGGCGTTGTTTCTTGCCGTACAACTGAATGTCGACGAGATGACTGCATCGCCTGCGCTGGTCGAACTGCTCAATGCGCATCTCGTCTTCGCCGTCGATGTCGCCGAGGCCGCCGATGCCCTCGTGCAACTGGCAAGCGTGAGCCGCCTGTCGAGCGGCGTGGAAGCGAGCGTCGAGATTCCGGCGGTCGCCCTCGAACAGTTGCGCCAGGCGCTCGAAGCGCTCAGCGAATACGACCAGTCGTGGCTCTTTGCGCTGGAACCTGGCCATGCACTATTTGACGATATCGCACGTGGGCAACGCACGCTGCATTGATGCGCCCGCTACCCTGAAGAGGTATGGCTTCCCGGCCGCCTACCGAGGATCGATCGTGAAAAATCTCTTGAACATGCGTCGCGCTGCTGTCAGCAATGGGGCCGCGGCTCACTTTCATTTCCCGCCACAGAACGCCCCGCAAGCCGAACCCGCCCGAGTCGACGACCTTCCCGCCAGCGAAAGCGATGCGGGCGCAACCATCGAAGCTCGCCCGGCCAGCTCGCCGCCGCGCCCCGTCACGCCACTGCACGCGGTGCAGGTCACGCCCTCGGCGCCGAATGGACGCGCCGTGCAGCTCGCGGACGCAGCCGATGTAGAACGCATGAGCGACAACGCCGAACTCACGACCTTCCACACGTTTCGCACTTTTGACTATTCGGTCAGTTTGCTGTTTTACCCAAAGGAAATGAAATACTTCGCCGCACTGTTTCAGGAAGACCGGCTATGGCGCGTGCTGAGCACGAGCGACATCAATACGGCCAGGCAGCTGTTTCACCATATGCAGGATCAGGCGACACGGCTTTCCGACGGCGAGACGCGCCGCTTGCAGCTCGAAGCGCAGAACGAGCAACTGAAGCGGGCGATCGCGGAATCCGAAGCGCACGCGGAACGGCTGCGTCAGGGCTTGCAGCGCACGACCGAGCAGGATCAGGTGGTGACGAGCCGGCAGCATCAGTTGCGCAAGGAACTCGCGCAACTCGAAGCGCAACGCACGGCCGCGCAGGCCCAGTTGAACAAGGTGCATCGGCAGGTGCATCAGTTGAACGTTGCGAACAACGAGACGATTCCGCATATGCCGCGGTAACGTGACGCGCGGCCTGACCCGACTTCGCCCGCACCGGAAGAAAAAAACGCCGCCCAGGTTTTACCTTGGGCGGCGTCTTTTTACCTGCGCGTGTCGGCTGGGGCTCGCGGACCCCGGTCGGCGCTTTCGATCTGGTTACTGCGTCAGCTTCGTCGGAGATTAATTGCCGAAGAACACCGAACGCGGACCCTTCTCATCGGCCAGCGAGCGGCCAGCTTGCGACGTGCCGTTCGTCTGCACGCCATAGCCGCTTGCGTTGGCGTCTTCTGCGTGGACACGCGCTTCCGCGGCCTGGATGTTGTTCGGGTAGTTCTGGCGATCCGACAGCGGATCGTAGCCAGCCTTCTCCAGACGGGCGAGATCGGCGCGAACTTCAGCGCGGGTCACCGGCTGCTGGCTCGATTGGGCAAACGATGCGACGGGAGCGGCAACAGCGGCAGCAAGAACGACTGCGGAAATCAGGGCTTTCATGGACAACCTCCGAGAACTTGTTTTTCGATTCACTGCGAACATCGTGTCCGTCAGCGTTGATGCAAGTTTATGGAAGGAAACATCCTAGGGAAATCCCTAATCTCGCTAAACTATATTGCGAGAATTGAAATAATTCATGTAACCGGGCGCTCGACCCGCTTTTTGAGATCAAATATTTGCAACACTGTGTTCCAAAAAATGTGCACTGTTTGAAACAATGAGCCGCGCCAAAGCAAACGCCCCGGCGCCGTGAGGCGCCGGGGCGTTTGCAATCAGACCAATCTTCGCTTTACGGAGCGAAGCAAGCCCGTCTGCTCAGGACCAGTTCGCGTGGAAGCTACCCGGCTTGTCGAGGCGCTCGAACGTATGCGCGCCGAAGAAGTCGCGTTGCGCCTGCACGAGGTTGGCGGGCAGACGCGCCGAGCGGTAGCCGTCGAAGTACGCGATCGCCGACGAGAATGCCGGCACGGGCACGCCCGCCGCCGTCGCGGCGATCACGACGTCGCGCAGCGCCCCCTGGTAGTTCGCGGCGATGTCGCGGAAATACGGATCGAGCAGCAGGTTGGCGATCTGCTTGTCCTTCGAGTAGGCGTCCGTGATCTTCTGCAGGAAGCGGGCGCGGATGATACAGCCGGCGCGGAAAATCTTCGCGATCGTGCCGTAGTCCAGGTCCCACTTGTATTCGTCCGACGCCGCGCGCAGTTGCGCGAAGCCCTGTGCATACGAAATCACCTTGCTGAAGTACAACGCGCGGCGCACGGATTCGATGAACGCGGCGCGGTCGCCCGAGAACGGCTTGGCGGCCGGCCCTTCGAGCACCTTGCTAGCTGCCACGCGCTGATCCTTCAGCGACGACAGCACGCGCGCGAACACGGCTTCCGTAATCAGCGGCAGCGGCGCGCCGAGGTCGAGCGCGTTCTGGCTCGTCCACTTGCCCGTGCCCTTTTGCGCGGCGCGGTCCATGATGATGTCGACGAGATCCTTGCCCGTTTCATCGTCCTTCTTGTCGAAGATCTTCGACGTGATCTCGATCAGGTAGCTGTCCAGCTCGCCCTTGTTCCACTCGGTGTAGACCGCGCCCAGTTCCTGGTTCGACAGCCCGAGCACCTGCTTGAGCACCGCATAGCTTTCGGCGATCAGCTGCATGTCGCCGTATTCGATGCCGTTGTGCACCATCTTCACAAAGTGGCCCGCGCCGTCAGGACCCATGTATGCGACGCACGGCTCGCCGTCCGGCGCCTTCGCCGCGATTTCGGTGAGGATCGGGGCGACGAGGTCATACGCTTCGCGCTGGCCGCCCGGCATGATCGACGGGCCCTTGAGCGCGCCCTCTTCGCCGCCCGACACGCCCGTGCCGATGAAGTGCAGGCCCGACTTCGCCAGTTCCTGATTGCGGCGGATGGTGTCGGTGAAATGCGTATTGCCGCCGTCGATCAGAATGTCGCCCTTGTCCAGCAGCGGCTGTAGCGACGCGATCGTCGCGTCGGTGCCTTCGCCCGCTTTTACCATCATCAGGATGCGGCGCGGCTTTTCCAGCGAGTTGACGAATTCTTCCAGCGTGAAAGTCGGAACCAGCTTACGGTCGGGAAACTCCGCGATCAGTTCGTCGGTTTTCTCGCGGGTGCGGTTGAACACGGAGACCGCGTGACCGCGGCTTTCGATGTTCAGCGCCAGATTCCGGCCCATCACCGCCAGCCCCACTACGCCGATTGCCTGTTTGCCCATGTGAATTCTCCTGATTCCAGTGAGTCTTGAGGCCGCGCCCACCATCAGGGCGCGGCGTCGAGGATGAAAGGATAAAAGAAATGACGGGATGACGCTCGCGTACTCCCCGCCCGCCGTGTTCGTGTCCGGCATAGTCGATGCGTGCGGGCTTTCGACACGCTTTCGCGCCGCGCTGCTTGTGCGGCCCGCTGCCGGCACTCTAAAGCTTAGTCCGCGAAACGCGCCGCGAACGTTTGGCGTGCAAGCGCAGAGTCAAGCGCAGGTAAAGCGTCCGACCCGGCGCGTGCGCTAACGTTTCCTGAACACGAGGCTGAAGTTGTTGGCAGGCATCTCAACCGGCTCATCGGCGTCGAAGCCCGCCGCGTCTGCCAGCGCCACCACGGCTTCCATGTCGCGCACGCCCCATGCGGGATTGCGGCGTTGCAACTGTTCGTCGAACGCAGCGTTGGTCGGCGCCGTATGCGCGCCGCCGCGCCGGTACGGCCCGTACAGAAAGAGCACGCCGCCCGGTCCGAGCAGCCGCCCCGCGCCGCCGATCAGCGCCTGCGCCGATGCCCACGGCGAGATATGGATCATGTTGATGCAGACGATCGCAGCGGCGGCCTCGATGCCCCACGACGCGTCGCGCACGTCGAGCGCGAGCGGCGGCCGCACGTTGTCCAGCCCGCTATGCGCCGTCCACGCGGCAATCGACGCGCGCGCCTCGTCGTCGAGGTCGCTCGGCTGCCAGACGAGATGCGGCAGCGCCGCAGCGAAGTGGATCGCGTGCTGGCCCGTGCCGCTCGCGATCTCGAGCACGGTGCCCGTCGCGGGCAGGACGCGTTCGAGCACGGCGAGAATCGGCTCGCGGTTACGTTCGGCGGAAGGCGCGTGCTGGCGCAGGTTGAGATCAGGCGTAGTCATGGCGGTTCAATCAGTACAGACCGGTTCGCATCCGTTCAACGAGGTCGCGATCATACGCGAGCGCGTCGAAAGTCTCACCGAAAATGCGCTTGTGCATGTCGCCCGCGCTCGGCAGGCGCGAGCGCTCGACATGGCGCGACGGGTCCCACAGCTTCGAGCGCGCCAGCGCTTTCGAGCAATGAAAGTACACCGCGTCGATATCGACGATCAACACCGTGCGAGGCGTCTTGCCGTCGACCGCGAAGCTCTCGAGCAACGCCGGTTCGACCGAAACGCGCCCGCGTCCATTGACGCGCAGCGTCTCGCCGACACCCGGCACGACGAATAGCAGCCCCACATGCGGATTGACGATCACATTGCGCAGACTGTCGACGCGGTTGTTGCCGACGCGATCGGGAATCGCCAGCGTGCGCGAGTCGATCAGCCGCACGAAGCCGGGCGCATCGCCGCGCGGCGAGCAGTCGAGTCCTTCCGGCCCGGCCGTCGCCAGCACGATGAATGGCGATTGCTCGATGAACGCGCGATAGCAGTCGTTGACGTACGGAATCTCCTTGCGTATCGAGCGCTCGTGCGGCTGCCCGTACAGCACTTCCAGTTCTTCTATCGACGTGAGCATCGGCGTTCCTTGTGAATTGACATGAGGCGGGCGCGCACCTGCGTGCATTAGTTGACCGCGAGACGGGCCGCGAGCGCGGCGAGCGCATCGCCGCATGGCGCTTCCACTTTCAGCGACAGCAACTCATCGGCGCGCGTGCGTCCGAGATTGATCGCGGCGACTGGCTTGCCCATCTTCTGCGCCCACACGCAGAAACGGTAGCCCGAATACACCATCAGCGACGAGCCGACCACGAGCATCGCGTCGGCGGCATCGAGCGCGTGGGTGGCCGCCTCGACGCGCGCCTTCGGCACGTTCTCGCCGAAAAACACGACATCGGGCTTCAGCAGCCCGCCGCAGTGCGGACACGCCGGAATGCGGAACGAGCCGAGGTCGTGCCATTCGAGATGCGCGTCGCCGTCGGCGGCCGGTTCGGCGATCACATCGAGCAGCGCGGGGTTCGCGTTGATCAGCGTTTGCTGGATCGACGCGCGCGTGTGATGCGAGTTGCAATCGAGACACGTCACTGCGCCGATGCTGCCATGCAGTTCGATCACGTCGCTGCTGCCCGCGCGCTGATGCAGTCCATCGACGTTCTGAGTTACAAGCCCGCCCACGTGCCCGGCCGCTTCGAGCCGCGCGAGCGCGTGATGCGCGGCATTCGGCGCGGCCTTCGCGACCACGGGCCAACCGACTGTGCTGCGCGCCCAATAACGCTGGCGCGACGCGACGGAGCCAAGAAACTCCTGCAACGTGATAGGCGGCGAGCGTTTCCATTCGCCGTTTTCGTCGCGATAGCCGGGGATGCCGGAATCGGTGCTGATGCCCGCGCCCGTCAGCACGAAAAGCCGCGGATGGCGTTCGACGAAGTCATGCAAAGCGGCAAGCGCGTGAGGTTCGATCAGCGTGGACATAGAGTCGATGAAGCGGCGCGAGAGAATGGTTGCAAACGGGTCAAGAGGCAAACGCTTAGCGCTTCTTGCCCGGCTCGCCTTCGTGCTCAACCGGCTGCGCGTGCCGCGCTTCCCACGCAGCCAGCGCCGCGCGATACCGCGTGACCTCTTCCGCGTACAGATCGAACACGCACGGATCGCAGCCGCTATCGCAGCATTCGCTGGGGTCGGGCCGCGTGGGCGGCGTGGGGCGCGGATCGTCGGTGGCCGGCGCCCCCGAGTGCGTGGCCTCGTCAGCAGTCACATCTACTTCCAGTGGTTCGGGAAGCGTCAAGTATACGTCGAGCGCCCGCGCCGCGTTGTGCCACATCCGCGTCATCCGCGGCCGACGAACGGCATCTTGCTCGCCATGATCGTCATGAACTGCACGTTCGCCGACAGCGGCAGATTCGCCATATGCAGCACGGCATCGGCGACATGTTCGACGTTCATCAGCGGCTCGACGGCGATCGTGCCGTTGGCCTGTGGCACGCCGCGCGCCATCCGCTCGGCCATTTCGGTCTCGGCGTTGCCGATGTCGATCTGTCCGCACACGATGTCGTAAGGCCGGCCATCGAGCGAGACCGACTTGGTGAGACCCGTGATCGCATGCTTGGTCGCCGTGTACGCAATGCTCAACGGCCGCGGCGCATGCGCGGAGATCGAGCCGTTGTTGATGATGCGCCCGCCTCGCGGCGTTTGCGCCTTCATCATCCCGAATGCTGCGCGAGTGCACAGGAACACGCCCGTGAGGTTGGTATCGACGACGGAACGCCAGTCGTCGAGTTCGATCTGGTCGATTTCGACGGGCGGCGCATTGCGGCCCGCGTTGTTGAACAGCACGTCGAGCCGCCCGTAGCGCAGCCGGATCGCGTCGAACAGTGCGGCGACGCTCGCGGCATCCGTCACGTCGCAGGCGACGGCGAGTGCGTCCTGGCCGTGTGCTTGTGCATCTGTTGCGAGCGCATCGAGTGGGGCCTGCCTGCGCCCCGTCAGTACGACGCTATAGCCGTTGGCAAGCAGCTTGAGCGCCGTCGCCTTGCCGATGCCGCTGCCCGCGCCTGTCACGAGCGCCACTTTGTTTGCTTGCGTTGTCTCTGCTGTCTGCGTCACACCGTATCTCCAGGTCGTGCTGCCCGCGACGCGGCGCGACGCAGGCCCGTCAATCGAGCGCGCGGTCGTTCGGCTTCGCGAACAGCTGTTTCATCTCCGCCGACAACGGGTAGTTCAGGTTGATGCCCTTCGGCGGAATGGATTGCGTGAACCACTTCTGATAGAGGTTCGCCGCTTCGCCGGAAGTTTGCAAGCGCGCGATCACGCCGTCGACCAGTTTCTTGAAGCCCGGATCGTCCTTGCGAAACATGCAGCCATACACTTCCGACATCGGCGACGTGCCTGTGATCACGTAGTCGTCGGCGTTCGCCTCTTTCGCTTTCGCGCCATACAGCAGCGGATCGTCCATCACGAAGGCGACCGCGCGCCCCGTCTTCACGTTGAGGAACGACTCGGCGTGATCCTTCGCGCTGATGAGGCGCATGTTCATCGACTTCTCAACGTTCATCTGCCGCAGCAGACGCTCTTCCGACGTGCCCGCCGTCGTCACGACCGTCTTGTTGGCGAGATCGCCGAAGTCTTTCACGCCCGAGTCCTTCTTCACGATCATGCGCACACCGTACTGGAAGAAGCTGTTCGAGAAGGCGGCCTGGTTGTCGCGCTCTTTCGTGTGCGTGGTCGAGCCGCATTCGATATCGATCGTGCCGTTCTGCACGAGCGGAATACGGTTCTGCGACGTGATGGGAATCTCGCGCACCTTGAGGTCCGACATCTTCAGCTCTTTTTTCACCTCGTCGACGATCTTCAGCGCGATCGCCTGCGAATAGCCGATCACGTGCTGCTCTTCGTCGTAGTACGAGAACGGCACCGACGATTCGCGCACGCCGAGCGAAATCGCGCCCGTTTCGCGGATCTTCTTCAAGGTCGCGCTCGAGTCCTGCGCGTGCGCGTTGCCGCTGGCGATGGTGACTGCGATCAGTGCCGCGAGCGTTGCATGCTTCGTCATCGTTGTTTTCATGGTCTCTCCTGTTATGGATGTGTGTGCAACGAAATCAGCGGTCGTATGCGTAGGCATCGATATCGACGGACGGCGCGCGGCCCGCGATCACGTCGGCGATCACGCGCGCGCTGCCGCACGCGAGCGTGAAGCCCAGCGCGCCGTGGCCTGTGTTGAGCCAGAGGTTGCTATACGGCGTTCTGCCGATCAGCGGTTTCGAATCGGGCGTCGCGGGACGATGGCCGCACCAGGTCTGCGCGTTCGCGTAGTCGCCGGCGGCGGGGAAGATTTCCTGTGCCTGGCGCTTGAGCAGTTCGACGCGCCCGGCCCGCTGCGCGTCGCTCAGACCCGCGATCTCGACCACGCCCGCAATCCGCAAGCGCCCCCCAAGCGGCGCATACACGATCTTTCGATGCAGGTCCGTCACGCTGACGCGTGGCGTGTGCAGCGGATTGGCGTTGTGAATCGTAAGGCTGTAGCCCGTCAGCGGGTAGACGGGCAGACGCACGCCAAGCGCATCGAGCAGCGGCACGCTGCCAAGCCCGAGAGCGACGACGAACGCATCGGCTTCGATATCGCCTGCCGCGGTGCGCGCCGCGACGATCCGCCCGCCCTCGCTGACGAGTTCGCGCACGAGCGTCTCGTAGCGGATGGTCACGCGATGCCGCCGCTGCAGCGCATCCGCGAGCGCAACGCCGAAGCGATGACAATCGCCCGCTTCTTCCGACGGTGTATGGATGCCGCCCGCGATCAGCGGCTGCGCATGCGCAAGCGCGGGTTCGAGCGCGACGCACGCGCTGCCGTCGAGCGCACGCTGATTCGAGCCCGCCGCGACGAGCAGTTCCATCTTGCGGCGCGCACGCTCGAACTCGTACGGGTCGCGATAGACGACGAGCTTGCCGTTGCGCACGTAGTCGAACGCAATCGATTCGTGCTCGACGATCTCATGCAGCGCCGCCTTGCTGAGCGCGCCGAGGCTCAACATTTCCAGCGCCGTCTGCCGCGCGCGACGGCTGCGGCACGCGAGCAGGAACGCGACGCACCAGCGCCACTGCTGCGCGTCGAAACGCGGAATGAAGCGCAGCGCCGAATCGCGCTGCAACAGCCACGCGGGCAGCTTGGGCAGCACGGCGGGATCGGCGAGCGGCGCGACGTAGCTGTAGCTCAACTGGCCGCCGTTCGCGAAGCTCGCTTCGAGCGCCGCGCCGCCGCGCGCCTCGACGATCGTGACGTCGTGGCCATCGCGGGCCAGACTCCAGGCCGTCGTCAGTCCGACGACGCCCGCTCCGAGGACACAGACATGCATGAAGGCTCACTACCTTGCGATTACATTGCAGGTGAGTGTCGCGCGCCGAAAACGGCGTATCAAATGACGAGATGCGAGGCTGCATAACCTCAGGTTAAGGGTGCGCTTTCCTGCATGTGGCTTACGCGAAATGCGCGCGCAACACGTCGACGAACGCGTTGCCCGCCTGCGACGTCAGCCCGCCGTCGCGCCACAACGCAAACACGCCGACCGACAACGGCGGTGTAACCGGCCGCACGGTGACAGCTTCCGCGCCGCTCTTCGCGGTCAGCTCGTCGAGCAGCGCATGGCCGATGCCGCGCGCGGCGAGCGCGCGGGCGACGTGCCACGTGTGCGCCTCGACGGCGGGCGCGTGGCCGTCGAGACCCAATGCTTCCAGCGCGTTGCCGATCATCTCGCCAAGCGGATCGGCATTGCCGATGCCGATCCAGTCCCCTTCGACGAACGCTTGCAGCGTCATCGGCGCGTCGCCTGCGGCTTCATCGCGCGGGCCGACGCACACGACGGGCGTGCGCCCCAGCTCGGCGGACGCGATGCCCGGCCGCGCCGGCGGATTCAGTGCGACGGCCAGATCGAGATCGCGCGTGAGCAGCGCGTTCAGCAGTTCCTCCGTGTGACGCGTCTGGATTCGCAGCGACACACGCGGATACGCCCCGCGAAACGCCTCGATGGCGGGCGGAATCAGGCTCAGGCCAAGGCTCGGCAGACAGCCGATCCGCAAATGCCCTTCCGGCTGCCGCGCGAGATTGCGCGCGAGATCGCGGATGCTGTCGAGGTTGGTCTGCAGCTTCTGCGTTTCGGAGAACAGTAGCTCGGCTTCGCGCGTCGGCTGAAGGCGGCCGTGCACGCGGTTGAAGAGCGTGAGGCCCGCGCTGCGCTCCGCGTGCGCGAGCACCTTGCTGACGGCGGGCTGCGAAACGCACAGCAGTTCGGCCGCTTTCGACAGCGAGCCGGTGCGCATGATGGCGTGGAAAACTTCGATGTGGCGCAGGCGCATGGCGCGGGTTCGGGTCAGCGGGTCGGTGGAAAGGCGTCAAGGATACTGGCTTCGGTTCCGTTACGGCTTCATTACCGCTCTATTACAACGCTTGTCTCGGCTTGCGTTCCGCCGTGCCGCTTTCCGTCAATTCTTCGAACCCGGCGGCCCGCGATCTCTTTCCAATCCTGCCAATTTCGAGACGGGACGCGCGCCAATGGTATCGTTCGCCTTTGACGTGCATCACGAAAGTCCTGCCGGTATGACGAAACGGAATCCGGCAGACGAAACGCATCATGAATCAACCGAATCCGCCGCTGCCGCGCGCCGCCGACCAGGCCGCGCCCGCGCGCCGCTGGCCCCGCACAGGCAATCCGCCGATGTTCAACGCCACCATCGCGTGGCATGCCACGATGCTCGCGGGCTGGGTGCTCACGCCCATCGCCTGGCCGTGGTGGCTCGCCGGCATCTTCGCGAGCCATGTGGTCGTCGTGACGATTGGCTTGTGGCCGCGCTCGTCGCTGCTCGGCCCGAACTGGACGCGCTTGCCCGACACGCCGCGCAACGCCGACGCCGTCGCGCTGACGATCGACGACGGCCCCGACCCGGTCGTCACGCCCCAGGTGCTCGACCTGCTCGACGCGCACGGCGTGCGCGCGACGTTCTTCTGCATCGGCGCGCGCGCGCAGCTTCATCCGGCGCTGATGCGCGAGATCGTCGCGCGCGGACACGCGGTCGAGAACCACTCGCAGGTCCACGTTCACACGTTCTCGGTCACGCTGCCGCGCGGACTGACGCGGGAAATTGACGCCGCGCAGCGCACGCTCGAAGCGCTGACGGGCGAGCGCCCGCAGTTCTTCCGCGCGCCCGCCGGCCTGCGCAACGTGTTTCTCGAGCCGGTGCTGCAAAAGCTCGACTTGCGGCTAGCCGCCTGGACGCGGCGCGGCTTCGACACTCGCGAGCGCAACCCGCAGCGCGTGCTGGAACGGCTCGTCGATGGGCTCGCGGCGCGCGACATCCTGCTTCTGCACGACGCGAGCGCAGCAAAGGACGCGTCGGGCAAGCCCGTCGTGCTCGACGTGCTGCCGCGCCTGATCGAGACCGTGCGCGCGCGTGGACTGCGCTTCGTGACGCTGCGCGAGGCGCGCGACGCCTGACGGACAGCGCCGCGCGCGGCAGGCGAACCGCCTGCGCCTAGGTGCGCCGCCGGACCAGGTGATAGATCACTAGCAGGATGATTGCGCCGATGATCGACGCGATCCAGCCCGCCGCCTGCCCCGGTTGATACCAGCCAAGCGCGCGCCCGACATAGCCCGCGATCAGCGAGCCGGCAATGCCGATAATGATCGTCATGATCCAACCCATGCTGTCGTCGCCCGGTTTGAGCGCGCGCGCAATCAGACCGACGATCAACCCGACGACTATCGTGCCAATGAGGGAAAGCATGCAAACCTCCGATCAGAGTTAGCACTACGGTGCGCTGCTACTGCTCGCTACAGACGACATGCGGCCCCTGCCCGTTTTCCCGCCGCATGCCGCGACTGTACCGTTTCGGGACGCGCGCCATCGGACACAGCCCGGCGAACGCGCGCCATCGTCGTCGGGATTCCGGCGCGGACGCCGGATGCCCTATGCCGTCAGATACGGAAATCGGCGGACATGTCCTCGTCGGTGCGCGCTTCGAGCTCGCCGCTTCGGCACGCTTTCATGAACACGTCATAATCGCGCTCGACCTGATCCGCGTACGCCGCCGCATACTCAGCCAGCGCTTCCGCGAACTGGTCGCTGCGTCCAATATACGCGCTGATCTCGATCGCCTTGCCGCCTGCCTTCGCGTGCGCCCGCGCCAGCGCCCAGCCGCATAGGCGTGCATAGCCGTTCAGCTGGTCGACGTCGAACAGGTCGATACTCGGTGTCAGTTTCATGTCACGCAATTGCCGGAAGTAGAAATGCCGGCCCGCCGGACCCGTCGTCCAGCCGAGAAAGATATCGCTAGCCGCCTGCAGCATGCGCTGGCCTAGCACGACGCGCTCGCCCTCGTGCTTCGGCTCGGACTTGCGCGGCCCCGCCTTGAAATGCTGCGCGATCACCGAGCGCCGCGCCTCCTTGGCCTGCAGAAAGAGCGGCTTGCCGTGCGGATCGACGGTGAGCAGCACGAGACAGCGCGTGCCGACACTGCCGACGCCGACCACCTTGAACACGAGATCGTGCGGCACAAACTGCTCCAGCAGTTCGCGCCGATCTTCGTTGAGCGTCTTGAGATAGCCTTCGTAGGTCTCGTGCATCAGCTTGCGCCAGTCGCCGATCCGGAACCAGTCGTCCTCGGCATCGAACAGCGTGCCCGAGCCATGTACGTGGAACAGACTGGGCGGCATGTCGCGCATCACGTAGCGGTCGCCGTCGCGCTCGCACAGCTTGTCGAGCATGCTTTCGTGCGTGCGGGTGGCCGCCCTCTCCATCCCTCGACGGATCAGCCGGCGATTCTCGGCGTTCACCGCCATGTCGACCATGCGGTCGAACGTGATCCGTTCGTACCACAGCTCCAGCGCGCCGCATTCGGCGTACTGCGCCATGCGGTCGCGATACTGGTTGGCAGCCGTCATCACGAGATCGTAGGCGGCGCCGCGGCTGAAGCGCATGTGCCGGGCGGCGACCACGAAGCTCGCGACAAGCCGCTTCAGGTCCCATTCGAACGGTGCGGTGGACACTTCGTCGAAATCGTTCAGATCGAAGATCAGCTGGCGCTCGGGTGTCGCGAAGCCGCCGAAGTTCAGCAGATGCGCATCGCCGCAGATGGGCAGCGTCAGCGGCGTGTGCGGCGTCATGCTGAGATCGTGCGCCTGCAGGATCGCGCTGCCGCGAAAGAACGTGAACGGCGACACCGCCATGCGCCCGTAGCGCAGCGGCACGAGGCGCTCGACGCGGCCTTCGCTGCTTTGCCGCAGCAGGTCGACGGGATTGCGGTGCATATGGCCGATCGCGCGGTGACTGGAGCGTTTTGCGTGTTCGCGGGCCGCGCGCCCGCTGGCTTCCCGTTCCGCGATGGTGCTGGCCTTCATGCTTTTCTCCGTTCTTGTGAATCAGCTTGCATCGGGGCGCACTGCAACCGCGTGCCGCCAGGGGGCATCGTGACGTTGACCGCCTCGGGCTGGCGTGGATGGATCGTTCGAGGCGCGACGCGTGCGTGCGTCGCCGATTCGCGCAAAGGGTGCCGGACCGCAAACGTCCATCGGATCGACTGTATTAAATCCTGCGGCGAACGGGCGCGCAAGTCCGTATGCCGCCAAAGCGCAGCGGCACAGGAACAGACGAGAAAGGAAGAAGCGATGGCGCAGGGCGCGCCATCGCATTGCCGCGTCAGAAGAAGCGCGGCGGCTGGAGAATCAGGGCGATCCGCACAGCCGGCGACGGCAGCGCCACAAGGCTCGTGCGGGCGGCCTCGGCGCGCTCGTTGAAGGCGACGCGCGCGGCGCCCGACAGCGGCGCGACGAATTGGTGTGCCGTCAGCGTCAGGGGATCGACGGGATGGTCGTCCTTGCGCACTTCGTAGTGCAGATGCGGCCCGGTTGCCGTGCCCGTGCGGCCGACATAGCCGATCACCTGCCCCTGCGCGATACGCTGACCGACCTTCAGCTCGCCCGCGAACAGCGAAAGATGCGCGTAGTAGGTCGAAAAGTCGTCGTCGTGACGCAGAACGATGTGTTTGCCGTAGCCGCGGCCGTTGACGGCCATTTCGACGGTGCCCGCGGCTGCCGCGTAGATCGGCGTGCCGGCAGGCGCGGCCAGATCGACGCCCGTGTGAAAGCGCGGCTCGCCAAAGACGGGATGCACGCGCATGCCGAACGGCGAGCTCACGCGCCGGTAGTCCAGCGGCATCGCGAACGGCTCGCCCGCGATCAGGTCGCCGTCGAGCGTGTAGTACGCGCCTTGCGATGCGCCGGGCGCGGTGAACCAGAGGGCATCGTACGCGCGGCCATTCAGACGGATTTCGAGCGAAGCAATGCGCGATGCGCCCGATTCGCTCGTTGCGTCCATCACGATCCGGTATTCGTCGCCCGCCTGCGCAGGCGCATCGACATCCACCCGGCCAGCAAAGATCCGGCCGATTTGCGCGACGACCGTCGCTGGAAAACCCGCTTGTGTGAGCGACTCGCGCAGCGTCGCGCCGATCGGGCCGGCGCTCGAGCGAAGCTCATCGTTAGCCATACCGAATCCGGTGGCGCCGCCGAATGGCGTCGTCGCCTGGGCGAGGTCGCCAGATGCGCCTTCGGGCGTCACCCGGCCCGACCATTCGTGACCATCGTCGGAACGATCATGCGCAACGGCTACGCACATCGTCGGCGTGGTGGCGCAGACCGTGCCGAGCACCAGTTCGTTCGACGGCATACGCACGTTGATCGATGCCGACGAATATGCGGGCGCGAGCGTGGCCGCGTCGTAGGGGTGGGCGGCGGCAGGCGCCGACGATGCATCGCCTGCAGAATTTGCAATGGATTCGGCCAGCGCGCGATCGGCGTCGCGCGACGAAGGCCCTACGGCATTGAACGAAGTGGAGGGTTGCGCGCCCGGCAATGTCATCTCGTGTGCAAGTGCATGATGGCGCTGCTGCTTGTGAGCGGAACCATGCTTGTGCGCCTTCGGAGCGGCCACGGCGGTGGACGTGCCAGGCACGACCGAAGCGCCGATCCACAATGCCGAAACAGCGGCCACGCTCGAAAGCGTCTTGCGTTTGACGGACAGCGGACGAACCGCTGCCGTAGAGATGCCCTGCCTGCGCGCGAGGAATGATCGTAGATGCTTCACGTCAGGTTCTCGCGTTGGAATCAAAGGGCGGCGGGCATGAGCGGCGGTACCGGGAAGGCACGGCTACGGCGCGTGGCGAGGCGAAGACGGATCGATCGATCCCGCGACCGGTTGGTCGCTCCATCGCGCCGCGCAGCCCGACAAGTGATCTTTTGAGTTTAGGGAGAGGAGGACGCGGGCTGAATCGCCTAATTCTTAATTTTCTTAAGACATTCTTAGACTGAATGCGTTTGCATTGAGAAAAGCGAGCCGCCGTCCGTTGCGGACGACGGCTTCAGGCTACAGCCGCTCGTTATAGCAAGCCGCGCAGATAGGCATCCCATTCGCCGATGCGCCTGTCCCACGAATAGAAGCGCGTGAAATATTCGACCTGTTGCGCGCGCAAGGACTCGTCGTCCGCTTTGCGCAGCCGGACAGTTTCGATTGCATCGTCGAGCACGGCGGCGAAGCGCTGCGCGTGCGCCTGCTGGTTTTCAGTGAACGGATAGAGCCTGGCGAAATTCGCACAGGTTTCCGGCAAGCCGCCGTACGCCGCGCAGACCGTGAGACAGCCCGCCGACATTGCTTCGATGGCGGCGATGCAGCTCGTTTCCGGCTCGATGTTCGGGTACGCGAAGATGTCGCATTCGCTCAGCGCCTTGCGCACGACGGCATTCGGCTGCGCTCCGTGATAGCGGATACGCGGATGCGCGCGGCATCGCTCGAACAGCGGCTGATATGGCGCGTCGCGCTCCGTCCAGTCGTAGATGCTGAAGCTCGAAAAGACGTCCAGCTCGATGTCGGGATGGCGCGTCGCGAGATATTCGAAGACGGGAACGAGGATTTCGAGGCCGCGATCGGGCGTCGTGTGATAGATCAGGCAGATGCGCTCGCTGCGTCGCGGGAGATAGGCGCCGAATGGCTCGATCGCGTTTTGCAACACGCTCATCTCCGCGTAGGGCACGCCAGGAATCATCCGATACAGCGCCGCCTGATAATGCGATACACACACAATGCCCGCAAACGCCGCGCGATTTTCAGCCTGTTCCAGGAAGCTGGATTCTTCGCGGCTCGGTTTGTCGTGCAGCCAGAGAATGCGCTTTCGGTCGGGGTCGAGCCCGCGCACGCGGGAAGGAATGATCTGAAACTGTCGCACCAGTTCCGGATCGAGTCGCGCGTGCAGCGCTCGTAGCATCAATTCCGTGCCGCCAAGCGCGCGCACGCTCAGTTCGTTGGTTTCCATGTTCATGCGTCGGGTCCGTCGCGCGTCAGCACTCGCCGCCAATCGCCGTCAACGGACTCGCCGCAATCGACGCACCGAAATCGCCGTGCCACGTGTAGATGCCCTGATGCGACAGCTTCGATTGCGTATCGGCGAATACCTGCCCGCCGATATCGCGCCAACGCCGGCAGAACGCATAGTCTTCCGACAGATAACGGCCCGTGGAAGGCTCAACCATCACATCGAAGAAGCGGTAGCAGAGATCGTAGAGCGGCGAATCCGGCGGACCGTCGGGCACGTACTTCAGTTCGGGCAGGCGCGCGATCATTGTTTCGATCGCGCCGCGCTTGATGCACATGAAGCCCGTCGGCGCTTCGCTGACTTCCAGAAAGCCGTCGCCGTCGATCGCCGGCGAGACGCCATCGTGCGCGTTCACGGGATAACGCAGGTAGCGTGCGGCAAAGGTTTCCTGCGTGAGTCCGCCGGGCAGCACGCCCGGCCAGTCGAAACGCTTGAGAGGATACACGCCCGCCACGACGTCACGATCGGCAAGCAGCAGCCGCAATACCTGATCGACGGAAAAGCCAATGTCCGCGTCGATCCAGAACAGATGCGTGTAGACCGGATCGAGCAGAAATTCCGCGACGGCCTCATTGCGCGCGCGGGTAATCAAGCTTTCGCCTGAACGGATTCGCACCGAGCCCTGCATGCCCGTCTGCCACATCGCGTTATTGAGCGCGAGCAGGCTATTTGCAAAGTTCGCCATGACGTTGCCGCCGTAGCATGGCGTCATGAAAAGCGGTTTCATCGATTGAAGTGCGGACGAGTCAAGCATGGAGGGTCTCTTTGTCTGGATGAAAATGAGTGTCGATGAGTATCGCGGACTATCCAAAAAAAGACTGTAAGAACACTCTTAATGCGATAAGACGCGCACTTTATTGAGATAGCGGGCTGGCACATTGCTGCCGCTCAAAAGACTCGCCGCGAACGCAGCTGAATCGCCGGTAAACAGCCTCCCATCAGGGTTCCGATCCCGCCGCGCACGTATTGACCGTGGTCAATTGTTCGACCGCTTGTGATGTCGATCCCACGCAGCGGCCGTATTTTTAGGACACGTCTCATATTCGCGCGCAGGTCTGCGCGACACACTCCCGCCTTTCGACTTTCATCCCGCAGCGTCACGCCTGCTGCGCCATTTGCCGTGAACCCCCTTCTCCTCAAACGATCCAGCATCGCCTGCTTCGCGCTCCTCAGCTCCGCGTGCTCCTTCTTCGTGCCCCGCTCCACCGCGTCGACCTCGACGCCTGCGGACAACGCGCTCGTCATCGCCTCCGCCCGCGACTTCGCGTACATGCCCGCGCGGGATGGCCACGTCACCTTCGATCGCATCGCCAACACGGCGACGACGTCGATCCTCTTGAAGAAAGGTGTCGAGTCGGCGGTGCGCGACGCCGTCGTGTCTGCATGGCGCAAGTCGGGCATCGCCGTGACGACGCACGACAAGCTGGTGCTGAGCGGCCGGATCGAGGTGTTGTCGGTGGACGATGCGCGACCGCGGGCCACGTGGACGATGACCATCTGCTACTTCGTCACCAATGCGTCGACGAAGCAGACTGTCTATGTGAAGAGCAATACGGTCCATCTGTTCCGGCAGAAGTTCACGAGTCCTGCACTCGCACTCGACGACGTCGTGAAAATCAGCGTCGATACGATCGTCAGAGATCCCTCGTTTCATCAGGCGCTGCAGCCCGTCGAATAACAGGCGCGTTCTCCTCCGCGCTGCCGCCGCCGGGTTGCGGCGCACATTCCTTCCGCTGCGGCGTGTCTGCAGCCGGCATTTCGCTACAATCGGATATTTCCCATCTGAATTCGCCGCCGCGCGCGCCATGCGAACCAACGCCGCGCGGCGGCCCGTCCGAGCGAGCCGTCATGTCTCTCACCGCCTGGCTGTTTTTTCTTCCCGCGTGCTTCGCGATCAACATGGCGCCCGGGCCCAACAATCTGCTGTCGATCAACGTCGCCGCGCGGCACGGCTTCATGACGGCGTTCGTCGCCGGCAGCGGGCGGCTGGTCGCGTTTGCGGGCATGCTCGTGCTCGCTGCGACGGGCCTCGCCGTCGTGCTGCACGCATCCGAATTGTTCTTTCTCGCGATCAAACTGGTGGGCGCCGCCTATCTGATCTGGCTTGCTATCCAGTTGTGGCGCAGCGACGCCGGACCGATGGATGCGCTATAGCAGGACGACGCATCGCTGTGGCGCATCGCGCGCCAGGAATGCTTTGTCGCGGCGGGCAATCCGAAGGCGATTCTGGTGTTCACCGCTTTCCTGCCGCAATTCGTCGATATTTCGAAGCCGATGCTGCCGCAATTCGCCGTGCTCGGCGCGAGCTTTCTCGTGCTCGAATGGTTCGCGATCGCGCTGTATTCGTGGGCGGGCATGTATCTCGGCAAATGGCTGACGCGCGCCACCGTGCGCCGCTGGTTCAACCGCTGCTGCGGCGCGTTTCTCGGCGCAATCGGTGTGAGCTTTCTGCTGGTGCGGCGTTCGAGCTGAATCTTCACTGCGGCGCCTGAAAAAAACGGATCGGACGCAAAACGTCCGATCCGTTTTTTATTGCCGCGCCGCGATCAATGTTCGAGCGCGAGCCAGATCGACTTCGGTTCCGTGAAGTTTTCGATCGCGACATCGCCGTGTTCACGGCCAAAGCCCGAATCACCCGAGCCGCCCCACGGCAGGCGCACGTCGGTATAGCCGTAGGTGTTGATCCAGACCGTGCCCGCCTTCAGCGCATGCGCGACGCGATGCACGCGGCCGATATCCGCGCTCCACACGCCCGCCGCGAGGCTGTACGCGGTGCCGTTCGCGATGCGCACGGCATCCTCTTCGTCGTTGAAACGCACGACGCTCGCCACCGGCCCGAAGATCTCCTCCTGCGAAATGCGCATTTCATGCTTGACGTTCGCGAACACCGTCGGCTCGACGAAGAAGCCTTTCTGCCCGATGCGCGCGCCGCCCGTCACAAGTGACGCTCCCTCGTTGCGACCGATGTCCACGTAATCGAGCACCGTCTTCATCTGCGCGGCCGACACGAGCGGGCCCATGGTCGTCTCGCGCTCGGACGGATCGCCGACCTTGAGCGCTTTCGCGCGCGCAGCGAGCCGTTCGACTACTTCGTCATAGACATCGCGATGCGCCAGAATGCGCGAGCCCGCCGAACACACCTGCCCCGTGTTGAAGAAAATGCCCGAGGCGGCAGCGCGAACCGCGTTGTCGATATTCGCATCGGCGAAAATCACGTTCGCCGATTTGCCGCCGAGTTCCAGCGTCACGCGCTTGAAGTTGCTCGCCGCGCCTTGCAGGATGCCGCGCCCGACCGACGGCGAACCGGTAAACGTCACCTTGTCGATGCCCGGATGCGCGACGATCGCATCGCCGACCACGCGTCCTTTGCCCGTCACGATGTTCAGCACGCCGGGCGGCACGCCCGCCTCCAGCGCAAGTTCGCCGATGCGCAGCGCGGACAGCGGCGTGATCTCCGCGGGCTTCACGATCATCGTGCAGCCGCACGCGAGCGCGGGCGCGATCTTCCACATGCCGATCATCAGCGGGAAATTCCACGGCACGATCGCGCCGACCACGCCGACGGGCTCGCGCACCGTGTAGGTCAGCGCGTCGGGACGCACAGGCACGACCTGGCCGTTGATCTTGTCGCACCAGCCGGCGTAGTACGCGAGTGTATCGATGGCGGCGGGCACGTCCTGGCGCTTGACGGCGGCGAGTGGTTTGCCCGCGTCGAGGCTTTCCAGCGCGACGATTTCGTCCTGACGCTCGCGCAGCAGTTCGGAGAAGCGCATCAGGATCCGGCCGCGCTCGGCGGCACGCATGCCGTTCCACACCTTCAGCGCGGCGCGCGCGGCCTTGACGGCCGTATCGACATCCTGCGCGCTGCCTTGCGCGACGAGCGCTATCGGCTCTTCAGTCGCGGGGTTGATGTTGACGGTGTATTCGCCGGTGCCGGGCGGCAGCCGCTTGCCGTCGATGAGAAGATCGTAGCGTCTGAGGTCGGTTTCAGTGTCCATCTCGTACTCCTTGCGATTGCGATATGGCTTCTTCGCGAACCGTTGGCTGAACCGCCCGCACCCTCGCGCTTATGAGGCACGCATCAGCGCCTCATCGGGTACGCACGGCATCGGTTCGTGTGTGGCTCCTTTTATGGCTGGATTGACAGATGCTGCGCCAGGCGTCGCGGACGCGCCAGCATGGTCGGGCAATTCCTTGCCGGCGAACAGCGCCCAGACGGCTTCGGCATTCGGTCGCAACGAGCGGTTGCGGCGGCGCACCAGCATCGTCGTCACGGACACTTCAGGCACGAGCGGAAGCGCGACGAGCGACGCCGGCAGCGCGGCGGAATGCATGTCGACAGGCAATACGCCAACGCCGAGACCGAGTTCGATCATGCGCAGCGCCGCTGCGAGATGTCCACATTCATTGGCGCGTGCCGCATCGATACGATGCATGTTCAATGCCCGCTCTGTCACGTTGCGCGTGCCCGCCTCCGCATTCAACGTGACGAGTTGCGTGACAGTCCTGGTATTGCGCAGCGCTTCCCAGTGCAGCGCGGCACCGGAGGCGAGCGGATGCGCCTGCGGCAGCACCGCACACAACGGCGTCGAGACGAGTGGCTGCGTGTGAAAGGCATCGGCGCCCGCGACGTGCGCGTCGCACAGTACGCCGAAGTCGACTTCGCCCTGCTCGATGGCGGCGAGCACGGCATGTTGAGGCTGTTCCTTCGCGGTGACGATCAGGTCGGGGAAGATCGCAGCGCTGCGCGCGAGCCGCTCGGGCAGCCAGCCCGACGACGTCACGGGATCGCACGCGACCACCACGACGCCCGTGTGCTCCTCGTGCGCGGCACGCTCTTCGCGCAACGTCAGCTCGATTTCCTCGATCAGGCGCCCGATGCGCCGTTCGAGCCGCGAGCCCGCTGTCGTCAGTTCGACCTGACGCGTCGTGCGATCGAAGAGACGCAATGCAATCGCCTCTTCGAGTTCGCGTACGCACCGGCTCACGGCCGACTGGGTCAGATCGAACTCGCGCGCCGCGCGGGTGAAGCTCCGCTGACGCGCGACGGCGACGAACACCTTCAATTGCTGCAACGATACGTTCATGTGTTCAGGTCGCCAGGTTGAAGTGAAACGGGTTTATTCGCCCGTCTGTTCCGGCCAGTGACGCAGGGCCGGTCCATTTGCCGCCAGTTCCGGCTCGAGTTCGTGAGATGCCTCGTTCGATGTAGCGATCCAGCGCGCGCGCATCGGTGCCAGCACGAACTTCGCCGACACGCCCGCTGCAATCGTAATGACGGCCGATACGATGAACACCAGGTTCCAGCCGCCCGTCGCTGCGAGCACAGAAGCGATCGGCACGATCAGCGATGCCGTGCCCTTCGCGGTATAGAGCGTGCCCGCATTCGCCGCCGCGTACTTGCTGCCGAACGTGTCCGCGCAGATGGCAGGGAAGATCGAGAAGATTTCGCCCCAGAACAGGAAGATTAGCGCCGCGAACGTCATGAACGCATACGGGTTCTGCCCATACTCCATCAACCCGAGCAGCGCGAGACCTTCGCCGATGAAGATCGCGAACATCGTGTTTTCGCGGCCGAACTTGTCGGAGATGAAGCCGCACAGCGGACGCGTGAAGCCGTTGCAGACGTTGTCGATGGAGAGCGTCATCGTCAGCAGCGGCAGCGTGGCGCCGAACAGCGTCATCGGCAGTTTCGCGAGGCCCCAGTCCTTCGCGATCGGGCCGAGCTGCGCGGTCGCCATCAGGCCGCCTGCGGCAACTGCAACGAACGATGCATAGATCACCCAGAACACAGGCGACTTGATCATCTGGCCTGGCGTGTAGTCCTGCTTCGTGACCGCAAACTTGCGCTTGGCGGGCGGTGCCTTTGCGCCGTCGGGTTTTCTCAGCAACAGCGCGAGCACGAAAATGCAGACGCCCTGCAGAATGCCGAAGAACATGAACGTGTGCTCATAGCCCGTGCGCGTGATCATGTTCGCAATAGGAATCACCGTGACGGCCGCGCCTGCACCGAAGCCCGCCGCCGTCAGACCCGCGGCGAGACCGCGCTTGTCCGGGAACCACTTCAACGCATTGCCGACGCACGTGCCGTACACGCCGCCCGCGCCGATACCGGCGATCACGGACGCGGCGTACAGCTCCGGCAGCGTCGTCGCATAGGAATTCATCACCCATGCGAGGCCCGCGCAGATCGCGCCGCCCGCGACGACGGGACGCGGACCGAAACGGTCGACGAGCCAACCTTCCACCGGCACCAGCCACGTCTCGGTCAGAATGAAGATCGAGAATGCGAGCTGAACTTCAGCCTGCCCCCAATGATGCTTTGTGCTCATCGGTGTGACGAATAGCGTCCACGCGTACTGAAGGTTGGCGACGAGCGCCATGCACAGGATGCCAAATGCGAGTTGCCACCACCGGTTGCGCCAGAACGCAACGGGCGCTTGCTGCGAAATGCTGTTCATGTGCCTGTCTCCGCTATCTATTTAGGGCAGCCGGCCAAAGCGCCGGTCTGTATGCATGCCACCTTATAGTTGTGTCCCCAAACGGGCTGCTTCGGGGTATTGCGCAATGCCAATTCCACTACTTCTTTTATAAAAATCCTTTAATCCGATTTACCGTCTTCTTTATTCGCCTGTTAAAAGCAGCCGTCATCGGATCTTGTCTTTTCCGCATCGGAGCCTTGTTTTAAGCGTTAACCCGATGCTCGTGCTGCGAATCGTCCATTACAGAATCCATGCTAGGGTCAATGCTGAATTACTGATAATTAAAGTTTGTTACCATGAGGATTCACCTTCGCTTATACATCCGCCATGACAATGCGTAACGCGACCCTCCGCCAGCTGAAAGTCTTCGAAACAGTGGCGCGGCATCTGAGCTTTTCGCGCGCGGCGGAGGAACTGCACCTCACGCAGCCCGCCGTTTCCACCCAGGTCAGGCAGCTCGAAGAACATGCCGGCTTGCCGCTGTTCGAGCAGCTCGGCAAGAAGATCTACATGACGCCGGCGGGCACCGAAATGCTTCACTACAGCCGCGCGATCATTCAGCAATTTCATGAAGTCGACGAAGCGATGGGCCAGCTCAAAGGCATATCGGGCGGCAAGCTGAACGTCGCGGTGATCAGCGCGGGCGACTACTTCTTTCCGCGCCTGCTTGCCGAATTCACGCGTCGCTACGCGGGTGTCGAATTGAATCTTGCCGTGCACAACCGCGAAGAACTGCTGCATCAGCTGTCGACCAATCAGACCGATCTCGCGGTGATGGTGCGTCCACCGCAGGAAATGGATGCGATCAACGAAGTGTTCGCGCCGCATCCGTATGTGATCGTCGCGGCGCCCACGCATCCTCTCGCCAACAAGCGCAACATCAAGATCAGCCAGCTTGCGAGCGAGGCCTTCGTGGTGCGCGAACGCGGCTCGGACACGTGGAATTCGATGGAAGAAGGCTTTGCGGGGCGCCTCACGAACCTGAAGATCGCGATGGAAATCAAAAGCACCGAGACCATCAAGCAGGCCGTGATCGCGGGCATGGGCATCGCGTTCCTGTCGGCGCATACGATCAGCCTCGAATTGCAGGTCGGGCATCTCGTCGTGCTGGATGTCGAAGACTTTCCGGTGATGCTCAACTGGTACGTCGTGCATCGCAAGAACAAGCGGCTGCCGCCCGTTGCCGTAGCGTTCAAGCGCTTTCTGATGGAAGAAGGCGCGGCCCTGATCGAGCAGATTACGCGCGTGAATCAACTGGCCGTCCATAAGTGACACGCTATGGATAGCCAATGAAACTTTAACTATTGCAGATTCATTGCGGCTCCTATGCTTCTGTCGAGCCTCGTCACTCGACATAGGAGCATTGCGATGAATCAGTCTGCCGATCTGCACAATGAAGCACTGCTGAGCGCCTACAACGCCGCGTTCAGCGATCTGGGCCTGCGGTTTCGCTGGAGCCAGGCCACGCTCGATTTCTTCGACGACGTCAGCAATGAAACGGCGCGCATTACCGCCTATATCGAGCGCTTTCAATCGCATCTGCTCAACGCCTATGACGCCGACTTTCTCGCGCAACTGATCTTCGACCGGAAGAGCCAGTTCTATCGCGGGTCCGTCGCTCAATGACGCAGGGTTGCAGTTCATCGATGACTCTCTCCGACGGCTGTGCTTCGTGAATCCGACGATTCGCGAAGCGCGGCCGTCCTGTGTTTTGTTCAGTGACTTCAGTGACGCTTGACCTGATAACGTTGGCGGCTGCGTACGCGCATCGCCGCGTGCGTCATATGCGTGCCTCTCGCGGCTGACAGGCAACGTGCCTGCGTGCGGGGCGGATTGCTCGTCCATGTCCAGCGCTGCGTGAAATCGTCGGCGGCTTGCATGCGCGCAGGGTCACCGTCCCACGCGACGCGCAATGACACACCACGCCGCGCCAACATACCGCAATGCGCCGGCGCGCGCACACCGTGCTCGTGCGTGGTCAGCATCACATGTGCGCCCAGCGCGGCAGCCAGCAGGCTCACAGCGAATAGCGCCGCGATGCCCGGCAGTTGCGCAGGCTCGTTGACAAAAGCGTAACCAAGCCAGATACACAATCCCATCGCCAGCAGATCGACGAGCTTGTCGCCTGCTGCGACTTGCCGCATGTTCCGCCCGCGATGCGTGAGCCGGTTGACGAACGCGGTCGACGCGATCGCCAGCAGCAATGCGCCCGAAAACACGAACACATACAGCTCCAGGCGCTCGAGTCCCGACCACGCGATGAAGCCCGCACCTTCCGGCATGTCATCTCCTTGCGTCGCGCATACGCGCTTGTTCCGCTTGTTCGTTTTGTGCTTCGCTCAGATCGCGCCAGCTGTTCTGAGCGTTTCGATCTGTTCACGCGAATAGCCGAGTTCGGCCATCACTTCGTCCGTGTGCTCGCCGAGCAGCGGCGAACGTGTCACGTCCGTCGGGCTGTCCGACAGCTTGATCGGGTTGCCCACCGTCAGATACTTGCCGCGCACCGGGTGATCGACCTCGACGATCGTCCCCGTCTTGCGCAGCGAGTCGTCTTCCGCGATCTCCTTCATCGACAGGATCGGGCCGCACGGAATGTCGTACTTGTTCAGGATCTCCATCGCCTCGAACTTGGTCTTCGTCATCGTCCAGCGTTCGATCTCTGCGAAGATTTCCTTCAGGCGCGGCAGGCGTGCGCCCGGCGTCGCGTATTCGGGGTCGGTAGCCCACTCTTCCTTGCCGATCACGTTGCAGATCTTCACCCACACGGGTGCCTGCGTGATGAAGTAGATGTACGCGTTCGGATCGTGCTCCCAGCCCTTGCACTTCAAAATCCAGCCCGGCTGTCCCCCGCCCGATGCATTGCCCGCGCGCGGTACCGCTTCACCGAACGTGCCGTTCGGATACTGCGGGTACTCCTTCATCACGCCCGTGCGTTCCAGCCGCTGCTGGTCGCGCAGCTTCACGCGGCACAGGTTCAGCACGCCGTCCTGCATCGCCGCGAGCACCTTCTGGCCACGGCCCGTCATCGTGCGCTGATAGAGCGCCGTCACGATGCCCAGCGCCAGGTGCAGGCCCGTGCCGCTGTCGCCGATCTGCGCGCCCGTCACGACGGGCGGGCCATCGTCGAAACCCGTGGTGGAGGCCGCGCCGCCCACGCACTGCGCCACGTTCTCGTAGACCTTGCAGTCTTCGTACGGCCCGGGACCGAAGCCCTTGACCGACGCGACGATCATCTTCGGGTTCAGCTCCTGGATGCGCTCCCACGTAAAACCCATGCGGTCCAGTGCGCCCGGCGCGAAGTTCTCCACCAGCACGTCGCACTTCTGGATCAGCGCCTCGAGCACGAGCTTGCCTTCGGGATTCTTCGTGTCGATGGTGACCGAGCGCTTGTTGTGGTTGAGCATCGTGAAGTACAGGCTGTCCGCGTCGGGGATGTCGCGCAGCTGTTCGCGCGTGATGTCGCCTGCGCCCGCGCGCTCTACCTTGATCACGTCTGCGCCGAACCATGCGAGCAACTGCGTGCAGGTCGGGCCTGATTGCACGTGGGTGAAATCGAGAATGCGCACACCGTCGAGTGCTTTGCCCATCTTGTGTCCCCTCCGAGCACCTGACGCTCTGTTTTCGACCGTCCGTGTTCTATACGGTATGTGATATATCTAATCGCTGCAAGCGCTTTCACCTTCGTAAGCGGAATCCTTGAGAAGCGACAAAAGCCTTACGAAACAAGGAGAAGGCGCCAAATTACGCATTAAGAACTCGCTTCACAAAGGGAAAACCCCGATCCATTTATCTGCTTGAGCATCTCTGATATATCACATACCATATTTCCACCCTGAGCCGACCGCCCTTTCAATTGACGCCACCGAGCGTCGAATCCATCCAGCGAGGAGACAGGTGAACATTCACGAATATCAGGCGAAGGAACTGCTGAAGGGCTACGGCGTCGCCGTGCCGAATGGGCGCGTCGCGTTCACGCCGCAGGAGGCCGAGGACGCGGCGCTCGCGCTCGGCGGCTCGGTGTGGGTCGTGAAATCGCAGATTCATGCGGGCGGGCGCGGCGCAGGCCGTTTCGCCGACGATCCGAACGGCAAAGGCGGCGTGCGCGTCGTCAAGTCAGTCAGCGATGTCGGTCTCGATGCGGCGCAGATGCTGTCGCACGTGCTCGTCACGAAGCAGACGGGGCCGGCGGGGCGCGAAGTGAAGCGCATCTATATCGAGGAAGGCTGCGCGATCGAACGCGAGCTGTATCTCGGCATGCTGATCGACCGCAGCACGTCGCGCATCACAGTGATGGCGTCGACGGAAGGCGGCATGGAGATCGAAGAAGTGGCCGCGCGCACGCCCGAGAAGATCCTGAAAGTCGCGATCGATCCCGCGACGGGTCTGCAACCGTTCCACGCACGCCAGATCGCGTTCGGCCTCGGGCTGACGGGCAAGCAGATCAAGTCGGCGACACAGTTCATCGCCAACGCGTATCGCGCGTTCGTCGAACTGGATGCGTCGATTGTCGAGATCAATCCGCTCGTCGTCACGCAGCAAGGCGACGTGATCGCGCTCGACGCGAAGATCAATTTCGACGACAACGCCCTGTTCCGCCATCCGTCCATCGAAGCGCTGCGCGACGAAGCGGAAGAAGACGCCGCCGAGCTCGAAGCCGCGAAGCATGGCCTCAACTACGTGACGCTCGACGGCAACATCGGCTGCATGGTGAACGGCGCGGGCCTCGCAATGGCGACGATGGACATCATCAAGCTCTATGGCGGCGAGCCGGCGAACTTTCTCGACGTGGGCGGCGGCGCAACCAAAGAACGCGTCGCGACCGCGTTCCGCCTGATTCTGCGCGATCCCAAAGTGGAAGGGATTCTGGTCAATATCTTCGGCGGCATCATGCGTTGCGACGTGATTGCCGAAGGCGTCGTCAGCGCCGCGCGCGAAGTGGACTTGCGCGTGCCGCTCGTCGTGCGGCTGGAAGGCACGAACGTCGAACTCGGCAAGCAGATCCTGCGCGACTCGGGCCTGCCGATTCTCTCGGCCGATCATCTCGCCGACGCGGCGAGCAAGGTCGTCGCCGCAGTGAAGGAAAACAACGCGACGGAGGCGAACTGACATGGCCGTACTGATCGATCGCAACACGAAAGTGATTTGCCAGGGCTTCACGGGATCGCAAGGCACGTTTCACTCCGAGCAGGCGCTCGCCTACGGCACGCAGATGGTCGGCGGCGTCACGCCCGGCAAGGGCGGCGCGGCGCATCTCGGTCTGCCCGTGTTCGACACCGTCGCCGATGCCGTCGATGCAACGGGCGCGAACGCGTCCGTGATCTACGTGCCGCCGCCAATGGCCGCCGACGCGATTCTCGAAGCCGTCGATGCGGAGATTCCGCTTGTCGTCTGTATCACCGAGGGCATTCCCGTCATCGACATGGTGCGCGTGAAGCGCGCGCTCACCGGTTCGGCGACGCGGCTGATCGGGCCGAACTGTCCGGGCGTCATCACGCCGGGACAGTGCAAGATCGGCATCATGCCGGGGCACATTCATCGTCCGGGCAAGATCGGCGTGGTGTCGCGCTCGGGCACGCTGACCTACGAAGCCGTCGCGCAAACGACGGCGGCGGGCCTCGGGCAGACGACGTGCATCGGCATTGGCGGCGATCCCGTCAACGGCACGAACTTCATCGATTGCCTGGAGATGTTCCTCGCCGACGACGACACGCAAGGCATCATCATGATCGGCGAAATCGGCGGCTCGGCTGAAGAGGACGCGGCGCAGTTTCTGAAGGACTCGCGCTCGAACAAGCCAGTGGTTGGTTTTATCGCTGGAACGAGCGCGCCGCCCGGACGGCGGATGGGGCACGCGGGCGCGATCATCTCGGGCGGCAAGGGCACGGCGGGCGCGAAGATCGACGCGATGCGATCGGCGGGCATCCATGTCGCGCAGTCGCCGGCGGCGCTAGGCGAGACGATGCTCAAGGCCATGCAGTCATGATGTGAAAAAGGCCAGCGAACTGTCAGTTCCGCTGGCCTTTGGATACATCGAGCAGCAACGCTCAGTCGAGAAAATCGCAATTCGCTTCGACGAAAGCCGCCAGTCCGAGCGAGTGATCGCGCACGAGACGCTCCGCGAGTTCGGTGTCGCGCTTTTCCAGTGCCTCGATGATGCGCAGATGATCGACGATCGAGCGCGACGCACGGTCGCTCTGCGAGATCGTCATGCGACGAATGGCGCGCACGTGGATAAAGATGTTCTTGATCGTGTCGAGAATGATCTGCGACTTCGACAGCTGCACGATGGACTGATGGAACGCGATGTTCGCGTCCGAATACTCGGCGATATGTTCGGCCGGCGTCGAATCGCGGAACTGGTCGAACATGTGACGCAGGCGCGCGATTTCTTCGTCCGTTGCGTGCAGCGTAGCGAGACGCGCCGCCATGCTTTCCAGCGCGGCCCACATCTGGATCATCTCAACGATCTCACGCTTGCTCTTGCGCACAATATAGATGCCGCGCCTCGGCACCATGCGCAGAAAACCTTCCTGCTCCAGCAGCGTCATCGCCTCGCGTACGGGCGTGCGGCTCACGCCTAGCGACTCGCTCAGCGCGCGCTCGTCGAGGCGAATCTCTTCGCTCGACGCGTAAATGTCGGCATCCGCGATAGCCTGCCGCAATAACGCGTAGGCCTGATCGCGGAGGCTGGCGCTGTTGCCGATGGGCTGCAGCGCCAGAGGCAGGTTCAGTGCGGGTGTGGACACTGCTTAGTTCGACGAGCCGACCGCGTTCATCGCGGCTTCGACACGCGAGCGGTACGGCGTAGCTTCACGCACCGTGGCCGCTTCGAGACCAACATAACGGCCGTGCTTCGATGCCAGCTCCGCGACATGCTGCGGAATCCACTTGGTCAGCAGCACGGTTGCGGCCGAACCCAGGCCCACGACAGCAACGGCGAAGAATGCAAGCGACACGAAATCCATTTGATGCTCCCGTCATTGAGTGATTCGATAACTCAATCATATGCTGCGTCGCGGAAAAAATCAAGTATCTTGTATGTGGTATATCAGATACAGTTGTTCAGCGGCCGCAACAATCCCAACGTAGCACGCCGGGCCCGGAACCGCGATGGCTGGCCGTCCCAGCGCTTACTGTACTTTTTTCCCGTGCGGCGAACTGTACTTCTAGAACGGTTCATCAACAGCAAAACGAGGATCGAACGCCATTTCAAATAACCCCGCGCGAGCCTTTCCATGTGCTAACGCAGCAATCTGCACGCTCGTACCGATTCCGCCCCGAAATGAATACCGGCGCGTGGCGCGTCAAGCGGTCACCTGCGGCGGCATGTCGCTTGAAAACGCTGTATCCCGCTACGCACAACGGTCCCAGCGGTTTCCATATGCACTTAATTCTCATATTGCCAAGCCGGTCGCGTGCACCTATCGTCTCGCCATTGCCGAATTTGGCCTCCCGGTAGCACGTTCCTGAATATGCTGCAGCCCAGCATATCTAGTGAAATTTGCGCTACCTCAAGTTTCGGCAATTGCAACCGATAACCAGACGTTTAGCCCGATCGGAGACCGACCATGAGCAGCATCACTGAGCCCGGCGGTAGCGCCAGCTCGCCATCATTCTTTTCAAAACAGGCAACGATCGCCCAACCTGGCTTTTCCCGCTGGATGGTGCCGCCTGCCGCCCTCGCCGTGCACCTGTGCATCGGCCAGGCCTATGCGTTCTCCGTGTTCAACGGGCCGCTCACCAAAGTCATCGGCGTCACGCAGTCCGCGCCGGACGACTGGTCGCTGACCACGCTCGGCTGGATCTTCTCGCTCGCGATCGTCTGCCTCGGCTTGTCGGCGGCGTTTGCCGGCAAGTGGCTCGAAAAAGTCGGTCCGCGCCGCACGATGTTTACGGCCGCGTGCTGCTTCGGCGGCGGCTTCATCGTCTCGGCGATCGGCGTGTGGACGCACCAGATCGCGCTGCTGTATCTCGGCTATGGCGTGATCGGCGGAATCGGGCTCGGGCTCGGTTACGTGTCGCCCGTGTCGACGCTGATCCGCTGGTTCCCGGACCGTCGCGGCATGGCGACGGGCATGGCGATCATGGGTTTCGGCGGCGGCGCGATGATCGCCGCCCCGCTGTCCGTCGCGCTGATGAACCACTTCAAGAGCGCAACGAGCATCGGCGTGGCTGAAACGTTCATCGTGCTCGGCATCGCGTACTTCATTTCGATGTCGATCGGCGCACTCGCGATCCGCGTGCCGCCCGCCGACTGGAAGCCGGCCGGCTGGACGCCGCCCGCGACCACGATGCAGAAGATGATCACGCGCAACCACGTGCATATCGACCAGGCGCTGAAGACGCCCCAGTTCTACCTGATCTGGCTGGTGCTGTTCCTGAACGTGACGGCCGGCATCGGCATTCTCGGCCAGGCTTCCGTGATGATCCAGGAAAGCTTCAAGGACACGGTGACGGCCGCTGCCGCTGCGGGCTTCGTCGGCCTGCTGTCGCTCTTCAACATGGGCGGCCGCTTCGTGTGGGCATCGGCGTCGGATTACGTGGGCCGCAAGAACACATACTTCATCTTCTTCGCGCTGGGCGCCGTGCTGTACTGGCTCGTGCCGAGCTTCGCGTCGACGGGCAACATCGCGCTGTTCGTGCTGTGCTACTGCGTGATCCTGTCGATGTACGGCGGCGGCTTCTCGACCGTGCCCGCCTATCTCGCGGACATGTTCGGCACCGCATTCGTCGGCGGCATTCACGGGCGTCTGCTGACGGCGTGGGCGGCAGCGGGCGTCGCGGGCCCCGTGCTCGTCAACTACATCCGTGCCTATCAGGTCGCGCATGGCGTTGCGAAAGCGGACGCCTACACGATGACCGTGCACATCATGACGGTGCTGCTCGTGATCGGCTTCATCTGCAACCTGCGCGTCAAGCACGTGCACGACAAGCATCACATGACGGACGCGCAACTCGCGGCCGCCAAATAAGGTCAGACAAAGGAGAAACACAATGTCGACGCAAACCGCTCATCCGACGAACAAGGGCCTGCTCGCCGTGTTCTGGGTGTATGTGCTGATTCCGCTGACGTGGGGCGTGGTGAACACGCTGCTGCAGGCGATGAAGCTGTTCGGCTGAGCCGATTTCAGCACCGCAGTTTGAAGAAGGCCGGGCATCGCTGCCCGGCCTTTTTTATTGCGCTAGAACTTTTGCGCGTCCGCGGTTCCGGCGGACGGAAGCTGCATCGGGAACGTGATCTCGAACGTCGTGCCGACGCCGCGCTGCGAGTCGAAGCGCAACTCACCATCCAGCATCCGGCACAGCTCTTTCACGATAGCGAGGCCGAGACCCGCGCCGGGCACGTCGTCGTCATTGGCGCGCTCGAATTCCTTGAACACCCGATCGCGATCCGATGCGCCGATGCCCACGCCCGTATCCGACACGCGCAGACACCATGCGTCGTTGCCGCGCGCCCTGATTTCCAGCGTGACCTCGCCCGCCTTCGTGTACTTCGACGCATTCGTCAGCAGATTGATCGCGATCTGCTTGAGCTTGAGGCGGTTCGACTGCACGGACGCCAGTTGCCCGTCGAACGATGCATTCAGCTTGAGCCCTTTCTCGCGGATAGCAGGGCCGCATGAAGCGACCAGTTCGTTGAACAGCGCGTGCAGATCGACGGTTTCGACAGCGGCCTGATTCGTGTCGCCGAGCACGACCGAATACTCGACCAGTTCATCGACCAGCACCTTCATATCGGCGGCCTGCCGGTTCGCGAGCGCGAGCGCGGCCTCGGTTTTTGCCGGCGCGCGCGCGACGAGCTGCAACGCCATCGAAAACACATTGAGAAAGTTTCGCAGATCGTGCACGACGCTGCGTGTGATCTGCATGCGCGACTCGTACAGTTCGCCGACCAGTTTCTGCTTGAGAAGCAGTTCGTGGTTGGCGCGTTCGAGCCGCCCCGTATATTCGTCGATCTTGCGATCGCGTTCAGTGACGACTTCACGTATCGACGTCAGCGTGACGAAGCTGACGGCCTCGTCGATGAAATAGCGCGCACGTTCTTCGTGACGCCGCGTAAAGGCGGGATGCGTCTCCGCGTACTGCACGACCGCACCCATCAGCACCTGGCGGAACAGATCGAGCTCGCGCACGAGTTCGTCGATGCGGTAGCCCTGCTTCCAGCGCATCTTGCCGTGCAGCTTCGCCTTGCGCTCGATTTCGGGCTCGACCTCTTCGAGGTCCTGCTGCTCGAGCGCGCTACACATGGAATCGAGAATGTCGGGTACGTGGTCCGTCAATTGCTCGTTTGTCAGACGGTCGTGGTCCGTCAGCTCGACATCGCTGAACACGGCCTTCAGCCAGCGTTCAGTCAGCTCGACCTCGTTATTGCGGATGTGCGCGGCGAATGCGCCGAGCGGTCGTGATTGCGTCGTGGCCATGGTTGTCGCTCGCGTCTCGCCCAAAGCGTCGTGCTGCGATATCGAACGGCTGCGATGCGGCATTGCCTGCGCATTGCCCGCATACACCAGCCCGCTCCCATGTCGGCTTCACGCCAACGACGTTCATCGTACTACGACTTCAGGCGATAGCCCGTTTTGAATATCCAAGCGATCACTGCAAGGAAGATGCAAAGAAACAGCGCGGTCATGCCGAGACTGATGCCGACGCTGACATCCGCCAGCCCGAAGAAGCTCCAGCGAAAGCCGCTAACCAGATAGACGATCGGATTGAACAGCGTGACGATTTTCCACGCGGGCGGCAGCATCGCGACCGAGTAGAAACTGCCGCCGAGAAACGTCAGCGGTGTGATGATGAGCAGCGGCACGAGTTGCAGCTTCTCGAAGTTGTCGGCCCAGATGCCTATGATAAAGCCGAGCAAACTGAAGGTGACGGCCGTCAGCACGAGAAAGGCGATCATCCAGACGGGATGCTGCACCTGCAACGGCACGAACAGACCCGCCGTGGCCAGAATGATCAGACCGAGAATGATCGACTTGGTCGCCGCCGCGCCGACATAGCTGATCACGATCTCCAGATACGACACGGGCGCGGACAGCAGTTCGTAAATGGTGCCTGTGAAGCGCGGAAAATAGATACCGAACGACGCGTTGGAAATACTCTGCGACAACAGCGACAGCATGATGAGCCCCGGCACGATAAACGAGCCGTAGCTGATGCCCTCCACTTCGCGGATGCGCGAGCCGATCGCCGAGCCGAACACGATGAAATAGAGCGACGTCGAAATGACGGGCGCGATCACGCTCTGCATCAGCGTGCGCCCGGTGCGCGCCAATTCGAAGCGGTAGATTGCGCGGATGGCATGGATGTTCATCGCACGCTCTCCTCTTGTTGTTGTTTGTGCACGAGACTCACGAAAATGTCTTCGAGCGAGCTTTGCGTCGTGTGCAGGTCCTTGAAGCGGATACCCGCTTCGCTGAGATCGTTGAGCAGCGCAACGATGCTGCTGCTCTTCTCGCGTTCGGCGTCGTACGTGTAGATCAGTTCGCCGTTGTCGTTCGCAAGCTCCAGCCCATAGTCCGCCAGCGACGCCGGAATGCTCGCGAGCGGCGTTTCGAGTTGCAGCGTCAACTGCTTCTTGCCGAGCTTGCGCATCAACTCCACTTTGTCTTCGACGAGCATGATCTGGCCGCCGTTGATCACACCGATGCGGTCGGCCATCTCTTCGGCTTCTTCGATGTAATGCGTGGTGAGGATGATCGTCACGCCGTTCGCGCTCAGCGAGCGCACCAGCTTCCACATGTCGCGGCGCAGTTCGACGTCGACGCCCGCCGTCGGCTCGTCGAGAAACAGGATGCGCGGCTCGTGCGACAACGCCTTGGCGATCAGCACGCGCCGCTTCATGCCGCCCGACAACTGGATGATGCGGCTATTGCGCTTCTCCCACAGCGAGAGGTCGCGCAGCACCTGTTCGATATGCGCCGGATTCTTCGGCTTGCCGAACAGGCCGCGACTGAACGACACCGTCGCCCAGACGGTTTCGAACGCATCCGTGGTCAATTCCTGCGGCACCAGTCCGATCAGCGAGCGCGCGGCCCGGTAGTCGTTGCGGATATCGCGGCCGTCGACGGTCACGGTGCCTTCGCTCGCATTGACGATGCCGCAGATGATGCTGATGAGCGTGGTCTTGCCCGCGCCGTTCGGCCCAAGCAATGCAAAGATTTCGCCTTGGCGAATGGAGAGGTCGATACGCTTGAGGGCCTGGAAACCCGATGCGTATGTCTTCGACAGATTCGAGACCGAGATGATGGGTAGCATAGACGCGAACGATAGCAGATACCGCCCCGCCACGCCGTTACTCTGCCCGATTTGATGTTCAAACGCCGCCCATGGGCGCGGTTGTGTCAAACACTGTCGTGTTCCTGACTTTCGATCACCATCCCCGCTTCGACGCGCACGGGCACGCGCGTCAACGCTGCGCCAAGGCAAGGCCCGTCGACGCACACGCCGTCCTCGAAACGGAACATCGCACTGTGATGCGCGCACATCAGATGCTCGCTGTCATAGGTCCAGAACGTGTCCGGCTCGTAGTTGAGCGGGATCGAGAAGTGCGGGCATACATTACGATAGGCCCACGCGCGATCGCCGCGGCGCAGCACGACGATGGCAGCCTCGCCCCCGCCCGCAGGCGCGATCTGCCTGCCGCCGCCATCGGGGATGTCATCGAGCGGACATAGTGCCGTGGCCGTCATCATCATGCCGCTTCGTCTGAGCGCGTCAGCACGAAGTCGCGCTGCACGTCGAAGAACGGGCTCGGCAAGTCCCACTCCTTCGCGTCGGCGCGGCTCTCGTTCGTCGCGTATTCGACCACGAGCGAAGGCTTCACGCCGAACACCGCATCGGAATCGACATACGGATCGTCGGAACTGAACAGCGCCGTGGTGAGGGTGTCGTAGCCGGGCGCCTGGATCAGGAAATGCACATGCGCAGGCCGCATCGGATGACGGCCGAGCGCGAGCAGCATCTGGCCAACGGGACCGTCCGTCGGAATCGGATAGGGCGTCGGCTTGATCGAACGGAACGCGTATTCGCCGTTCGGCCCCGAGCGGAACCGGCCACGCAGATTGCTCTCCGGCTGGTCCGGGTCCTGTCCTTCGTACATGCCGTTATTGGCCGTTTCCCACACTTCGATCAGCGCGTTCGGCACGGGCTTGCCCGACTCGTCGATCAGCCGCCCGCGAAACAGCGCCGGCTCACCTTCCGTGCGGGCGATGTTCGCGCCGAACGCTTCGTCGTGCGCGCCTTCGCGATAGAACGGCCCGAGCAGACTGTGCTCCGTGGCAGCCGATTCCGTTACGTCGTGCTGACGATGAATCGCGTCGAGCATGATCGACAGGCCGAGCGTGTCCGACAGCAGAATGAACTCCTGCCGAATGCCGTCGCATTTCTTGCCTGTCTGCGTGAGGAACTCGATGCCGCGCCGCCATTCGTCGCCCGTCAGTTGCACTTCTTCGGCAAACGCGTGCACATGTTTGATGAGCGCCGTCATGATCTCTTTCAGGCGCGCGTCGGCGCAGCCCGAAAGCGTGGCGAGCACGATGTCGGTAGTAGGGTGAACTGCGGGGTTGCTATTTGTCTCTCTCATGATGTCCTCACGCTCTCTGGGCGCTGGTTGCGTTGTTCATTGCATCACCGATATAGCGCCTGCGCTATGCGGGCCTGCGTCCTTCGTAAGCATTTTCCAGCAACGCGCGAAGCGGCTCGCGCTCCACCGCGCGCGGATTCCAATAAGGGCTCTTCAACGCGAGATCGAGCGCGACATCGATATCGCCTTCCTTCATGCCGATGTCCTTCAGCGCGATCGGCGCGCCGTTGTCGCGCGCGAGATCGTACACGGCTTGCGCGGCATCGTCCGCATGCAGGGCGCGCGCGATACGCTGCATCGCGTGCGGCGCCGCCGCGCGGTTGTACGCGAGCGCGTGCGGCAAAACGATCGTGTGCGTCTCGGCATGCGGCAGATTGAACGTGCCGCCAAGCGTATGACACAGCTTGTGATGCAGCGACATGCCTACACTGCCCAGCACCGCGCCGCACAGCCATGCGCCATAGAGACACGCGGCGCGCGCATCGAGATCGTCAGGCGTCTTCATCACGCGCGGCAAGCCTTCGCCCAACGCGCGTATGCCCTCTTCCGCCATCAGGCTCATGATGGGATTCGCGTCCTGCGAGTAGAGACCTTCGGCGGCATGCGCAATCGCGTTGATGCCGCTCGTCAACGAAAGCGCGGGCGGCAGCGATACGGTCAAAGAGGGATCGTAGATGACCGTCTTCGGCAACACACGCAAGTCACGGCCCGTCTTCTTCACGCCGCCTTCCGTGAGGCCGTAGATCGGCGTCATTTCGGAACCCGCGTAAGTGGTCGGAATCGCGATGATGGGTAGCGACGTTTCGAGCGCGATTGCCTTGCCGAGGCCCGTCGTCGAACCGCCGCCGATGGCGATCGCGCAATCGGCGCCGACACGCGCCGCGTAATCGCGTGCTGCACGCGCCGTTTCGACGGGTACGTGCATCACCGCTTCCGCATAGACGCCCGCCGCGCGCGGCCCGATGCGTTCCGCGAGTTGCTCGGCCTGTGCGCGCTGCTGCGGCGTCGACAGCACGATGGCGCGTTGCGCGCCGAGCAATTCGATCTCGCGGCCCAGATGATCCAGACTGCCGACGCCGAATACGACGCGCGAAGGCAAGCCCTGATAGACGAACGGTTCCATGGAGTTAGCGTTCCAGCATGGTTTCAGCGCGGATAATAAGGCGGGATCTGCGCATCGACATTGATCCACACCGACTTGGCCTGAGTGTACTCGCGCATCGCTTCGAAGCCCATTTCGCGCCCATAGCCGCTCGCGCCGACGCCGCCGAACGGCGAGCCCGGACTCACGCGCTTGTAGCAGTTGACCCACACCATGCCGCTATGAATCTCGCGTGCAATGAGGTGCGCGCGTTGCAGATCGCGCGTCCACAGGCCCGCACCGAGGCCGTACTCCGTGCCGTTCGCAATGGCGAGCGCTTCTTCGTCGGTGCGGAAGGTCGTCACGCTCATGAACGGGCCGAACACTTCTTCCTGCGATACACGATCAGTCGGCTTCGCTTCAACGATGGTCGGCTCGACATAGCAGCCGTTCGCGAGCGCCGCATTGTCCGGCGACTTGCCGCCCGACAGCACGCGTCCGCCCTGCTCGCGCGCGATATCGACATACGACAGCACGCGATCGCGATGCTGCCGCGAAGTCAGCGGGCCCATTTCCGTCGACGGGTCGAGCGGATCGCCGATACGGATCGAACGCGCGAGCGCAACGAACTTCTCCAGCACTTCATCCGCGACCGACTCATGCACGATCATCCGCGACGCGGCGATGCACGCCTGCCCCTGGTTGTGGAAGATGCCGAACGCAGAGCCTTGCACGACGGCATCGATATTCGCGTCGCCGAACACCACGTTCGCGCCCTTGCCGCCCAGTTCGAGCTGCACCTTCTTCAGATTGCCGCTCGACGCCTGCACGATCTTGCGCCCCACAGCCGTCGAGCCGGTGAACGCGACCTTGCCGATCTCTGGATGTTCGGCGATGTACTGGCCCGTCACATGCCCAAGCCCCGGCAGAATATTGACGACGCCCGGCGGAAAACCGACCTCGGCCATCAGCTCGGCAATCGCGAGACTGGAAAGCGGCGTGAGTTCGGCGGGCTTCATGATCACGCAGTTACCCGCTGCGAGCGCGGGCGCCATCTTCCAGCTGGTGAACATCAGCGGAAAATTCCACGGCACCACCTGCCCGACGATGCCCACCGGCTCGCGCGTCAGGTAGTTCAGAAAACCCTGCTCGACGGGAATCACCGAGCCTTCGAACTTGTCTGCCATGCCGCCAAAATAGCGGAACGTCGCCGCCGTGCGCGGCACGTCGAGATTGCGCGTGTCGCGGATCGGATGACCCGTGTCGATCGATTCGAGGCGTGCGAGCCGGTCTGCATTCGCTTCGATCGCATCGGCGAGCTTCAGCAGCAGACGCCCGCGCTCGGCGCCCGCCATGTTGCTCCACTTCGGGAACGCCGCTTTCGCCGCAGCGACGGCACGATCGACGTCGGCGTGATTCGCCATCGAGACTTCGGCGATCACCGAGTTGTCGTGAGGATTGAGCGTGGCGAGTGTTTCGCCCGAGAGCGATGGCACGAAGCGGCCGTCGATGAAGAGTTGCGTTTGCATGTCAGTCCTGCTCGATGAGGCGTTTGGGCGTGAGCGTCCCCGCGGCGCCGGCTAGCCAGCGCCGTGTTTCGGAGACCACCAAAGGAAGTGCTTAGAGCTGAATCGGATACGGCGGCAGTTCACCGCTCTCGTATCGCTTCGGTAAATCGGGCGTCGCGTTCTCCCACACCAGCAGCATCGAACGCTTCTGCGAATAGCCCTTGTGGCGGATATCGGCGGGCATCGCGGCAATGTCGCCCGCGTTCATCGTGATGCGCGCACGCGGCTCGCCCGTGTCCTTGTCGGCGACATCCCAGATGATCTGATCCGACAGTTGCAGGAACCACTCGACGCGATCGTTGCCATGAAACACGGGCAGCACGAATTCTTCCGTTGTCGGGCAAAACAGGCTTTGCTTGCACACCGACGTCACCGACGGATTCCACGTCACATCCGAGCGCGACAAATACTTGAACAGGCTGAACGCGTGCAACTCGTTCTCGAAACCGGGCGCGGCGTGAATTTCCGGCTCGTCCTGCGCGACATCGGCGAATTGTCGATTGATGGGGAAATCGTCGCGCAGCGGCGAATCGCCTTCCAGGCCTGGCATGCGCTTCGTGGCAATGCGCGTGCGTTCGATCGCCGCGATGTTGTCGCCATGCTTCGCGCCGAATGCGGAACCCGTCTCTTCGGGCGCGGCGAACGGGTCGAAGCCTTCGTTGACCCAGTCCCGCAGAATCGCCTTGAAGGTCGCCATGATGACGGGCGTGTCGAACTGCTGCGTATGATCGACGGCGGCGTCGCGGAAGCTCGCGTTATACGCGCCCGCATACATGTCGACCTTGCCGTAGTGATTGCGCGTGCCGATCACTTCGTCGAAATTGACCCAGCCGTAGAAGAAGCCCCACGCGACGTCGCGCATCATCGCGCGAAGGAAGTCGTCGGCGTGCATCTGATGCGAGCGCTGCTGGCCTTTCGCGGGCCACTTGATGGTGACGAAGTAGGCGTCGCGTGAAAACTCGAAATCGCCGAGGCGGAACGTGCGATAACCCGTGGCGGCATCCGGCTCGCCTGCGCTGACGTTTTGCAGCGTATTGACTGTGCTCATGACCGACTCCAGAAAAAGGTTGTGCGTTACTGAATGCAGATGTCTTTCCACTTCTCGACCGAATAGCGGCCCAGAATGGTCTGCACGAGCAGCACGCCTTGTCCTGCCGTCTCGAAGCGATACGCGGCGCCCGCGGGCAACAGCGCCTGATGACCGCGGCGCAGCCGCACGAAGCCCATGCTCTTTCCTGAAGGCGTGCCGTCGAGCCGCACACTGCCCTCGGTTTCTGCATCGACCAGCGGGCCGTCCGAAGGCTTGATGAAATGTACGTCGATCTCGCCATCCATCACGACGCAGAATTCGTCGTGCGATGCCGTGAACCACGGCGACGTACCTTCCGCCCGCAGCGTTTCGATCACGTACTTGAGGTTCTTGCCGACCACGATCTTCTCGTACGGCGCGGCATGGCTCGCGACTTCGAACACATTCGACATTGCGTAGTGTTCGGGCTTGCCCTTGATGATTTCGATGGAGCCTTTACGGTAGTTGTCGAGACTCCCCAACCAGGTCTGCTGCATGTCTGCCTCCTTGAATCTGCGTTGATTCTGTCGGCCACGTCTTGCGTGGTCTTGCGTGATTCCATGGACGCAAGAGTAAGTGCCGGGAGGCGCAACAGCAATGATCCGAGGTTCGGCAAATCAGAACGCAGGGTGCGGGCAGAAGACCCCAGGGAAATTACCTGGCGTCGTCGTTCAGGCCTGCGGGGCGGGCCGAGCGGGACGTGTGGCCCGCGTGGCCCGTGCGGCGCTCACTGGTCGGCGAGTTCTTCGCCGACGCTCTTCGTATCTTCATCGTCGGGGGCGATGCCGAGCGCCTTGTCCCATTGCGGCTCGCGCAGATAGCGCCCGCGCAGGAAGTCGACGAACGCCTTCACCTTCGCCGTCGAGCGATGCGAGGCGGGATACACGGCCGACAGCCACAGCGGCGGCGCCGCGTAATCGGGCAGCACACGCTCCAGACGGCGTTCGAGCAGATCGGCGGCGGCGACCATCGTCGGCAGATAGACGACGCCCGCGCCCGCCCGCGCGAATTCGAGCAGCAAGTGCACGCTATTGGTTTTCAGCACCGGATTCAGCGCGATTTCGAAGCACTCGTTGCCCTTCATCAGCGGCCACTTGTCGCCCCACGGGTAGTACGAGTAACGCGCGAAATCATGCCGCAGCAGATCGAGCGGCGTTTCGATCACGGGCTCTTCCTTCAGGTAGCCGGGCGCTGCGCACAGCACGCCACGCACGGGAAAGAGCCGCCGCTCGACAAGCAGATTCGACGCGGGCGGATAGATCTGCAACGCGAGGTCGAAGCCTTCCTGCACGGGATCGATCACGCGGTCGTTGACCGTCACGACGAACTCGATGCGCGGATGTGCCTCGCGAAACTCGATCAGCGCACGCGAGAAATGACCGAGCGCGAAACCTGGCAATACATGGACATTGAGCGTGCCCGACAGCGACTCGTGCTGCGCGGCCGAGCGGCCGGACAGATCGTGGACCTTGTTGACGAGTTCGGCGCATTCCCGGTAATAGGTCTCGCCGATCTCCGACAGACGCACCGCGCGCGTCGAACGATGAAAGAGCGGCACGCCGAAGTGCTCTTCGAGCTGCTTCACGCGCGACGTGACGACGGATTTCGCCACGCCCAGCTGGCGCGCGGCGCTCGCGAAGCTCTGGGCCTCGGCGGCCCGCACGAACGCTTCCATCGACATGAACAGATCCATGCTGTCTCCTGTGCAACGCCTGCTGAATGACGGACCGTTCTCTGCTGCATGGCATGAAGAAGGCCGTTCCCGCTAATACGGTGAGTGTACGTTTTTTCGCGCGCGGCATCGCGATGCGCGGCGAATCAGGACGCCGCGTAAAAACGGCAATGCCGCCGTGCAGTTTGTACAGAACACTGTGCGGCGCAACAGTGCGCATCCTGTCGGCCGGCCTTGCTGCACCGCGAACGCGAGCGAATCCCAAAACCTGGAACAGCCGTTGCTTGACACGGCGAAAGCCATTGCCCTGCCGCGAGGTCCGGGCGACTGCAATCATGCGGACATGGAGGGTTCATGCGTCTGTCGATTCTGATCAATACATCCGACCCGACCGTCAATCACGACTACGCGGTGTTATGGCTCGACACGATTAACCACGCGTGGACGTCGCAGGATCGACGCGGCGTCGAGTTGCCGTCGTCGGGCGAGGTGCGCGAGGACGGGCACGTCATGTCGCTGTGCGCGCGCGGCAGCGAAGCGCCACTCGTCACGCTGTACGGCGTGCGCCTCGACCGGCATGGCAATATGACGTCGGCACAAGGCCAGGCGACGTGGATCTCGCACTCGCGGCCCGACGCCGTCGCGGGCTTCTGGCGCTTGCAGGCCGTCGAGCGTGAAGGCTCGCCTTCGATGCGCCGTTAGCCGCTGCCGTTCACCTCGCTCAAAAAAACGCCGTTGCTGCACGATGGCAGCAACGGCGTTTCTACGCCTGAGCGCACGTCGCTTGCTTCACGCGGGCACGGTCTCAGCCATCTGCCGACGCGACCACACGCGATGCTGCCCCACCGCTTCGATGAACGGCTTCAACACCGCCTCGACCTTGCCGTCGTCACCGATGAACACGCCATCGCCTTTCTCGGGCAGATGCGACGCGCTCAACACGTCCTTGCCCGCGCCCGTTGCCGCGATGGCCTTCAGATGCCGGAACGCTTCGAGCACGAAGTGGCGCGCGTCGCCCGATTGCGCGAGCGCCTTTGTGCCCTGCGCGCCGCCCACGACCACCACGCCATCGAACATGATCGACGGCATGCCGGAGATCGTCGCGTCGGGGTTCATGCCATCGATGGGCGCGAGTGTCGGCGCGACCAGCAAGGGCGTCGCGCCCTGCGACTTCAGCGCCGCCTGCACGCTCTTGATGGCGGCGCCATCGCTGCCCGGCGCGGCGAGCACCGCGATCTTGCGTGTCTTGATGCCGGGCACGCCGCGGTTCAGCAGGCTCAAGGCCGGCGAAGGCTTTTGCTTGCCCGCTGGCCGCGCACCCTTGCCGGGCTTAGGCAAGCCGAGACCTTCAGCCACCGTCGCCGCGAGGCCCGCGTCGAAGTTCGCGAGAATCTCATTAACCACGCGCGCGCGAATCTCCGGCTTCGTCACCTTGCCCAGCTCGAACTGATACGCGAGCGCGATGTGTTCTTTCTCGACGTCGCTCATGCTCTGATAGAACAGCGCGGCCTGCGAGAAATGATCGGCAAACGAGTCGCTGCGCACGCGGATCTTCGTGCCTTCCATCGGCTCGGCGTAGCTCTCGAAGCCGCCATCCTTTGCAGCGGGATCGGTTTCCTTGGGCCATGCGTCGCTCACTGAATTCGGCTCGTACGAAGCCTGGCCGACGTTGATCGTCTGCCGGTGCATGCCGTCGCGCTGGTTGTTGATGTTCGGGCTGACGGGACGATTGATGGGGATCTCATGGAAGTTCGGGCCGCCAAGCCGGCTGATCTGCGTATCCGTGTACGAGAACAACCGCCCTTGCAGCAGCGGGTCGTTGCTGAAATCGATACCCGGCACGACGTGACCCGGATGGAAAGCGACCTGCTCGGTTTCGGCGAAGAAGTTGTCCGGATTGCGGTTCAACGTCATCTTGCCGATGATCTTCACAGGCACGATCTCCTCGGGCACGAGCTTGGTCGGATCGAGCAGATCGAAGCCGAACGAATCCTGATCTTTCTCTTCGATGATCTGCACGCCCAACTCGAACTCCGGATAGTCGCCACGCTCGATCGCTTCCCACAGATCACGCCGGTGGAAATCCGGGTCCTTGCCCGCGAGCTTTTGCGCTTCGTCCCACAACAGCGAATACGAACCGAGCACGGGCCGCCAGTGCAGCTTCACGAAGCGCGACGCGCCCTTCGCGTTGACGAAGCGGAACGTGTGCACGCCGAAGCCTTCCATCGTGCGCAGGCTGCGCGGGATCGCACGGTCCGACATCGTCCAGAGCACCATGTGCGTGGCCTCGGGCACGAGCGACACGAAGTCCCAGAACGTGTCGTGCGCCGAGCCGCCCGTCGGCATTTCGTTCGGCGCTTCGGGTTTCACGGCATGCACGAAGTCGGGAAACTTGATCGCATCCTGAATGAAGAACACGGGCATGTTGTTGCCGACCAGGTCGTAATTGCCTTCCGATGTGTAGAACTTCGTCGCGAAGCCGCGCACGTCGCGTACGGTATCGGCGGACCCGCGCGGGCCCTGCACGGTGGAAAAGCGCACATATACGGGCGTTTGCACTGACGGGTCCTGTAAAAAGGCTGCCTTCGTGTATTCGGCCATCGGTTCGTAGACCTGAAACACGCCGTGCGCCGCCGAGCCACGCGCATGCACGATGCGCTCCGGAATGCGCTCATGGTCGAAGTGCGTGATCTTTTCACGCATGATGAAATCTTCCAGCAACGACGGACCGCGCGGACCCGCGCGCAACGTGTTCTGGTTATCCGCGATCTTCACGCCCTGGTTCGTGCGCAGCGCTTCGTTTTGCGGACGCGCGCGAGAGCGTTCGAGATCCTTCGACTTGAGATCTTCCGCCGGCGCGGAAGGCTGCTGGTTACGCTGCTTGTTTGCCATCTGTGGGGCTCCTTTGCCTGAAAAACCGCGCGACGCACGGGGCGTCTGCGCCTGCATCGTCAAAGGGTCTCCGCAAGCACCGTTCCAGACGCAAGTGACTCACGACGAGTCGGTCGTGCAGCTTGCGCGGCACGGGGTTTGCGCTAATGAATCCACGGGCGGGTCAACAACACCGACTCGTGACAATCAAATCATCCTGGGAGGTTCGACCATGAAACGCACGATGAAGAAGGTACTTGCTACTGCACTGGTCATGGCTTTGTCCGGCGGCGTCTATGCTCAAGCGGCAGGCGGCGCGGGCGGCGGGGGTGCTGCTGGCGGCGGTAACGGCGCTGGCGGCAGTTCATCCGGCAACGGCGTGGGCGCGGGCGGTGGCAACGCGGGTGGCGCAGGCGGTGTGGCAACGCCCGGCGCAGGCGTCAACCGCATGCAGCGCGGCAGCACGAACGACAGCGGCTACGGTACGCCGGGCACAACCGCGACAGGCGGCGGCGCGGGCACAGGCACGGGCTCGACGCCGAATAGCGCGGGCATGAACCGGTCGAACAACGGCACGATGCAGCAGAACGGCAAGATGCAACCGGGCACGAACGGCACGAACCAAGGCGGCCAGTGATGTCCGTCGAATCGTAGGAAGCGACCGCTGTTCACGCGCCCCGGCGTCATATCGACGCCGGGGCGCTTTGCGTTTCCTGCGGCCCGCTTCGGTCGACGCGCGCGATGAACTTCCGCCGTATCGCGCGAGTCCATTGATGCACGGGCGCACGCCTGCAGACACCGCCGGGTCCTTCGCGGAGACAAGCTTTGAGCCAACAGACAGACCTGATCGTCGCGCGTCCCGAAGGCCTGTATTGCCCGCCAGGCGACTTCCATATCGATCCGTGGCGGCCCGTCGAGCGCGCGGTCATCACGCATGCCCACGCCGATCACGCGCGCTTCGGGCATCGCCGCTATCTCGCCGCCGAACCCGGCGCGCTCGTGCTGCAGTCGCGGCTACCGGGCATCGCGTTGCAGACGCTCGCGTATGGCGAGCGCATCGCGATCAACGGCGTCGACGTGTCGCTGCATCCGGCGGGACATGTGCTGGGCTCGGCGCAGGTGCGCGTCGAATATCGCGGCGAAGTATGGGTCGCTTCGGGCGACTACAAGCTCGACGCCGATCCCACTTGCGCGCCGTTCGAGCCCGTGCGCTGCGATACCTTCATCACCGAGTCCACCTTCGGCCTGCCCATCTACCGCTGGGACGCGCCGCAAACGGTGTTCGACGGCATCGACAGTTGGTGGCGTCACAACGCGGCCACCGGTCGCGCTTCCGTGCTGTTCTGCTATTCGTTCGGCAAGGCACAGCATATTCTCGCGGGCATCGATGCGGGCATCGGCCCGATCTTCTGTCACGGCGCCGTCGATCCATTGAATCGGGCGTATCGCGCAGCGGGTGTCGCGCTGCCGCCCGTGCGCCTCGTCAGCGAGATTCCCGCGAAGAACAAAGAGGCCTTCCGACAGGCACTCGTGATCGCGCCGCCGTCCGCGCAAGGCAGCGCATGGCTGCGGCGCTTCGGCGAATACAGCGACGCGTTCGCGTCGGGCTGGATGCGTCTGCGCGGCACGCGCCGGCGGCGCGGCGTCGATCGCGGCTTCGTGCTGTCCGATCATGCCGACTGGCCCGGCCTGCAAACGGCCATCGCCGCGACGGGCGCACAGCGCGTGATCGTCACGCATGGACAGGTCGAACCGATGGTGCGCTGGCTGCGCGAGCAAGGTCTCGAAGCGGGCGCGTTCGCAACCGAGTACGGCGATGATGCAATCGAAGCAGACGCAGCGGCGGCCAGCGAAAGCGAGCCTGCAATGAGCGCCGACGTATCGACGCCCGAAGCATCATGAAGCGCTTCGCTACGCTCTATACCGCGCTCGACGCCACGACATCGACGCGCGACAAGCTCGATGCGCTGATCTCCTATTTCCACGCCGCGCCGCCCGAAGACGCCGCGTGGGCGTCGTATTTTCTGGCGGGCGGCAAGCCGCGCCAGTCGGTGCCGACGCGTCTGCTGACCGACATCGCGCGCACCCGCGCCGGCCTGCCCGAGTGGCTGTTCGAAGAGTCGTATCAGGCCGTCGGCGATCTCGCGGAGACCATCGCGCATGTCTTGCCGCCCGCCGCGCGCACCTCGGAGCTTGGCCTCACGCAGTGGATCGAGGAGCGCATCCTGACGCTGCGCGGCGCTTCGCCGGAAGCGCTGCGCGAGCGGCTCGTCGCGTACTGGGACGAACTCGACTGGAGCGGCCGCTTTCTGTTGACGAAGCTGATCGGCGGCGGCTTTCGTGTCGGCGTGGCGCGGCAACTCGTGGTGCGCGCGCTCGCCGATGTGGCGGGCGTCGATCACAAGCTGATCGCGCAGCGCATGGTCGGCTGGACGGATTCGAGCCAGCCGCCCGACGCCGCGCGCTATCTTCGCCTGATCGCGCCCGCGCCTTCCGGCGACGCAAGCGCTGATGCGCAAACCGCGCGTAGCCGCCATGAAAGCGAACTCGGCCTGCCCTATCCGTTCTTTCTTGCGCATCCGTTGCAGGTCGATCCCGCGACGCTCGGCGATCCGTCGTCGTGGTTCGCCGAATGGAAGTGGGACGGCATCCGCGCGCAAGTGGTGAGACGCGATGGCCGCGTGTGGGTATGGTCGCGCGGCGAAGACCTCATCACGGACCGCTTTCCCGAAGTCGTCGCCCTGGGTGAGACGCTGCCCGACGGCACCGTACTCGACGGCGAAATACTCGCGTGGGAACCCGGCGCGCTCGCGCCGCTTCCGTTCGCGCGGCTGCAACCGCGCATCACACGCAAGTCGCTGACGAAGCGCGTGCTCGCCGAATCGCCCGCGACGTTTCTCGCCTACGACCTGCTCGAAGCGAACGGGGACGATCTGCGTATGCAACCGCTGCACGAGCGGCGCGCGCGGCTCGATGCACTGGGCGCGACGCTCGCGAAAGACCCTCTGCGCGTATCGCCGCTCGTCGACGCGCGCGACTGGAACACGCTTGCCACGACGCGCGACGAGAGCCGCGCGCGCGGCGTCGAAGGTCTGATGCTGAAGGAGCGCACGTCGATGTATGGCGTGGGACGAACCAAGGCGTCGGGCACCTGGTGGAAGTGGAAGATCGACCCCTATGCCGTCGATGCCGTGCTGATCTACGCGCAACGCGGCCACGGCCGGCGCGCGAGCCTCTATACGGATTTCACGTTCGCCGTGTGGGACGAGGCCGACGGCGTGCGCACGCTCGTGCCCTTCGCGAAGGCGTACTCGGGCCTCACCGACGAGGAGATGCGCGAGGTCGATGCCATTGTGCGCAAGACCACCGTCGAAAAGTTCGGCCCCGTACGCAGCGTCACGCCGACGCTCGTGTTCGAGCTCGGCTTCGAAGGCATTCAGGCGAGTCCACGCCACAAGTCGGGCGTGGCCGTGCGCTTTCCCCGCATGCTGCGCTGGCGCACCGACAAACACATCGACGACGCCGACACGCTGGCGACGCTCAAAGGTTTCATCGACGAACGCGAACGCGCGCGTTGATGTCCGCATTTTTGTGCATGCTAGCCAATGGTGTCAAAATACGGTTTTGGGCATTTCCAGGACCGAGGCAAACCATGGCAGGAGTTCGTCAGTTCAATGAAGACGACGCCTTCGCGCACGCGCTGGACGTCTTCTGGCGCAAAGGCTTTCGCGCCACGTCGATGCTGGACCTCGCCGAAGCGACGGGCGTGCAGCGCGGCTCGCTGTATAACGCATACGGCGACAAGGAAGAGATCTTCATGCGCGTATTCGAACGCTATGCGCAGCGTTTCGTCGCGGACGCGCGCAAGGCGCTCGACAAGCCCGATCTGCACGACGCGCTGACGTCGTTCTTCACCTTCGCGATTCGCTCGATCTCGCAGGGCACGCCCACGCGCGGCTGCCTGTCGACGAAAACGGCCGTCGAGATCGAACCGGACTCGCCGCGTCCGCGCGAGGCGTTGCAGGCCATGCTCGATGCGCTCGAAGCGGCCCTCCTGAGCGTGCTAGACACGAAAGAAGCACGCGCGCAATTGACGCTACCGCCGCAGCAGGCAGCGAACCTGATCGTGACGACGACGCGCGGCATCGCGGTGATGGAACGCGTCTACGGCGATCCGAAGAAGCTCAGGCAGACGGCGTTCGCACTGGTCGATGCGCTGGTGCGCAAGCACTAACCCACTCGCTTCAACCGATACGCGTACGTCACATAAGGCACCGTCACCGTATCGTGCGTGCTCAGCGCTGGTTCCGACGCGATCAGCGCGCGCACCTCGCCCTCAACTTGCGCCCACTCTTCGGGCGGCAACGCGAGAATGAAGCTTGTCGAGTGCACGCGCGTCACGATCACATCTTCGACGGGTCCCGTGTGCCCGTGCGGCATGTGCCGCTCTTCCAGATCACCGAAACCGTCGGCCGGGAACACGTTACGCCATTCGCCCGTGTGATAGCGCGGCGCATCGCCTTCGCGCGCGTTGACGATCGCGTCGAGCCGCTCGACCCACGGCACGCGCGCATCGCGCACGTTCCACACGAGCCCGAGATGTCCGCCCGGTTTCAGCACACGGCGAATCTCGGCAAGCGCAGCGGGCATCGCGAACCAGTGAAACGACTGCGCGCACAGCACGGCATCGACGGATGCGTCGTTGAGCGGCAAGCGCTGCGCAGTGCCCTCGCGCACATCGACTTGCGGCAGCGCAGCGGCGATTTTTTCGCGCATCTGCGCAACGGGTTCGACGGCGATCACGCTTGCGCCCGTTTCGACGAGACGCGGCGTGAACTTGCCCGTGCCCGCGCCGAGATCGACGGCCGTCTTGCCCGGCCCGAGCGCCAGATCGCCTTTCAGCCAGCCTGCCAGTTCCGGCGGATAGTCGGGACGGCCTTTGACATAGGTATTCGCGCCCTTCGTGTAGCCTTCCGACGCGGCGTGATGAACATGTGGCGTGGGGTCGGTCATATCGGTAATCTCAGTATCGAAGCTGTTCATTGTGAACGATCCATTTACGCGTGAGCAAATGTTCGCGCTTATGACGCACTGCCGCATCGATCAGCGGTCGCCTCGTGCCGTAATCATGACCAGTCGCAAGGCAAACGGGCATCGCTCTTGCGAGACTGTCGTGCGCGCGTTCACAGCGCGATAATGGTTCTCGCACGACAGCGCACAGCGCATGGAGGTCGGCATGCAAGGCAGCCAGCTCACCGTGTTCGCGGCCACGACCGGCCCGCGCAAGCACCATCAGACGACAGTCGGCTGGATACTCGACGAAGCGCGGCAAGCGGGTATCCATGGCGCGACGGTCGTCGATGTCAGCGAATGCGTGGACGTGAACGGCAAATATCACGCGGCGCGCTTTGTCGAACTCGCCGATCAGCCTGTCGCCATCACGCTCGCGGGAGAAAACGAGCGCGTCGATGCGCTGCTCAACCGCCTGCGGCAAGGCAGCGTGCCGCTCTTCTATACGCGCTGCGCCGTCGATTACGAGGTGCTCGGCAGCGGTGTGCCGTGAAAGCGCGTAATCTGCTTCAAGTCTGACGCACACAGCGACGCACACGCTTACCGATCCACGCGCTAGCGGTGCAACGCGAATCCGGGCGACAGGAGAAACGCGATGAAAACAGAGCCAAGACTCTTGCATGATGTCGGACTGTTCGATGCGGTGTTCGCTTACGTTCAGGACAAGGACCCTACGGTGCACGCGGGCGCGATGTTCGGCTGCCCGGCTGCGTTCGTCGGCTCGAATCTCGCGTTTTGCGTGTACGGCAGCGGCATCGGCATCAAGCTGCCCGCCGAACGCGCGGCGCAGCTGGTGGACACGGGCCGCGCGTTCGCTTTCCAGCCGTATGGCCGCTCGGCGATGCGCGAATGGGTCGAGATCCGAATACCGCGCGAGCGCGTCGGCGAAATCGCCTCCGTGCTGATCGAAGCGGTCGACTATGCGCGGCATCACGTGAGCCATGCGGGCGCCAGGGCGCCGTCGGCTTCGGCGTCACGGGCCTAGCAGGGTTGGCATCCAGCGGGCGAGCGTCACGATGAACGGCTGTCAATTGACTTTCTTCACTGAGCGCAACCGGCGGCACGGTCATCAGACCGTGTGCGAATGGCTGCTGCACGAGGCGCGCGGGCTTGGCATTCGCGGCGCGACGGTGGTTAGTTGCGCGCAGGGCGTTGGGCATGCGGGTGCTCTTCATGCTGCGCATGCACTCTCGCTCGGCGACCAGCCGCAGCAGGTGATCCTCGCGACCACGGACGCTGAAGCGGATCGTCTGCTCGAAATCGTGCGTGCGGCGAATGTTCATGTGTTTTTTACTCGCATGCCGGTGGAGTTTGGCTAAGATCGGCGGGGATGAAGCGGCCGGGCCGGAGGGGCATCATCGGTTGTTCTGTCGTCACGGGAGCTGACCGGGGGATGTGCATGCGTTGCCCCTGTGCGGGGCGGCAGATGCTTTGCCTGCGACTGCTGGTTGGTTTGCTTCGGGTTTGCGCTGGCATCCGCGCTATGCCTTCGTGCTTCATGCGTCGCCCCTGTGCGGGGCGGCACCTACTTTTCTTTGCCGCCGCAAAGAAAAGTAGGCAAAAGAAAGCGGCTCACACCGCCAACTCTTCTTCCTGCCTGAGGGCCCCCAACCGGTCTTACGCTACACACGGCAACGACGTGACTCATGTTTGTTGCCAACGCTTCGAATGAACGCCTCACCCGCTTCGAATACCCGTACTCGGGCAAGCGGCAGCGAATGGTACGTGCCGCCCAGGTGGCAAACTGTGTGTAGGCTGTCGCGTCGTATAGCTTGGTGCTCTTACATCGCAGCACGCGTGCGCTATCGGTTCGAAGTGAGGCGTGTGCAGTGCTACGGCCTACACACAGTTTGCCACCTGGGCGGCGGTGGAATATCTGGCACGGCGTGCCGCATTGCAGGTGCGTGAAGCGGGTGAGGCGTCAATTAAGAGCGTTGGCAACAAGCATGAGTCACGTGTTTGCCGTGTGAAGCGAGGGACCGGTTGGGGGCCCTCAGGCAAGAAGAAATGTTGGCGGTGTGAGCCGCTTTCTTTTGCCTACTTTTCTTTGCGGCGGCAAAGAAAAGTAGGTGCCGCCCCGCACAGGGGCGACGCTTGAAGTGCGAAGGCATAACGCGGATGCCAGCGCAAACCCGAAGCAAACCAACCAGCCGTCGCAGACAAAGCAGGCACCGCCCCGCACAGGGGCAACGCTTGAAGCACGAAGGCAAAGCGCGGATGCCAGCGAAAACCCGAAGCAAACCAACCAGCCGTCGCAGACAAAGCATCTGCCGCCCCGCACAGGGAGCAACGCTTGCACCGCGCAAGCGCCACGCGGATGCCAGCGCAAAGGCAAAACCCCCGATCGCTTACCCCGCACCGCGCTCGTTACGCGCAGATCACACATATCGACAGCGACTAGCCCCCGCACTGAAAATCCAGTTGTAACCACAACGTCATGGCATTTGCCGGACTGGCTATGCAATAATCAACATTCACTTACATCGCTCGCCGCCCGTGCTGCTTGCCATCAAGGCTTTTATCGCTCCCGTCATCGTCGCCTGCGCGATGTTCATGGAGAGCGTCGATGCGAATGTCATCGTCACTGCGCTGCCTGAAATGGCGCGCGCCTTCGGCCGGGACCCCGTCACACTGAAAATCGCCGTCACCAGCTACGTGCTCGGGCTCGGGGTGTTCATTCCCGTCTGCGGATGGCTGGCCGACCGTTTCGGCGCGCGCTCGGTGTTCCGCACGGCAATCGGCATCTTCGTGGTCGGCTCGCTGGCGTGCGCGGCGTCGACATCACTCGCGACGTTCACGGTTGCGCGCTTCATACAGGGCGTGGGCGGCGCGATGATGGTGCCTGTCGGGCGGATCATCATCTTCCGCGTGGTGGAGCGTTCCGAGTACATACGCGCGATGAACTACCTGAGCGTGCCCGCGATGCTCGGACCTGCGGCGGGACCGCTGCTCGGCGGCTTCATCACGACGTATCTGCATTGGCGGCTGATTTTCTTCATCAACATTCCCGTCGGCATTCTGGGCATCTGGCTCACCAACAAGTACATCAAGAACACGCGCGAGCCGCATCCGGGTCCGCTCGACTGGTTGGGTTTCGTTTTGTCGGCGGGCGGCGCGTCGCTGTTTCTGCTTGGGCTTTCGCTCACCGACGGCGAACTGGTGACTGGCACGACAGCCACCGTGATGACGGTGATCGGCGCTGTGATGATCGGCATCTATGTGCTGTATGCGCGGCGTGTCGAGCGTCCGTTGCTCGATTTGCGGTTTTTTCGCGTGCCGACGTTTCAGGCTAGCGTGCTGGGTGGATCGCTGTTTCGTATCGGGCTTGGTGCTGTGCCGTTTTTGCTGCCGCTTGTGCTGCAGGAAGGGCTTGGGATGAGCGCCTTCGAATCGGGGTTGATTACGTGTGCCTCGGCGTTTGGTGGCATGTTCATGCGGACGCTTGCTGCCACTGTCTTGCGACGCTGGGGGTTTCGCACTGTGCTGATGTATAACGCGGCGTATTCGGGTATCGCCATTGCCGCGTGCGGTGCGTTTTTCCCTGGGACGCCGACGTGGTTGATCTGGGTCATTGTGCTGCTTGGTGGGTTCTTTCCTGCTTTGCAGTTTACGAGTTTGAACTCGATGACTTATGCGGAGATTGAAAGCCGTGATGTGGGTCGGGCGACTAGCCTCGGCAGTGTTGTGCAGCAGATTTCTCTTGGGCTTGGGGTTACCGTTGCGGGGATTGTGCTGTCGATTACTCGTGCTGTGCATGGGCATGCTGCTCTGCAATGGTCGGATTTCTGGCCCGCGTTTGTTGTGGTTGGGCTTTGTTCGTTTGCTTCGATTCTTGTTACCAGGAAGTTGTCGGCTAATGCTGGGGATGAGATTGTGAGGGGGAAGAGAGAGGTCACCACAAAGTAGGTTTTTTTTGTTGTCTGCGACGCTGGTCGGTGTTTTTGTGTTTGCGCTGGCATCCGCGTTTGCGTTTTCTCGGCGCGGGCGGGTTGGGTGTGCTGGTCTTTTCGCTGGCATCCGCGTTTTGCATTCGTGCTTCAGGCGTCGCCTTCCGGTTTTTGCCGTTGCGCCAGCATCCGCGTTTTGCCTTCGTGCTTCAGGCGTCGCCTTCAGGTTTTAGCCGTTGCGCCAGCATTCGCGTTTTGCATTCGTGCTTCAGGCGTTGCCTTCCGGCTTTAGCCCTTGCGCTGGCATCCGCGTCATGCCTTCGCACTTCAAGCGTCGCCCCTGTGCGGGGCGGCACCTACTTTTCTTTGCCGCCGCAAAGAAAAGTAGGCAAAAGAAAGCGGCTAACA